>NZ_AJQE01000269.1 GCF_000261685.1 Bradyrhizobium genomosp. I (2014) | reverse complement strand
GTTATCTTTTGCGTTCAGGGAACCATGCCTGCCCCTTGCGGCGTGCCCCTGTCCGTCTCCTGCTTCTCGCCGCTCTCGAGGACGCCAGCTCGTAGCCACAGCCCGATGAGCCCTAGGATACGAGGATCGGCGATCCTGTGCGCCACCATCCGCAACAGCCACTCGTGATCGACCGAGTCGAAGAAGCTGCGCATGTCGGCATCGAGCCCAGTTCACATGCTCGCCAGGGGCCAGGCGACGAATCATCGGCGACCACCGCAAAGCCAGCACTGGGGGCACGACCAAGCTACGCCCCGCCCCGCGGGACAAACAGAATGCTGGTTGAAGGAGTCATAGCTGGACGAGGTCCGGCGAACCGGCGTTGCCCCATGGCCGATCGTCCGCCGCTTGAGTCCAGAGCTGACCTGTCTTGGGGCGACGCGCGGCCAGCGTCGAGCAACGAATTAATCTTAAGTATAGTATTTCGCGATTTATTTATCGAACGGATTAATGTAACCTAGAAATTAATGGAGTTGCACGCATGGACCGGAATCTCGCAAAGAACCATGCGAGGTCATCTTTGCTTTCGGTCATCCCTGCAGCGGGCACGGGCGCCGTCTGGGATGGACTGTCAAAAAGCACATTTTCCGCGCTAATAATTGCGCTCGCCGCTGCAATCTTCGGATTGCAATTTTCCGCGGCAAGATTCAGCGAGACCGCAAGCGGCATCTGGGATCGGGACCTTCTTCTCAGGCTCAACTCGCTGGCCGCAACTGACTCGCTGCACATCTGGGAGCTCGACAACAATTCCCTGCTCAGGGGATCTCCGATATTCTTCTCCCTGCTCGCATTGTGGTTCGCCGGCGATGACCGAAAGCGGCGCAGCCGGATGCTCGTAGGACTAATTGCGGTTTGCCTTGCGACCGTTATCTCCGTCTGGATACAATTTCATGTCACCACTCATATGCGCCCGCTTCTCGACCCCGCGCTTCCTTTGAATGTAGCCGATCCACGATGGAGTTTGGGTTGGGATCGCAGAGACTCATTCCCCAGCGACACCTCGACACTATTCTTCGCACTGGCCACACTGATCCTCATAGAGCATCGGTTGGTCGGAATACTTTGCTTTCTCTGGGTCGCCGTCATTGTAGCAGTGCCGCGGGTCATCTTTGGATGGCACTATCCGAGCGATTTGGGCGGCTCCCTGGCCTTAGGGCCGGCATGCGTCTTACTCTTCAATGCAGTTCCATACCCGCAAGCGCTGTGTGAGCGGATGTTGATCCGATTTCAGAACCACATGTATCTTGTCCATGCATTTCTATTCATTTTCTTGAGTGACGCGTCCATGTTGTTCATCAGCCTACAAAAACTCGGAAAAGATCTTGTGCGATTGTTCGGTTAGCCACACTGCGCGCGCGCCGCGCCCCCCGCCAACTGGCGCCTTGCCGTCATCAAAAGATATGCGATCGCGCGCATCGCGCAAAAGAAATGATCTCGCCTACGGATCGATCCTCTGAACATCGTCTACATCTTGCCCGACGTTCCAGAAGACATCGGTCCACACGAGCGCCTAGCCAAGCACGTGCAATTGCAGGGATGCGTCCGGCTTTCCAGTCTTTCCCATCACTCCGTCTATCAGTCCCCTGACCGTGATCTTCGCGGCGGTTGGAGCCCCGATGGCGACGTATCTGATCGCGTACAACAAGCCGAAAGCAAAATGGAGGCCCCACCGCCATCCTGCCTCCCGGCGAGCGTAGACAATGCTATTGCGTGCAGACAGATACACAGACAAGTAGGAGCGTTTCCTCGGATCGACGGCAGAGCCGATAGCCGTGCCTCCAACGTGCCGTACGATCGCTCTTTCTGCAAATCCTATCCGATGCTCGCCACGACGACGCCCCCAGTCCAGGTCCTCCATGTAGAGAAAATAGTCCTCAGTCATCAGACCGACCTCTTCAACGAAGTCGCGCGTGACCAGAACGCAAGCACCGCTGATGGCGTCAATCTCGGACATCTCCTCGCGCGATGGAGCCCTCCCCGCCGGAGCGTTTCGGCCAACTGCTACGACACGGCCCGTCGTCGACGACCAATGAAGACCGTAATTGATAATCTTGTCCGGCACGTGATCGAACACCAAGGTCGCACCGACCATGCCAAATCCTGCGGCAGCCTTTGCCACTAGTTCAGACAAGCAATGACTGTCCACTTCGGTGTCAGGATTGAGAACGAGCACCGAATCCCAGCCCGGGCTCTCAAGGACTTGCTCGAGCCAGGCGTTGACACCACCGCCATAGCCGAGATTGTCCATCGCAAGTCCAAGCCGAACGATATTTGCCCGGCTCCGAAATCGACATTTTTCGACGACGGCTAGTCTTCCTCTCGCGTGGTCCAGAATATCCGAGCCGCCGTGCAGTTGCTGGAGCGTTCGGTCTGGACCGGCAACCACCGCAAACAACCGCTCGAACGCCTCCTTCCCTCCGTTCTCACAGACGAAGACCTCGAAATCCTTCCAATCGGAATGCGCCAACGACTTCAAACAGCGATCGACGTCATCCGGATTGCAATAGGAGACGATGAGCACCGCAAGTTTGGCGCGATCAGTTGCCATAGCCTAGACGCCCTATCATTTGCTCGCGGCGCCTGCCAGCGACCGTGGTCCACGTAAAACGCTCCGCATGCTCAAGCGCAGCAGTCGACATTCGTCGTCGAAGTTCAGTATCCTCCGCCAGCCGCCGAATGGCAGCGATCCAACCAGCTGCGTCATACGGATCCAGCACAAGGCCCTCACATTCATTTCGGACGATCCGTCCCGCACCCATGCTGGTCGTTATAACCGGTAGGCCGCAACCGCACGCCTCGTAGGTGACTTGGGGCCCTCCCTCCTCCAAGGATGGGAAGACGAAGATGTCGGCCGATCGATAAAGCGATCCAACATCCTCGACATAGTCGAGCACCGTCACGTCATCCCGCGCGAGCAAGTCGCTGTATTTTTCCTTGATGACTGGCTCCATTCTTCCAGCCAACACAAGCCGGCCCTTCACCCCGCTTTTCGCCCAATAATCAAGGATCAAATGGGCTCCCTTTCGTACCCCGATGATCCCGACGAAGACCGCAGTAAATTCATGATTCGAGGGAAGAAGCCGATTCTTTCCCGATAAGCGAACCGGGTCCCAGCCATATGCTGTTTCCAGACATTTGCTCTTCGAAACGCCATTCTCGAGCAACGAACTTTCGACCGGTTGATTCGGGCAGAATATGTAGTCCATCGCCTCCAGAATTTCGGTTTCGCGATCAACTGTCGCGTCGGTGATCCCATGCATAGGCGCTACACCAATCTTGCCGTATGCATCGTCGAGAATGGCCTTGGCGGTCCTGGTATGACAATTGAACTGCTCTCGAAATACCGGGATGTCACGCCGTCTCAACTCCTGGAGCAATTCCATGCTAGCGCTGGGCCAGAGATACGCAGCCACCCTGCGCGATCGAGAGCGATCCAGGTACGAGAGGAATGCAGCCTCCATGCTTCGGCCAGCGCCGCTCTTCACCCAGCCATAAGGGAAATACCGCTTCCAAGCGGGCAAGGTCTCGATCACTTCAACCAGGGGCAAAGGCCATCGGCTGCGCGGAGTGACGATCGTCACGCCAAAATCCCGATCGGCCATAGCCTCTGCGAGGGAGCCGCAGGTGTAGCCCACTCCTTTGCCTGTAAGCGGCAGTGGCATCAAAACGCCCGTCGAGAAACTCAATGCAGCCTCTGTAGTCTGACAGTCTAGATCGGGTACCATCCCCGGCGCATGGTTCTCCAAAACGCCGACATCCCGCGCCCAGTTCGATTGGATGCTTTCACGTGCGCCTCTGTGAGATACCAAGTGAAGGTTACGGACAGCGGTGCAGTTCCCGGCCTAAAGCATCCCCGATCGTAGACGTGGGGGCGATAGCCGAGATCATCCAGGAATTCGGTAACCGCCGGCGAGGCAAACGCACACATCAATGCGGGTCTCTGCCGCTGCAATGTTCCTTGCGCACCCTTGAGGATATCCAGCTCGGCTCCCTGGGCATGAAGCTTGATCAGAGCCGGAGCTAGATCGAGAGAATCGAGAGCTTTGCACGTAACCCGATGCTCCCGGACAGACAGCTTCCTTTCGTCAAAACGGTACATCCGTCCCGGATTCCTCAACCATTCCGTTGCCCCCTCGTAGGACGTCGCGGCCATTCCGTCGCACTCCCATCGACCGTATCTTGGAAGAAAAAAGTCGATAACCTCGGACCTGCAGCCAAGCGCGCAGTCGAGAATGGTCACGGCGTCGTCTCGGCGATGGCGAAATGCAAGTCGCTTCGCTGACCGCGGTTCGGGCTCGAAGGCCATGATACGGGACTTTGGCGCAAGTTTCTTGAACGCCGCCGTGCTCTGGCCTCGGTTCGCGCCCACGTCCACTATCAAACCGCTTCCGATGCAGAGCAATCCAACTCCACGAAACTCCGGCTTGAAAAGGTACGGTGCAACACCGTCTTTGACAGCAAACCTCACCGCCGCAACGCCAGGAACGTTGGCGTAGAAATAGCGGGCTACTGCCTTCAAATTCATATTGCTCTCGCAATTCTCATTTGGCGATCTTCCAGACAAGCGACTTCTGGCGTTCCTCGCCATCAATCGCTTCTCCGAGCATGATGTACTGCTTCGCCAGATGGTGCTTCAACAGGCCGAACGAAAGACGATGAAGCGTCTTTGCCTTGTAGCCTTGCATTCCGGAAATCAGCCCCTTGGAGACCTTCAGGCCCGCGGAATTCATGAGCCCAATCGCGGTATCCTCGACAAAGAACCTCAGATGGGTGCGGTCCAGAATACCTGCGTCCTGGTAGTCAAACCGGCGCTTGAACAGAAGCGGAACCGCAACACTGAGATGCGCGACATTTGGTACGGATACCACGACATGACCACCAGGCTCGAGCAATCCTCGCACATTCTGCAGAACGGTTTTCGCATCGACAAGATGCTCGAGGACGTCGAGCAACAGTATGAGATCGTACTTCTTGAGCCGAGGTAGGCATTCATCAATGCTGCCCAAGACCGCCACATCCGCATTGCGGCTCAGTTCCTCTGCGACCGCGTCATTTATCTCGACGCCGGTCGTCACTGCGTCGGGGTAGATCGTTCTGATCCAGCGCAACGTCTGCCCGGAGGCGGCCCCGATCTCGAGGATGCTGGTCGCGGCCTTCGGCAGCAACGGTCGTATCTCGGCGCGCACATGATGAAAGTAGCGGCTCATGTCTGCTTCGGGCGCAGGGGCGCGTTGCCTCTTCATATCGCTCAGCGGAGAAGCACGGGGGCTTTCGACCGCATGTTCGAGGCTCCGCATTTTCCAAACCCTCCAGTTGCCGTATCTATCAAAGCGGCCAAACTCTCGCCCGCAGAACTCCAGCCGTTGGCCCCGTGCGCAATGCGTGGCCAGCCTGACCGGTCAATGCAGTTGCGTTGCCCCATCCGCCTGATTCAGCTCGCTCCTCGAGAGCGACTTCGGCAATGACGCGTCCGCTATCATTCTCGCGAAGTCGCTCGGATCTACGGAATCCGGGTCAATCACAATACGATCGGCGCGGTATTTTCGTCGGATCTGAGACGATTTGAAGTGATACGAGAGACTTCGAAAAGCGAAAGGACCTATGAACTCATGAAGCACGCGCTTCCACTTTGGAATATTCTGTCTATCCCAGGCGGCCCAGCTTCCGGTCGCGAAGCTCGTCCACGTCGCATCGTAGTCTGACTGTTGCACGCTCAAGTCGGAAGCGTTGCGGACCTTTCTCGAAAACACCACCAGCACCGTCTGCTCCTCAAAGGGGATCTGGTTCCTGCGGTTGAGGGCCACTGGCGGCTTGATCAGATGCCACCTCTTCGGGCGGGATGGCCTGACCAGAAAGACACCGGTATCTTCGAAACCATTTCGTTTACTGAAAAGGCTGTAGAAAAACTCCGGCGAGTACTGGTAAAGGCCGTGCGCGGGAAAGCCGTTTGCATTCGTCGCTATGAGGACGTGTCCGCCCGGCCTGACCAAGTTCACTATGTTGTCGACGACCTGCGCAACATCGAAGACGTGCTCGATCGACCCGAAATCGAGGAACGTATCGAACTTCCCGTGCATATCGCTCGGTATCGGAAGATTGAAATCATGTACAAGCGACGCCCCCTCGAAAGCTGAGGCGTCAACCGAGACGATGTTCTCGGCACCAAGCTTGCGGAGGAGGGGCTCGCAGTAGAGCCCCACTGCAATCGACTGATCATACGCGAGGCTCGAATTCCTCTGAACCGCTTGAAATTCCTGTTTCCAGAAATGAATCTCATGTCTTCCGAGAGTAACCGTATTCCGAAAATCGAATCCATAGACTCGGTTCGCGAAGCTGAGCGCACGGAGGCCCGTCAGATCGATGCCCACAACTCTCTCCCTCTGGACGCTAGACCATGACGTGGCCCCTCCTGCGAGGTCACGTAATTCCCGCGGCCCGCTGACAATTCTCACACTCCAACTCTGCGTACTTGGTCGACGTCATCGTGCCGGACTCCAGGCCTTGATGAAACCCGACCGGGCATAGTAGACGCGTCTACGTGCGCCTCGAACCATTCGCAGAGCTTCACGCGCAAGCGAGGATGGAATCGAAGACGGCACGGTGACCGGCCCCTGAGGCTCGAGCCATTCACGGATTTGCGGATGCCCAGGTATGAGCGTATCGAGAAGCCTGTTCCAGAGCTTCGGCTCCATGGAATCGTGAAAGTGAAGTACACTCACTCCCGTCATCTTTGCTCCGTCATAGTTCCTCGGCAGATAGCTACACAGCGGAAAGTTGCTGGCATCCGGCAGTGCTTGCCAAGCCAGCCCAAGCCGGATCACCGTCAAGCCCAGAACGACTTGATCCATGAAGTGCACTTGCGAGTGTGTGCGGGCCACTTGCCGATCAAGAAATCTCTTGAAATCGGCGAGAAATTCTCTGCCGAACCGCGTGCTGCGCCGGTACACGTAAAGGCCGGCGTTCCAATAGAACCTGATCCGGTGCCCATCGCCCGTCTGAAGCCACGGAAGGTCGTCAGCAACTCTTCCGATGAGTGCAGCGGACCGCTCCCAGAACGGATCATTTGGATCGGTTACCCCCCTCGACCCGATTACCCCTGCATCCGGAGCACTCGCGAGGAAATCTACCCCAGGCGGCAGTTCAAGACCGTTGGGCTCACGCAGAAATAGGATATCACTATCGATCCAGGCAATCGCCTCGGTCGTGACCATGTTCTCGACAGCAGCAATCGCCTCCGCCTTATTCATATAGTGGTGCCAGACATAAGGATTGTCGGGAAAGACACGCAGATGCTTGATCCCAAGCTCCTTCATTCGGCGATGCGTCTCTCGCGCGAGAGCCGGAGTAGACCGAGGCGTGATGGCAATGACTTCCAGGTTTGCAAAGCGGCCGCCGAAGCGCCGAAGGCTCTCCACCATGCGCAGCGTAAGTGGCTCCAGCATCCCTGACTCGATGCAGACCACAATCGTCATCGAAGGCTGCTTGCCGGCAGCATTGTCCTGCACGGCACCGCTCAGGCAATCGGTCAAATTGCATCCTCGCTTGCTTGTGCAAATCCGAGCTCCCTCGCCTTCGCTTCAGGACACTCGAACTTGGGCTTTAACGTAGGCGCGCTCAGCATGGCCCGGTACCTCAGCCGGAAGCGACGAAGCAGCAGCGGCAGGGGATTCCGGCTCAACTGAACGATCACCGTCGGCCAGGGGAGTTGCGCCCTCCACTTCCGGATCATGAAGCGGTAGGCAGCCAGGTAGGAAGGATCGAGACGAAGAGTTGCCTTGCTATTGTGGATAATCGGCAGGTCGATCACATAGGATTTCATGCCGGCTCTCTTTGCCTCGAGCACGATATCCGTTCCGTAGAGGTGGAAGGACGGCAGGCTTGGATCGAACAGGGTGCCCGCGGCCCGGCGCACGATCAAAACGACTTCGTCGAGGCTCGCAGCAAGACGGGGGCGGTCAAATCGTCCGCCGCATACGGTGCCCAGACCGGAATCCCACAAATGGCCGACGAATTCTCCGTCAGGCGTCATGCCGCAAATGCCGGCGACAGCCCAGGACGGATCAATCGAATTCAATCTCTCGCAAGCTGCTCGCAGTGCCATGAACCAGCCTTCGGGAAAATAGACGTCCTGATGAGCGAACACGACGACATCCGACCTGGCCGCGGCGATTGCCTGGGAGTATGCCGCTGATGCAGCCGCGGCCCCCCAGATAACGGAAACCCCAATACGGCCGTCCGCAAGGTCCGGAGATCGCTTCAGATTTCGAGCAAGTGTCGCTTGCTCGTTCGCAACACAACATACCTCTATCGAGCAGGTCATTTCCCACCTTCGGCCGCGCGGCCAACTAAATTAAATATAATCCGTCGCGATTTATTATCAACATATTATTTGGCAGCTGACATTAAATAATATATCTTTATTCCAGTCCAGTTAATGTTTTCGGATCGAGAAGGCACATGTCATCCTACGGCCTCAGTGGGTCCGGCCTAACGGAGAGTGGACCGCCACTCCAGGCCGTCGCGCTCGACGGGAGAACCGCGACAGCTTCAAACGGATGGGCGGCATGGCTGATATTGCTCGGGTGCGCCATGCCCTCCTACATGACGATTTACGTGGGGGGCGCCAAGTTCATTCCGGCGCGGATCGTAATTGTCCTGCTGCTCGTTCCAGCCCTGACCGAATTGTTTCAAAGAAGCCGATGGCTACGCGCGTCGGATTCTTTCGTATGCGCGGCGTCGGCTTGGATGCTGGCAGCGGTACTGGAAACGGATCAGGGGTGGTCTTCCGCGGCCGCTCTCATACTCGAATTTTCCGGCGGCTACTTCGTGGCTCGCGCTTACTTTTTTGGGCGCCGGGGATTGGAGGCTTTTGTCCGAGTGCTCAAGCCCGTTACCGCAGGGATCGTTGCTGTTGCGGTCCTGGAGCATCTTACCCAGCACAACGTCGTCGCAGCCCTTATGGGCTTGCCGAGCACGGGGTATGAATATCGCTATGGCTTGCTGCGGGCGACCTCGACATTTCCTCACGCGATCCTATACGGCTCGTTCTGCGCCGTTGCCGGCGCTGTTTTCCTGTACTCCGAACGCAGCTTTTTTGGTCGAAGCTTGTATTGCGGGCTGTGCCTTTTTGGATGTGTACTGGCGATGTCTTCGGCCCCGCTGATGGCATTCGGGATTGTGCTATCCGTCTATTGTTATGATCAGCTGCTGCTAGGGTGCCGCTGGAGGTGGCACGCCTTGGTGGCCAGCCTCTTCACGCTCCTTGGCGTCGTGTTTCTGGTCGCCAACAAACCAATCTCTTGGATCGTCGCAAATCTCACGCTCGACCCAGCTACCGGATATTTCCGCGTTGCGACCTGGGAAAGCGCCGGCTACTACATCGATCTCTCTCCCTATGTGGGATACGGATTTGGCTCGTACGCCTCTCCTGACGATTTCTTTGGCAACGCCTCAGTCGACAGCGTTTGGCTGACCTTGGCGCTCCGCTTTGGCATCCCATTAGTCGTATTTATTCTTCTGGCGAATATTACGGCATTCCTTCCGTCAAGGCGGACCGCCAGCATTCCGCACTACCAAGATGCTTACATGAGCAACATGCGTACGGCATTCACATTAGGCCTCGCAATGTTCATGTTCGTGGGATTGACAGTTCATTATTGGAACAGCAGCTGGATACTCTGGGGAATATGGATCGGCATCCGCGCATCGCTGAAGGAGGAATCCGTCGCGGCGGTCGAAACCCCCGTACTCTATCGCCAAGGGATGGCTAGCATCGATCGTGACCCCACTGTTGGGCAGGCAACTCGGAGATTCCATGCGTCCAGGTAACGAATCACGCCGGGCAAGGCTCCCGCTTCCGACATGACAGCCCGCTATATTGAACCTCTCTTCGCGCTCATGCTGCCCTGGTCGATAGCCGCCAGTCAGGCGCAAAGCGTCCCATCCGGAGACATGCGGCCGCCAGAGCGCGCCGCAACCGACAAATCAGCCCTCGATGACGGCTCATCCTCCGCGCCCAGTTGTACAATTCAGTATCCGTCCCTCCTGACCAAATACAGAGTCCGTCCGGAATGGAGAGTCGCGGGTGTGGACTATTGCGTCGGTTATTCGACGAATACTCCCATCAGAGATCCGGCAACGATCTCGATGGAAGGTGTTTCGCTCGACGTGGCTCGGAAGAGCATCACGGTGACAGGCGACGATGTTACGCTCGACGGCTATGATTTCGGCGGCTGGTCCATCGCGACTACGGCAGCGAACACCAATCTGATCAACTCGAAATTCGATGGTCGGAATCCAGGCGGCCCGCAGAATAGCGTCATCAGCGGTGCACCGTCCTCCTCCAATCTACGCATCGTCAATTGCATCATTGACGGCCTGAGCGGAGGCGGACGTGCCGAATTTCTGATTGAAATGGAAGGGCCCGGCCTCACGATCGAATATTCCTGGCTGAAGAATTCCAATTCCGACCTGATCGGCCGCCATGGCCGAGACGGCGGCAACATCGTCATTCGATATAGTGTACTGGAACAGGCCGGAATGCGCGGCCCAGGGACCCACGGCGACTATCTGCAGGTTTACGGCCCGACCGTGGAAGCGATCCGCATTCTCTACAACACGGCGATCCAGAATGGCGGCAGTACTCAGGGATTCATCGCGGATAACACGAAGTTGGGCGAGTTTGGCGGCAATACCCTGATCGGCAGCGTCACCTACTGGATGTCCGTATCCGGTCCGGGGACCGACGCCGCCAATCTGTCCGGGACATTCTCCACGCACGACAACTATTTTGATGTGACAAGAGCGTTCGGCTTCAACTATCCGGCCGCCGGGCCGAACGACCGCTACGCGAAGACCGTTTTCACAAACAATGTAAACATGGTAACGGGGCGGGTCGTCCAGGATTCTACCAGCCCGAAGCCGAAGCCGTCACGTCCGTGACTTCGCGTATCATCCGATCTCGCCGCTACGCTTTCGACGTGAGCTTCCTCTTGAGGCGGCGGAGCCCGCCGATAATTGGTGCAGGAATAAGCAGCCAGCAGGCCAGGCGCATGACGGTGAACGTGTCCTGAGCCTGCAAGGCCACTAGGTCGCGCCCCCATTGCCTCAACACTGGAAGTAGTTCGCGAAGACGAGTGCCTCTTTTGCGATACGAGGTGATGATCCCGATGACCTCACGGGCCAGGAAATGTCTGGCTCGCGATTGCAGCTGATGGCGCCTTCGTTCATTCCCGATTCTGTGCTCGGCGGTGACCGTTATGAGATCAACCAGCTTCTTGAGATCCCCCAGGTGGCTCTCGAGCGCCAGACGAGATGTCTGCGTGGCGTCGTGAAGGGAATAGGAGCCACAGCATTCATTGACAAAGCCCGCCTTGCCCTCCAGCAGCAATGGGAGATGCCGTGCAAGATCACTCGCGAACGGCCATCCTGCCGGGAATCCTCCCCAGGCCCGGAGTCGCTCGGTACGAAGTATCGTGGTGCAGCCCTGGACCAGGATGCGCCGTTTCAGATATTCATCGAGGACATCGACGCCGTCCCAGATTCCAGTTGTCAGAATTTGACTGGCCTGTGGTGGCAAGTTGCGTCCCGACGCGACGACCCGGGCTTCACCCAACGCCATCACGATCGGTACTTCGGGCTCACTTCGGATCAGCGAAATGCATCGCTCCAACAGCCAGGGCGCAATTCTATCATCATCTGGAACAAATACGATATAGTCACCCCTTGCCTGTGCCACGCAAGCATTCCAGTTCGCGGTCGCCCCTATGTTCTTAGGCTGGCGCACGACGCGTAGTCTTTCGTCCTTGAATTGGTTCAGGACCAGCGCGGTTTCATCGGTCGACGCGTTGTCCGACACCAGCACTTCGAAATGTGGATACGATTGGCTCAGCGCCAGGCGAACACAGTCCAGCAACCACTTAGCTCGATTGAACGTAGGAATGGCAATGGTCACTAGAGGGTCGGTCCAGCGCGAGGCTGGATCCGGTCCCGCCATGGCGTCTTCCGGCCGCTGCAGACTGACGGGACGGGTCGACTTCTCGATCTGACCTGAAGCTCGCATGGCAAACTCGAAAACCTGTGCCGTCCCACTGGCCGTCAGTGTCGACGCATCAATGTTCCATCGCCCCTATTTTTCCAGCATCAGAGGCGGCATAGGACCGATCAACTACCTCCAATCGCGATCTCTCCTTTAAACGACCATCAGCCGCGAGTCCGCGCTCTTGCGCTGTGTCAGTAACCCTTTCGAGCCACACTTCGCGCCACCAGGAATAGATGCTCCTCGGGCAGAACATTTTGCAATTGCTGTATCGAGATCTGCACCAAACGTCCTCCAGGATCACAGCCGGCGTCTTGAGTGATCTCATCTTTCCGGTCTTCTCATCGATGAATCTCGATATCTGTGTCTTGACCCTGTAGAGGCCGCCGCAATACGGGACCAGCTCTGCATCAAAAGCCATGCCTCGATTGATGTTTTCAGTATCGACGGTCGCGAGAATGTCCTTGTAACTTTTCACCCTCACCAATTCACCAGGCTGCAGGTTCAGGGTGACGCTGGGAGTCTCATGCCGATGTGGTATTTTTCCCTTCCACCTCGGAAACGGAATGCCGCCCCGCAACTCCTGGAAAAGATCGTAAGCCAGGCGGGACACGTGACCCAGTCGTGCTCTCTTGGCGAGTGCGAGATGCCAGTAGGCCAGGTATACGAATCCGCGTGCGATCCGCCCCAAACCAGCGTTCCCCGAGGTGTAATCCTCCACGTATTGCCTGACATCCCACCATCGAGCCAACGTCGTAAAGCGGGGCAGTTCGGTTGCCTGGCAAGAGTATCGGATCTCTGCATCCACGGCGCTATCGCCGACGCGCGTCCCCCGAAGGACGTCTTCCTCTGTACATCGGCCTCTATCCGCGAACTCTCTGACGCGCTCGCCCCGATGCTCTGGTGAAATCACCACAGCGCCCGCGCTTTCATTGACGGGCCTGAGCCACGCCTCCTTCCAGAAAATGAGGCATGCAGCTTGGCAACCACCATACGCCTCCCCGTCGCATCGCAGATCAAGATGGACACCATTCGGAAGCCATCTTCCACCCGTGTTCGTGACGGTGTCACAAGTCTTGTGGGAGCGCTTGTAGACCTTGAATCGCTTACCACAATACTTGAACATTTGCGGCATGAACGGGAGCCCCTCGAAGCTGCCACTGCTGTCGAGCGTGCTAAGGATCTCCTCCTTGGTCCGCACTTCTACCCAGTCGCCCGCTCGCAGCTTAGTCATCGTGCCCTCCAAAATGCGGTGGCCGTCGTCCAATCCCGAACCCAGCCCGCTCGCTTTTCAATGAGTCTTCATGGAAAGTGCGCCTTGCAGTTCCTTGAACAGGCCGAAGTAGACTGTCTTCTGTCCCATGAGAAACAGCAGCATCCAGAGATAGATTGCGGCGATAACGCAGCCTCCAAGAAGGAGCCTCAAAAGATGCGACTCTGAACCACCAAGAAAGGGTTGAAGTCCGAGAGCTACCGCCGCCGCCGCCGCACTTGCGATCAATGGCCGGCCTGCTGCGAAAAGTAGATCTCGCAGAGAAATCACCGTTCCATGCAAACACCAGAGAACGTGGGGGATGACCCACAATACCATCGCGGCAGAATACGCGAACGCGACGCCGGTCGGACCATAGGGCAATCCGATGAGGTAGGCCACAATGACCAGCGGAGCGATCACCAGGGCAATCTTCAGACTTCGTACCTGTAGGCCTGCCGAATACAGCAGCCACGCAAGGGGATTGATAATGCCGAATACCAAGATCGTCGGCGTCAACAAGCGGAAAATGACCACCGTATCTCTCCACTTCGGCCCGAGTACCACCTCGACGATGTCATCCACGAATACCGCACAGAAGACCGTAATGGGCAGCGTCATCGACAGGACGATGGTATAGCCCTTCAGGAAGTAACTTTTCAGTCGAGGCAAATCGTTCTGAATCCGCGATAATCCCGAAAACGCGACGCCTCCAATCGCTGCGTTGAGCTCTGCCGTCGGCAGGTTGACAAGCCGATATCCTCGTTCGTAGATTCCAAGAGCATCGGCTCCCCAGTACCGGCCAAGTAGCAACTTCTCGAAGTTGTAGGCAACGTACACCACGAGAGAATTCAGGGTAACTATCCCACCAAAGCTCAACATGCCGCGGACTCCGGCGGTCCGGCGTGGTGGGCCAGGACTCCACCCCGTGGCTACCCATACGCACACGGTGTAAACTACGGTCGAAGTCAGCGTCATTCCCAGGATGGCCCAATATGCCAAGCCGCCGAAGGCCATGGCGACTCCGGCAGCAAGGCTCACCATCTGTGAGAGCACTTCAATGACCGTCAACGTCGTATACCGCAGCTGACGCTGAAGCAGCGCTGAATGCTGCACCGCTAACGCGCTCAGGAAAAATCCCAAGCCTGCTACGACGGTCAGCCAGAACAGTCGAGGCTCATGGTAGAACGCCACGAGAGCAGGCGCGGTTGCCGCGCAAAGGAGCGCAAGCGTCATTCCGATCGCTACATTGACCCAGAACAATGTCGACATCTGCTCGTTGGTGACGGTCTCTTGCTGAACTGTGGCCGACGACAGTCCTGCCGCTGTGAAGAGTTGAAAAACTCCGCTGACGGCGGTTGTCATCGCAACCAATCCGAAATCCTCCGGGTCCAGTAGACGCGCGAGTGCGGCCATGACACTAAGCCGAAGAGCGAAATTCGCCGCCTGGCCGCCAAGCCGCACCACGCCGCCGCGAATTATCATCCCCTTGAGATTGTCCATTCCAATCCCCGTAGAAGAGAATTCGGCATCGGCTTGCTTCCGGGTACGCATCCTCCAACGGCTTGTCATGACAGTGCGAGTTTATTCGCCAGAAACGCTTCAGCGTATTTTTCCGGCGCCCGACATTCCATGCCCCGCAGCCGGGCCAGACCGCGGAAGACCTCCGGATCGAACCATTGTTTGGAACGCTGGCTTCCAAAGTGCGACATCAACAGATCGATCTTGCGTTGCAATGCTCCAGCTGAGACAGGCGCATACACATTTGGTCGACCTAAATCTCCGTCCCATTTTGGAATTTCATACTCGAGAATGAAATGATCTCTGAATGTATTCCACGTTAGACGTGACACCTGACGATGATCCTGATGGGCATCATCTCCGCGATGCGTCAAAATCAGATCCGGTTCGACGCGCCGCTTCAACGACTCGAACCACTTCTTGATCTCGTCACCCTGTTCTGGAAAAAAGCCGTCTCGAAAGGACATCGCTTCAATTTGAGAACGAGCCGCGTCGGACACGAATTCGGCCGCCGACGCCCTCGCCTCGCTCTCGCGTTCACCCGACGCGCTGAGTACACACCAATGCACGTCGAGCCGGACGCCACGCGCAATCAGATTCAGAATCGTCGCACCAACACCTATTTCGATGTCATCCGAGTGCGCACCGAGACAAAGGATCGAGAGCCGCTCTCCGGACGCGGCGAGTTGAAACGCCTTCATGAAGCCGCCTGCGTGCGCGCTTCGGGAACAACTTTCCAGGGCATTTCGCCCCGCTCGATCATCTCCTCGAGAACCTGCCGGTCCCGCAGCGTATCCATCGCGCGCCAGAAACCTTCGTACTTGTAAGCCATGAGCTTTCCAGCTTCGATCAGGCGATTGAACGGCTCCAGCACGAGCTCCTCGCCCTCACGTATGTAGTCGAAGATCTCCTTCCGGAAAATGAAGTAGCCCCCGTTGATCCAGATCTCGGACTGCTGACTGGACCGCAGGCGCTTGACGGCGTCTCCGCCGTTGAATTCAGCAAGGTGAAAATTGAACGGCGGATGCACGGCAACGAAGCATCCGACCATCTTGCTCCTCTTGAACCGCTCGATTATTTCAGGCAACGGCGCGTCGGTCAGACCATCACTGTAGTTCGCGAGAAAGATGTCCTCGTTCTCGACGAGCGAGCGCACCGCCATCAAACGCTGACCGATGTTTCGCCAAATGCCCGTGTCGACCAGCGCCACCTGCCAGTCCGGCGGCTGCTCGCCGATGACTTCGACCTTCCTGCCGAAGTTGGAAACGACGCAATCGCTGTGAGCCCAGCGATCCGAGTTCAGGAAATACTCCTTGATCGCATTGGCCTTGTACCCGAGACACAATACGAAATCGCGGTGACCATACTGACTGTAATATTGCATGACATGCCACAACATCGGGTGTTGGCCGACGGGCACCATGGGCTTCGGAATGCTTTCAGAATATTCCCGGATGCGGGTTCCGAGTCCCCCACAGAACAAGACAACCTTCATGGCCAGCGCTTCCCATCCTTCCGGCCGACCGTTTCGGTCGCCACAGATCGCCTAAAGCGGCTACTACAAGTCTCGCGGTTTAAATACATAAATCAAAATATTCAATAGCGCGCATTTTATATTGCGGGTATTATTAATCAATGATTTTTTGAAAACCGTTTTGAATTTATTCTCTTGCACGCTATCATTGCTGATATTGCAGCATATTCGAACGCCGGCGGCACGATTATGGAGGAACCCGGGTGATTATAACCGAAACCAGGCTTAAAGGAGCCTACATTATCGATATTGAACGCCGGGAGGATTCGCGCGGCTTTTTTGCGCGAGCTTTTTGCCAGCGAGAGTTCAGGGCCCTCGGCCTCAATCCAGTCATTGCGCAGGCGAATATCGCGTCAAATGTCCGGCGCGGAACCCTGCGCGGCATGCACTTTCAGTTTCCGCCGGCCGCGGAGACGAAGCTGGTTCGTTGCACGCGGGGCGCGATCGTCGACATCATCGTCGACCTGCGACCGGAAAGCCCGACCTACCTGCAACATGTCGCCGTCGAACTGAACGAGACCAATCAGCGGGCACTCTACGTGCCGGAACGTTTTGCTCACGGTTATCAGACTCTCGTCGACAACACCGATACCAGCTACCAGGTGGGTGAGTTCTATGCTCCCGAGGCGGAGAGCGGGCTGATGTACAATGATCCCAGGCTTGGCTTGACCTGGCCGCTTCCGGTTTCCGTGATTTCGGAGAAGGATCAGCACTTCCGCTTGCTCAACGAGGTCGAACCCGAACTGAAAGGGCGGATGGAGCTCGCCGGCATCGAAGGTTGACGCCGACAGCGCGCTGCTCGCAGCCGTTTACCGATCCCCTCCAGTTGAAAGACGCCACGATGATACTTGTCGATCACGCACTGCAAGTCCGTCATGCAGCCGGAAAGCCGATCCGTGTCGGCCTGCTCGGCTCGGGCTTCATGGCTCAAGGGCTCACCAATCAGATCAACAACAGTGTTCCCGGAATGCGGGTGGTGGCTATCTACAGCCGAAAGCCTCGGCGCGGACATGATGTGTTCGGCTATTCCGGCCAGACCGGCGTGGTTGACGCGGACAGCCAGGGGCGGCTCGACAGAGCCATTGCCGCCGGCGTTCCGGCGGTCACTGAGGACGCGTTTCTGATCGCCAGATCGGATCTGATCGACGTGATCGTCGACGTGACCGGATCGGTTGAGCTCGGGGCCCAGGTCGCGCTGGAGGCCTTCAAGCACCAGAAAACCGTCGTCCTCATGAACGCGGAGATCGACGCTACGATCGGACCGATCCTGCAGGTCTATGCAAAGAAGTACGGCGGCTCCCTGTCCGCATGCGATGGCGATGAGCCCGGCGTGCAGATGAACCTGGTTCGATGGGTGAAGGGGCTCGGCCTGATCCCGCGCGTTGTCGGCAACATCAAGGGACTGCAGGATCCGTATCGCAACCCCACCACGCAGAAGGGATTTGCCGAGCAATGGGGACAGAACCCGGCGATGGTGACCAGTTTCGCCGACGGATCCAAGATCAGCTTCGAGCAGACGATCGTGGCCAATGCCACTGGCTTCAAGGTGAGATCACGCGGCATGTCGCGCGGACTGGAGTATCGCGGCGACGTCATGAAGATCGGCACACTCTACGACATAGACGAGGTCCGCGCCCTGGGCGGAATCATCGACTATCTCGTCGGCACACCGCTGACCAAGGTCTACGTGCTGGCCGAGCACACCGATCCAAAGCAGCAGAAGTATTTGAACCTGTACAAGATGGGCGAAGGCCCCCTGTATTCGTTCTTCACACCATATCACCTCGTTCATTTCGAAGTGCCGAACTCGATTGCCCGTGCGTTTCTGTTCAAGGATTTGGTCGCCCCTCCGATCGCCGGTCCGGTTGTCGAGGTCTGTGCAGTCGCCAAACGTAATTTGGAGGCGGGCGAGGTGCTCGATGACTATGGAATGTACATGACCTATGGCGAAGCCGTGAACTCCGAGGAAATGAGCCAAATGCAATACCTGCCTGAAGGTCTCGTGGAGGGTTGCAGGTTGCGGCACGCCGTCAAGAAGGATGCAGTCCTCACCTACGCGGATGTGGATCTGCCGCCAGGCCGCGTGGCCGACAAGCTGCGTGCAGAACAATACAAGCACTTCAACGGACACACCTGGCTTGAGCAACGGATCACCCGGGACGCCTCGCTCGCTCTCACGGCGTGAACAGCTGAATGACGACCACGTTCGCGAGCCGTGCCACGCGGGACTGCGTACGCACCGCGAGGAGACCCGCTCGCCCGCCCTACGCGTTGATCCCGAGCGACCGGGTCTCTCCACGAATGTTCATTGCGCCCCCCTCGCCTGACGCGATCGGCGGCTGCATCCAAACCATTGCGCGTCTTCCCAGCTTGATCCCAGGCAGTTCAATGTGCCGAGCAGGTATGCTCAGGCATGAAAGCGGCAACATTTCTGGAGCAGCCCCGAAGATCGAGCAGGCGCGCGACCCCGAAATATTTGCACCAGGGGATTTGTGAGCGCGCGTCGGTCAGTCGGCCCATAATTCCTGCCATGAAGTGGCCCGTTGCGAGCCGCAGCACTCCGGGGCCCGCCGCGCTTGCCGAAGCTCGGCCCTAATCCGGCCAGCCAGCGCGGCGCCTGCCTCAGCGAAACGCAGAGCTCAACCGCAGCATGAGCGCGCCGATTTCCCGCTCACCGGCTTTTCGCCGCCAGGGAGCCGGCCACTCACGACACCGCTGCAAGCTGCAGTCTCGATTGGCGCAGGTCGCCACCGAGAATTCTCTCCGCCAGCAGCTTCCGAATATGGCCGATCCGTTGATATCGCGGCCCTTCGAACTCCTCCAATGTCAGCTTTGACGAACGATAGACCCTGTAGAGCTGCTCGGCGCCCATTCGCGCGTCCCAGCGCGGCTGGAATCCCGGCAGCTTGCGCCGGATCTTTTCGAAGCTCACTCGGTAGGATCGCTCATCTGGACTCGCATCCTTCGCAAACTCCACCGTGGAATTCGGCACCACACTCGCGACGATCTCGGCAAGATCCCGAATTCGATAATTGTGAGCAGTCTGGCCGACATTGAATGCCTCATTGAAAACGGATTCGGCTGGCGCCTCCAGTGCGGCAATGAAAGCTCGAGAAATGTCCTCGATGTGGACGATCGGCCGCCAGGGCGAGCCATCCGATTTGAGGTGAATTCGTCCTGTCGTGAACGCCCATGCGACCAGGTTGTTCAGGACAATGTCGAAGCGCAGCCGCGGCGAGACTCCGTATGCCGTCGCCGGCCTCAGATACACCGGGCAAAACCCGCCGCCGGCCAACGCCGAAATATCGCGTTCGGAGGCAACCTTGGATTCTCCGTAGGCCGTCACCGGATTGAGCGGGGCTGTCTCATCGATCATTTCCTCGCCGGCTTTTCCATAGTTGCTGCAGGACGAGGCAAACACGAAGCGACCCACGCCGGCGTGTTTCGCAATCGAGGCTATCCGAACGCTTGCGCGATGATTGATCTCATCCGTCAGTTCCGGCCTCAGATTGCCGAGCGGATCGTTGGAGAGCGCGGCGAGATGCAGCACTGCGTCGAAGCCAACGAGATCCGCAACCTCCGCGTCTCTGACGTCCTTCCGGATGGTCGGGACCTCGAGAATGCTACCGCCGGCGGCGTATGTGCACCGCGAGTAGATATCGCTGTCCATTCCAGTCACCTCGTGACCGGCATTCACCAGCATCGGCGTCAAGACCGTGCCGATGTAGCCAAGATGACCTGTTACAAGAACTCGCATTGCCATTCTCCATCGCACTCAGTTTCATGGACGAAACATTGCCCGGCTTCCGTGTTTCGGCAGCGTCCTCTCGATTCCGGCGCCTCGCCCTATCGAAGGACCGCCTTGAGCACGCAACTCACGGTGCCGGGATGGCTGCTCGTACAGCTTCGGCTTCTTCGCGAGAGCTTGCGGCTCAGAACGGGAAGTCATGAAGCCAGAGCCTGTCGTTGCCGCGTGCTCGCAAGTCCTCGTTCGGAGCGCCACCATTTCACGAACTCCGTCAGTCCGAGCTCGAGCGGCACTGTGGCTTGGAAGCCCAGCAGACGTTCCGCCTTGCCTGTCGACGCCACTCGGCGCGGGACAGGGTTGATCGAGTGCTCGGGCGCGATGTGCGGGAGCACGCCGTCGCGGCCCATCACGGAAGCCAGGGCCGAAGCGAGCTGCACAAGGCTTGTTTCGATGCCGCTCCCCACGTTGAACACCTCGTCGCTGACCTTTGCCCTCGCAGCAAGGATGGTTGCGCGTGCCGCGTCGCGGACATGAACCAAGTCCAAGGTCTGCTGGTCATGCGCAACTATCACCGGCGGCGTTCCAGCCTCTACTTCCTCCATCCAGCGGATCAACATCTCGGCATATCGATCGTGTACGTCCATTCGGCTGCCATACACGTCAAAGTATCTCAAAGCGATATAATCGAGCCCGTGCATATCGTTATAGGCGCGGAGCAAGCCTTCATTGCAGAGCTTCGCCGTTCCACAGACCGTACGGTTTCCATAGGGGCTCTGATGCTCCGTTGTCGGAAACTCCTCCGCCGCGCCGTAAACCGAAGCCGAAGACGCGGCGACGAACTTCTCGACGTCATACTTCACGCAAAGTTCGAGCAGTTCGAAGGTGCCGTTCACCATGACTTCCATGGCAAGACGCGGTTCGGCCAAACAGTGGTCGCTGCACGGTGCGGCGTGGTGAAAGATGATGTTGGCTCCCTTTACCAGAGCTTCCACCAACTTGGTGTCGCGCAAGTCGCCGCGGACCAATCGTACCGGTCCTCGGTTAAGCGACTTCCTGAGATTCTCCGGTCGGCCGGTCATCATATTGTCGAGCGCGACGATCTCGATGCAGCCTTCGTCGCACAACAAGTCGACGATATGCGACCCGATGAATCCGGCACCTCCGGTAACGAGAACGCGCTTGCCCTTGAGATCCATCATGACCGCTCTCCTGGTTCTAGGCAAATCGGCCATGTCGAGGCATCACATCCTGAAATGCCGCGATCGCAAAGCGTTGCTCGAAAGCGCCTGCTTCGGGCCCCGATGCAGGCTGCTCGTCTCGGATGGCACGCGCGGTCGCAACGTCGATTTGCGATCCCACCGTCTGGGCTTTCGCCTTCAAGTCCAGGAAAGGTATCAAATCGGCAACCTCGCTTCTGGAGGGTCGGCAGCTTCACGTCCGCGCAGGCATATCTTGCCATATACCCCGAGTGTCGATGACGTCGAGATGACGGCGTTCGGCCAGCGGAACCATCTTGAATTCGTCGTGGTCGACCAGGAGAAGGGCGATCTCGCACGTGCGCAGCGCTTCGTCTATGTTCAAGAAGCCGGGCCGGTAGTCGGCAAGTTCCGGCGGCAACCGCCGCAGATTCGGCTCGACGAACTTGATACGCTCACCGTACTTCTTCGCGAGGTGCAGTGCGATCTCCATCGCAGGGCTTTCGCGCAGATCGTCGACATTCGCCTTGAATGTCAGCCCGCAGCAAGCCACGCTGGCGTAAGGATGATCGTCGATCAGGGCCTCGGCGCGTTCAATAATGCTTTCCGTCTTTGCAATGTTGACCTCGCGGCTCGCCCGCATGAGGCGCGCCAGGTCCGGCGCCGAGTCGATAATGAACCACGGATCGACGGCGATGCAATGACCGCCCACACCTGGTCCCGGCCGCAACACGGTCACGCGCGGATGACGGTTGGCGATATCGATGACCTCCCAGACATTGATGTCGAACCTGTCGCAGATCAATGAGAGCTCATTGGCAAATGCAATGTTGGTGTCCCGGAACGCGTTCTCCGTGAGCTTGACCAACTCGGCCGTGCGCGCGGTGGTTGCGACGCAAGCGCCCCGAACGAACATCTTGTAGAAGCGCTGAGCCCGCCGGGTGCAGGCAGGAGTCACTCCCCCGATGCATCGGTCATTGTTGATGAGTTCACTCAAGATCCGCCCGGGCAACACGCGCTCCGGACAATAAGCGACGTAGACGGCACCATCCTCATGACCGTTGACGCCAATTCTCAGATCGGGCCTGTGTTCGCTGATCCGCCTGGCGATTCCTTCAGTGGTTCCGATGGGCGAGGTCGATTCGAGAATGACGAGGTTACCCGGTTGAAGCAGATTCAGTATGGTCTCGACCGCGGCATTCACGTTCGACAGATCCGGACGATTGCTTTCGTCAATCGGTGTGGGCACCGCGATGATGAAGACGTCGGCGGGTTGCGGTTCACTTGATGTCGTCAACGCCCCGCTCGACACCACTTTGGAAACGAGACCATCGAGGTCTGGCTCTGAGATGTGAATGGCTCCCGAGCCGACCGTCCTGACCACATAGTCCTTTGTGTCTACCCCGACCACCTGGAGGCCGCGGCTGGCTATCAGCGCGGCCGTCGGCAAACCGATGTAGCCAAGTCCGACGACGGTAACTTTCTGGAATTCAGGCATCAAGAAGCACCTTCACGATCCGCTCGCTCGCCCGCCCGTCACCGAAGGGATTGTGGGAGCGAGCCATAGCCGAATAAGTCTCATCATCGTCAAGAAGACGAAATGTTTCGTGGACGATCCTGTCGTAGTTCGCTCCGACCAGTCGTGCGGTCCCGGCTTCGACGCCCTCTGGACGCTCCGTCGTCTCGCGCATCACGAGGACAGGCTTTCCGAACGTCGGCGCCTCCTCTTGCACGCCTCCCGAGTCGGTCAGCACCAGATATGATAGCGACAGAAGGCTGACGAAATCGGTGTACTCCTGGGGAGAAATGAGTGCGACGCGCGGATGATCGGCGAGCCGGCTCGCAAACACGTCGCGAACGTTCGGGTTCGGATGAACCGGAAGTACGACGGCAACGTCCTCCCTGCTCAGGATAGTCTCCAGTGCATTGACGACGTTGAAAACTCCCCCGCCGAAATTCTCGCGGCGATGGCAAGTGACCAGGATGATGCGGCGGTTGCCGTGGCGCTTCTTGATTCCGTCCCATCGGGACGAGAGCTGCGGATCGGCCTCGACCATGGCCTTCGCGAGGATCAGCGCGTCGACGACAGTATTTCCGGTAACATGAATGCGATCCTTGGAGACGTTCTCCGCCCGCAGCGCTCTCGCCGCCCGCTCGGTCGGCGCGAAATGCTGATCGGCGATCGAGCCGACAATCTTGCGGTTCACCTCCTCCGGCCAGGGCGCGAAGATATCTCCACTTCGCAGTCCCGCCTCGACGTGCGAGACCGGGATGCGGTGATAGTACGACGCCAGCGCACCTGCCATGGCCGTCGCAGTGTCACCCTGGACAATCACTCTGGTGGGCTTCACCCTCTCCAGAACTTCTCCGATCTGCGCCAATAGCCGGCCGGTCAGACTATCGAGCGTCTGATTCACCGTCATGACGTCGAGATCGAAATCCGGGACCACCTTGGCCACCTTGAGAACCTGGTCGAGCAGCTCCCTGTGCTGCGCTGTCGCGCAGACCGTGAGGGCGATGTCCTTGTTCGCTTCCGCCTTGAGCCGATTGATCACCGGAAACAGCTTGATCGCTTCAGGCCTGGTTCCCAACAGGATGAGAAAATGCTTTCGCACGTCTCACCCTCCGATCCGGCCTGCCCCGGGGGGCAGCACACTGTACATGCCGGGCGCCCGTCGAAACGCCTGCCGCGCGAAGGCTTGCGTCAAGATTCCCGCAAATAGTGTGTTCGTCCTGGCATACCGCCACCACATCCGTCTGGGCTCCTGATAGATGCGATACAGCCATTCGAGGCCGAATTGCTGCATGTGAATGGGAGCTCGCAGGACCGAGCCCGCGAGAACGTCAAACCCGCCACCCACGCCCATGATGAACGGGACGCCGAGCTCGTCGCGGTGAGCCGCAAGAAAGCGTTCCTTCCGCGGCGTGGGCATGCCGATGAACAGGCAATCGGCGCCACTGGACCGAATATCGCGGACGACCTCGTTCTCCTGCTCGCTGGAAAAATACCCGTGCTTGATCCCGGCAAAGACAAGCGAGGGATGCTCGTCCCGGACACGCTGCGCCGCCTGTTGCACGACGGCGGGTGTGGCTCCAAGAAAATACGGTCGGAGGCCCTCTTGCGCGCACACTTTGAGCAGCTCGCCGAGTAGATCCACGCCGGTCACTCGCGACGTTGCCGGGAGACCGAGCGCTCGCGCTCCCCAAAGGATACCCATGCCGTCGATTCCGACGATGTCGCTGCTGGCGACATCGTCGGCAAGCACCGGATCGGAGCGCATGTTGACGAGCTTCGCGACGTTGAGGGCCACATGCTGCAGACGTTGACGGTTTCGCATGGCCTTGCGCGCGAGGTCGACGGTTTCTGCCATGGTCAAGATATCGATGGGGCACCCTAGAAAGTAGGCACGCATGGGTTCCTCCCCCGGCCGAAATTCGCCTTCAGCGAAATATCGCCTTCCAATTGAACTTAAATAATATCTAGATAATAATGCCCGCGATTTTATTTGCAAGTTATATTGATATTATATTGTGGCTTAAATACTGGACAGACGGCGCGCGTCGACCGCCGAAGCGCAGCCATCGACGACGGAGAGAATTAAATGACGATTAAACGCAGACGGATCTCGGTCGTTGTTCCGCATTTAAATCAACCCGGCGCCCTGAAGACTTGCCTGGCGAGTCTCGATGCGCAGAGCATTCCCCGGGATTGGTTCGAGATCGTTGTCGTTGACAACGGTTCCGTAACCTTGCCGACCGACGTCGTCGCTCAATATCCGGGCGTACGACTGTTGTGCGAGGCGCGGCCCGGGCCGGGCCCGGCGCGCAACACCGGAGTTGCTGCCGGGAGCGGCGAGGTGCTCGCCTTCATCGACGCCGATTGCAGGGCACATCCGGATTGGCTGAGCAGCGTATGGCGCTCACTGCATTCGCTCCCCCCGGGGACAGTGCTCGGTGGAGACGTCCGCATCTGGCGGGACGCAAAGCCACACCTGGACGCCATCGCGGCCTACGAGAGCGTCTTCGCCTATCGCTTCAAGCTCTATATCGAGCGCGACGGCTATTGCGGCACCGGCAACATGGCGATGTTTCGTCGGGATTTCCATTCCGTCGGCCCGTTCGCAGGGATCGACGTGGCGGAGGACATGGAGTGGGGACAACGCGCGCAGCGTGCCGGGCTTCGATTTCGGTACATCCCGGAAATGATCGTCTTCCACCCGGCAAGGAGCTCTCTCCGGGAGCTATATGCCAAGTGGGACCGGCAGCTCCTGCACTACCGCAACATGGCCGACGGCAAGCCGGCATGGAGACTGCGCTGGATTGCGCAGACCCTGCTTGTCCTGGCTTCGCCCGCTCCGGGCATCATCACGATCTTGGCCAGCGACCGGCTCTCCGGTATCGGAACCCGGACCAAGGCGATTGCGGTCATGTGCGCCGTAAGAATGCATCGGGCTATCACGATGCTGTCGTTGCTGCGCAATCGGCGAGCCGTCGCCTGGAATCGCTAGCACAACATTCGTGCCCGCAGCGTCAGGCCGGTACGGGTATCTTGCCAAAGGCCGCGTTGTGGGTCAGTTCGAGCAGGTCAGCTCGCTGGCCAAACGACCACAATATCCAACCCAGTTCGTAGCTACGGCATTCCAGCCGAAGTCCAACGCCGGAACTTTCGATTAGCACGGCGTCGCGTCCGGAGTAGGCGTTCTTGATTGCACGCAGCATCCTCGGCACTCTCGTCGTCAGCTCCTGCTTTCGAATCTGAGAGCGGATGGACAGCCCGAGATCGGGCACCAGCATCGAGCGACGAAGCTGGTTCTTGCCGAGGACCCAATTAAATCCCTTGATCAAGGCGCTCCGCGCCCCTGGAACTCGATAGCGCTCCGCCCACTCCAGCAGCGCCGGAGCCATGCCATACTGGTGCACCGAGTAGACTTCATAGAAATCGAGCACGCGGCCCGCGGCCGCATCGAAAAACCAGGGCCACTCGCCGTCGGGCCCTTGAAGCGCAATCAACTTGCGTACGCAGGCATCCGCGTTGGCGAGCGCAGATGCCTCGCCTGCGAATTCGCCATAGTGATAGCACGCAATTGAGAGATAGATTTGCGTTGCGAACGAAGCGAAGCGCCGCCGAACTCCCGATGCTGCGTCGAAGAACAGCCCTGATCCGCTGGAGAATCGCTCCTCGAGAAAGCGATACAGCGGAGCGGCAAAACGCACCCACTCCTTGTCGCCGGCCCTGGCCCGAGCCACCACGCCCGTCAACAGCATACCCAAATCCTGGGCCCGAAACGACTCCCATCCGGACTGATCGCTCAAGACCCCCTTCACTTGGCGCCTCACCTGCTCGGGTAGCTCGAACCCGAGTTCTGCGGAAGCCCAAAGTGCCATTCCCAGTGCATATTTTGGTACCGAAAGGACCGTGAGCTCGACCGCATTCCGATGGAATGTTTCCGATAGATTGATGCCCCCGGGAACGCCCCTGATCCTCGACATTCCGAGCAGAACGTTAAGCGTGTAGAACACATCGCTGCGCCGCAGGGACTCGTTTGGCGAAGCCCGTCCGTCCAGATGGTAGATATGTGACCAGCAGCCGTGTTCAGGTAGCCAGCACCGCTCCAATCCCCTGAGCGCATAGCGCACCAGCGGGGAATTCTGCGAAAAATCGGGCATCAAAGTCCCGCTCTTGATAGGGCTGATGTTCATCGAACAACCATGAGTTAACTCGTTTCGACGTCTGCGGACGATTCAGCCCGGTCCTCAAGTCACGAGAGACCCGATCTCGCGCAAATACTGACCGTAGCCACTCTTCTCCAACGGCCGCGCCAACTCTTCGATCTGGTCGCGGTCGATGAAGCCCTGCCTCAACGCAATTTCCTCGAGACACGCAACCTTCATCCCCTGACGCTTCTCGAGCGTCTGCACGAACATCGCCGCATCGATGAGCGACTCCACTGTCCCGGTATCCAGCCAGGCGAAACCCCGCCCCATCCGCTCGACATGAAGCGCCTTGGCGGACAGATACCGCATCTGCAGATCGGTGATCTCGAGTTCGCCGCGCGGCGACGGCTCGATGCGCCGCGCATAACGTACGACGTTGTTGTCGAAGAAGTAGAGGCCTGTGATCGCCCAGTTCGAGCTCGGCTGCCTCGGCTTTTCCTCGATTCGCAGTGGGCTATCGCCCTCGTCGAACGTGACGACTCCGTACCTTTCCGGGTCTCGTACATGGTAGGCGAAGACGGTTGCACCTTCCTCACGCTCGGCGGCCCTTGCGAGCAGTTCGCTCAGCCCGTCGCCAAAGAAGATGTTGTCTCCGAGCACCATCGCAACGCGATCGTTCCCGATGAAGTCGGCGCCAACAATGAACGCATCCGCAAGACCAGCGGGTCGGGGCTGCTCCGCATAGCTGAGCCTGACCCCCCATTGACTGCCGTCCCCCAGCAAGCGCTCGAACTGACACCGATCGGAAGGCGTGGTTATGATCAAAATCTCGCGCACGCCTGCCAACATCAGCGTTGACAACGGATAGTAGATCATCGGCTTGTCATAGATGGGCAGTAGCTGCTTGCTGACCGCTCTCGTGATTGGATAAAGTCGAGTTCCGCTGCCGCCAGCCAGCACTATTCCTTTCAGCATCGATTCCACCTTCCGCGAGTTGGTCGAGACAGGTTTCGAGAGAGCAACGCCATGGCGGCAATCGAATGCCCAGGACGCGTTCGGCCCTGGACGAATCGAGGCGCGAATTCCGCGGCCGTCGCGCGGCCGTCTGGTACTGTTCGCTCGTGATTGCCTCGAGCTGCGGCACTCGGAATCCTCGCTGAACGAGCAAGTCGAAAATCGCTTCGGCGAAGCCATGCCAGGTCGTCTCACCTTGTCCAGCAAGATGAAAAATGCCGGCCATGGCTCTACGATCGTGGGTCAGCAGCCGTCCCGAGAGCTGAAGGATCGCCGACGCAAGGTCGAGCGCGGATGTTGGATTTCCGTATTGATCCTGGACGACTCTGACGATCGGTTGCGCTTCACGGAGCCGCAGCATCGTCCGAACGAAGTTGTTGCCATAGGGACTATATACCCAGGACGTGCGAATTACAGTTGCGAGCGGGTGAGCGGCCAGAACGGCAGCCTCGCCGGCCAACTTCGACGCGCCGTACACATTCAATGGCGCAGGAACGTCGCTCTCCTCGTAGGCCTCCGACTTTGTGCCGTCGAAGACATAGTCGGTTGAGATGTGGATGAACGGGATATTCATTTGCCATGCAACATCCGCCAACGCAGCCGCTGCGTCGCGATTGATGTTGAACGCTCTTGCTGCTTCCGATTCTGCCAGGTCCACTGCCGTGTAAGCGGCCGCGTTGATGATCACGGACGGTGCGAGCGGATCGATCGTTTGGCGGAGCTCCCCATGAGCCTCCAGATTGAATTCGGCGCGTCCAAGAGCGACCACGGGCATGCTGTGCAGCACCGCGAGGTCATGAAGACACCTTGCCAACTGACCATTGCGACCAGCAATCAAGACGGGCCTTTCGGTCATTTGCAGCCTCAATGTTGTGTGGCAAGGAGTCCCAGACGCGAGCCGTCATAGATCCCGCTGCGGGCATGCTCCCACCACGAGCGGCTCTTGAGATACCATGCGACGGTTTCGGCCAGCCCCTGCTCGAACGTCCTCGTGGGCTGCCAGCCAAGCTCACGACGAGCCTTCGACGCGTCAATCGCGTAGCGGACATCGTGTCCCGGACGATCTGGCACGAAAGTAATCATCGAACGTCTCGCTGCCGGACCGGGATACAGCCTGTCGACGACGTCGCAGATCTGGGTGACGACGTCGAGGTTGGAGCGTTCGCTATCGCCGCCGAAATTGTACTTTTCGCCGGGCTTGCCTTCCAACAGAAGCGTGATCAGACCTGCCGCATGATCTTCAACATGCAGCCAGTCGCGTACGTTTCGACCGTCGCCGTACACCGGCAACGGCCTGCGCTCGATCGCATTGAGGATCGTCAAAGGGATGAGCTTTTCCGGGAACTGAAACGGCCCGTAGTTGTTCGAGCAATTCGATACCATTACCGGCAGACCATAGGTCTTGAACCACGCAAGCGCGAGATGATCTGAGGCTGCCTTGCTTGCCGAGTAGGGCGAGCTCGGCCGGTAGGGCGTTTCCTCCCGGAAGTAGTCGGCTGGCCCGAGTGAACCGTAGACCTCGTCCGTCGAGACGTGAATGAAGCGAAACCGCTTTCGTCGTGGCGGCGAGAGGCCCTCATAGTATTTCCTGGCTGCTTCCAGCAGCGTGTAGGTGCCCACGATGTTCGTCGCAATGAAAGTCGCCGGACCGGTGATCGAGCGGTCGACGTGACTCTCGGCTGCGAGGTGAACGACCGCGTCAGGCTGGTAGCTGCTGAACACGAAATCCATGGCTTCGCGATCGCAGATATCCTGCTGCTCGAACAAATAGGACTTTAGCCCCTCGATAGGCGCCAATGAGGCTGGGTTGGCCGCATAGGTCAGCTTATCGACATTGATCACTGCAGCGCCCTTCTGCAGCACCAGGCTGCGGCACACTGCAGAACCGATAAATCCTGCTCCCCCGGTCACCAAAACGCGCATCCGACCGCTCTCCGTCACTCAAAAACGGCTGCAAGCTGATCCAACCCGGGCAGCGACCTGTCTTTTGGCGACACCTGGGCTTCATCTGTCGTTACCGGCCACTCGATCTCGAGTGCCGGATCGGCCCAATAGAGCCCCGCGTCATGGCTTGGAGCGTAGACTTGGTCGACCTTGTAGAACACGACGGTCTCGGGTTGCAGCGTGCAGAAACCGTGCGCAAAGCCTTTCGGGACAAGCAGTTGCTCGCCCGTTTGGCTGTCCAGCTTGACGGCTACATGCTTTCCGAAGGTCGCCGACGAACGCCGAAGATCGACCACGACATCGAGAATCGCGCCGCTCAGCACGCGTATGAGCTTGGCCTGGGCGAACGGCGGTCGCTGGAAGTGCAAGCCCCGGACTGTCCCGGCCTTGTCCGAGCTGGATTGATTGTCCTGAACGAAATCGACGAGAATGCCTTTTTCTGCGAACGCAGATCGCTGAAACGTCTCACAGAAGTATCCCCTGGCGTCGGAATGTCGATCCGTATGAATCATTTTAATATCCGGGATATCCAAACACCGTACTTCCAGCATGGAAACGTCCTCCGGCACCCATTCAAGCGTTCGTCCGTCGTTGAATGATCGGACAGGCCCGGCACGCTTGTCACATTCACCATGAGCTTCGACGGACCGCGCATTAACAAAAGAATTCAGACCTAATTTAATTACATCCAGCGGGTGCCTTCCGGCGCAAGAACTGCGCCGGCAAGACTGGCAAAGCCGCCATCTCGCTACGACCATCAAATTAATACTCGAATAACATTTAATTTGGCAATCAGATTTTTCTGATATATATTCAATTAATAAATCGCGAACCAGAACGCTCGCGCACGCGAGCGGCCAATTCGACGCGCCCCCCCGACCAGACAGGTACCCGATGCTTCAGAGCAATCTACAGACCGACAGAACACGTTTGACTCTGGGCGGCCAGGCCCAGTCGAACCAAATCAACGGCGGGGGAATCGGCGATCTCGTCAAGTTCGTGATCGTCTTCTTGAGACGCCGATATCTCATGATCATCGTCACCGCGGCTCTCGTATTCGCTGCTGCACTGCTCTACCTGCGGTTCGCGCCCCCCACCTACACCGCTCAGGTACAAATCTTGCTGTCGAATCCCCGGGCTCAATTCGTTCAGCAACAGTCACTTCTTCCGGAGCCCGTCGTCGACGCGGCCCAGATCGAAACGCAGCTGCAAATGATAAGGTCGCGGGGAATTGCAGCGTCAGTCATAACGCAGCTGAATCTCGCCAACGATCCAGATCTCACCGGTTCGCGGTGGTCGTTCAGCTCGCTGCTGCAGCGCATTCGAAACCGTGGCCAGCAGCCAGAGCACGATTCGAAGGCTGACACGCTCAACGAAGGCGCGATTGCCGCGCTGGTGAATCGGCTCACCGCGTACCGGATCGGATATAGCAAGATCATCGAGGTCAGCTACAGTTCGAGCAATGCGGATCGCGCAGCGGAGATCGCCAATGCCGTCGCCAATGCGTACATCAACGACCAGATGAATGCCAAATTCGAGGCCACGCGAGCGGCAGCCAGTTGGTTGCAGGAACGTCTCCAGAACCTCAATGAGCAAGCACTGACGGCCGAACGCGCCGTGAGCGCATATAAGTCCCAGAACAACATCGTATCGACCGGCGGAAAATCGATTGACGATCAGCCCGTCAACGATCTCAACGCCCGATTGGTAGCCGCCCGAACCCAGACCTCCGATGCGCAGGTCAAGTTCAACCGCTACGACGCGATTCTGCGCGCCAACGCAGCCGGCTCATCCACCATCAGCGCTCCTGACGCGGCGAGCGCCGATGTGCTCCAGAGCTCGATCATCACTACGCTGCGCCAGCAGTATCTCGAATTGTCGCGTCGCGAGGCCGATTGGTCGAACCGGTTCGGCCGGGATCATTTGGCGGTTGTCAACCTGCGGTCTCGGATCCGTGACATTCGCACATCCATCCTCGAAGAGGTCAAGAGGCTCGCCGAAGCCAGCAAGAACGAACTGGAAGCTGCCCGACAGCGGCAGCAGGAGCTCGAGAAGCAACTTGCCCGGGCCGTCTCGCAATCACGTCTGACGAACTCCGCAGAACTGACCATCCGGGACCTGGAAAGCCGAGCGAAGAGTCTGCGCGCCATGCACGAGGCGTTTCTGCAGCACTCCATGGGGGCGACTCAGCAGGAGACATTTCCGATTGCGGAAGCACGGGTGATCTTTCCCGCCTTTCCGCCAGAGCGCAAGAGCAAGCCCAAGGCAAACCTGGTGCTGGGCTTCGGCCTGGCCGCCGGACTCGCACTCGGGATCGGCCTGGCCCTTCTGAGAGACGTCATGGACAGAGTTTTTCGCACCTCTTCGCAGGTGGAGACCGCACTGGAGCTGCCGTGCCTGTCGCTGGTCCCCTTGCTGTCGCCGCCCAAGGCGCAGAAGTCGACCGTCCGGTCCCAGCAATCGGAGGAAGATCTGCGATCACGCACGATTTCAAACGTGCCGACTCTTCATAGAGCTGTCGTCGGAATGCCGCTCTCCCGCTTCACGGAAGCCATCCGTTCGATCAAGCTTGCTATTGACCACACCCCCGCGAAGGCCTCCAACCAGGTGATCGGAATCACGTCGGCACTGCCAAATGAGGGCAAGACGACGGTTGCAGCCTCTCTCGCTCACCTCATCGGACATAGCGGAAAACGGGCTATTGTAGTCGATTGCGATCTTAGAAACCCTTCGCTTTCCGCCGCCATGGCTCCGAAAGCTGCATTCGGATTGCTCGAGGTGGCGAACGGAAAGCGTTCCCTCGAAGAGGCGCTGTGGCACGATCCCAGAACCAATCTCGCATTCTTGCCGGCCGTCCGTCGCGGACCCCTGCTTCACACGAGCGAGATCCTTTCCGCCCAGAACATAAGCAAGCTGTTCGACAGTTTGCGTCAGACCTATGACTACGTCATTGTGGATTTCCCGCCACTCTCGCCTCTGGTGGATGTGCGCGTCACTGCGCCGCTGATCGACTGCTACGTTCTTGTCGTCGAATGGGGACACACGAAAATCGATGTGGTCCAACATGCCTTGCATACCGCGCCGACCATCTCCGATTCCTTGATCGGCGTCGTCCTTAACAAGACTGATATGAGGTCGATGGCACGGTACGACGCTCACCGAAGTGATTACTACAATGACAGCCACTACATCAAATATGGCTTGTCGGACTCTTAGGATGACTTTCTCTGGCATACGTCGGGCCTAACGATGGAGTCAGCGCCTTCTGCAACATGCTCTCCGTTCTTGGGCGGGTCAGAGTCAGAGATGGTGTAAAATGGTTATCCAGTCCACGATGCTCGCTGTTCCTGCGGCCATTGCTGCGGCTTTCGCCGTGATCGAGGACCTACCGGGTCCAGCGGTGCTATCGGGCGTCCTTGCCGCCGCTATGCTGGCCGTCGGCCTCTTTTCCACGTCGTCAACCCTCGCCGGATTCGCCAAGCTTCTGCGGCCCCTCTTCATTCTGGCTCTCGCCGCACCGGTGCTTTGGATCGCCTTGCAGGTTGTCCCGATCCCGCTCCGCGGTCTCGGAAGTCAGATCTGGGCGACAGCGTCGGCGGCCCTGGAACAACCTCTCGAAGAGAGGTTCTCGGTTGACGTACGCGAGACGATACTGGCGCTTTCACACTACAACGTTGTCCTCGCTTCCGCCCTGGTCACCGCAGTCATTGCTCTGGACAAGCAGCGCGCCGCGCAGGTCCTCTACTTCCTCGCATCGGTCACCGCCGCGATCGGCATATTTTCGATATGGAGAAAGAGCGACCAGAGTGGTTCCCTGCCCGCCGAACACGTCTGGACAGGCTCGACCGCGGCGGCGCTTGGTGTCCTTCTCTCCACTGCGATGGCTATCCGTGCGGTCGACCAGTTGTGGCAGCCCAGACGGCCTCCTCGCTTGCCAGCGGGGCCGCTCGCCATTCTTATCTGCGCAATTCTATCGTTGATCGTCTCCCTTGCGGCAGTCGCGCTTTGTAGCGGCTCCACCGCGCTGATTGCGGTTCTGCTCGGAGCGACCACCATCCTCACGGTGGTCGCTATTCGCAGATGGTTCTTTGGCCTGTGGGGCAGAGCCGGCGTTTTCGCGACCGCAGCCATGTTGTTCGTCTCCAGCTTCGCCTTCATCCCGATCAATCGGAATGCCGACCTGACGATGGCCTTGTCGACGCAAACCCGGGCAGCAACCGAGCGGATGCTGCAGGACATTCACCCGATCGGGACCGGTGCAGGCACGTTTGTTGCGCTTCTGCCGATTTATGGGGACGTTGGCATGCTCGCAATGCACGAACGGCCGACCGCCGCCGCTGAGATCGCTGTCGAAATGGGACGCACGTTCCTCTGCGGCCTGTTGATAGTCACCATCATCAGCACCTGCATCCTGTTCGGGCGCGCCTTGTCCCGCAAACACGCTTACCTATACCCAGCCCTTGGCGCAGGCGCTTCCGTTTCGTTGACGATACTCGCCTTTGCCGAAAACGGCCTTTTCGATCTATACGCTTCGCTGCTGATCGCGGCGGTTTACGGCCTTGCTTTTGCCCAAAGCCTGTCCAGTACAGTTCGCGATGCGGAGTCCATCGAGTTGCGGCAGCTCACGCAGGCAGCCGGCGACCGAACCACGGCGGCGCGACGAATTCCGCCGGCCATCTTCGCTTCCCCGTGGACTCCGACCCGCGTTGCCCTGACAATGATCGGGCTGCTGTTGGCTGCGCAAGCGGCCTGGATGCTCTCGCAAAGCTGGCCTTTTGGTGATCGCCGTTCAATTATACCGGTTGCCGGTTCGAACGAAGCCTGGATCTCAGCGCTCCAATCCAAGCGCGAGACTGTCACGACGACCTCCGGATTCACTGCAACTGCGCGCCTCAAGTCTGACAGGGCCACAGATCCGCAGACCATCGGCCAATCCACGGACTTGGGTGCTCTTGCTGCAGTGCTGAAATACTCGCCCCTTCGAGGCGACATTTGGCTGATGCTTGCAGCGCTGTCGAAGCAGCGCGCGGCGAGCCTTGACGCGACAAGCTTGCTCAAGATGTCCTACTATACCGCACCAAACGCGCTGGATCTCATTCCGTTGCGGCTTTCCGTCGCTCTCGGCACAGATACTGCAATCAAGGAACCCGAGCTTCGAGATCTCATCCGGCACGACCTCAAAGTTGCCGTTACCGGCCGGCTTGCGCTCCGGCCAGCCATCGCCGCCGCATACCAGTCGGCATCGGCTGACGGCAGGGCGTTTGCCGAGAGCTCGATTTCGGAGCTCGACCCGGGGTACGTCCAGAAGTTGCGATCGAGAGGCCCATAACCTTTACGGCAGCGTGCCGCCCGACGGTCGCGTCCAGATCGACCCCGATCCGATGTCGCGGTCACTTTAACGACGCAAATTAAATTCATTTATTTACACGAGTTAATTTGATTAACATGAATTGGTTTATGGTATATTAATTTCAGACCGACTGCGCTCTCTGTAGATCAGCTATGAATTTCATCAATCGGCATATCGGCGACCATGAGAGCGATCTGACTCTCGTCAACCCACCCTCATCCATTGCCGACGAAGGCAAATGGCCAGTCCGGTACGACTCGATCGAAATCGTAGCGATCTGCGCCGATATCGCGACCATTCTGTTCGCCGGCTTCCTGTCGGCGCTTCTGTCAGCCGCCAGCCCGACACCAGGCGGCCTAGCCCAGGCATTCGCCTACGCAGCGGCAGCATCGGTATCCTTTGTCTACATTCTCAAAGGCAGGGGACTGTATCGGCCAACCGAACTCCTCGTACTCCGAAGCCAAGTTCGCGCCATTTGCCTCACGTGGATCCTGTTGCACGTCCTGGCCGCCGCTGTGGAAATGCTCAATGACAATTCACACTTCTTCCGAGGTTCCGGCCTCCTGTTTGCCGCGCTCGGCCTGGCATCCTTGATTGCGCAACGGTGCGTCACCAGAACACTGCTGATAAAATGCTTCAGTGGCAGAAGGTTCGCTCGGACGAATCTCGTCCTGCTCACCGATCAGCCGTCTTCGACTCATGCTGGTCTGTCGGAGACTCTTTCGGTGCTCGGCTATTGCGTTAAGGGCCGCTTTGGCTTGCCTGCGGTCGGCTCGGACCCTGGTTCCAGAAAACGGATCAGCTCCCGCGTCATTGAGCACATTCGTAATTCCGAAGTGGACAAAATCGTGCTGGAGGCCAAGCCGGAACGATGGGCCGACCTTCGTGCCTTCATCTCCGACCTGAGGGTACTACCATTCCCGATCGTGTTCATCCCGGTTGGCGCTGCTTCCGAACTGCTTCGACATCCGACACGGAGCTTGGGAAGTGCCGCTTGCGTGGAGATCCAGCCCGGCTCCCTCACCGCAATCGAGCGCGCAAGCAAGCGAACGCTCGACATCATCGGTGCAGGACTTGCCTTGACGGTCTGCGCACCATTTCTCGCGATCGCTGCCGTCGCAATCAGGTTGGATTCCCCCGGCCCGATTCTTTTCAAGCAACAGCGATGTGGCTTCAACGGCCGAATATTCTCCATCCGCAAGTTTCGAACAATGCATGTGCTCGAGAATGGGCCTGTCGTCGTTCAGGCTACACCTCTCGACCCGCGCATCACCAGGGTCGGCAGATGGTTGCGGCGAACGAGCTTCGACGAGTTGCCGCAATTGCTGAATGTCCTCGACGGGAGCATGTCGCTGGTAGGTCCACGCCCCCATGCCGTGATCCATGACGGACAGTTCGACAAGCTCGTCCGAAAGTACGCCTTCCGACGCCGAGTGAAACCGGGATTGACAGGATGGGCTCAAATCCATGGCTGCCGAGGACCAACGCCGACGGCGACCACGGTTGAGAGACGTGTGGAGTACGATCTCTGGTACATCGACAATTGGAGTCTTCGGCTTGATCTCGAGATCCTGCTCCGGACTCCCCTTGAGGTTTTGCGGGGCCGCAATGCCTGTTGAGTTGCATTACTCCTGGCGGCCCGGTAGTCGCTTCTCAGCCACGTGAACCGAACGGCGCAATCGGATCAAATCACGCCCGCTGCCGAACCCTCGAATTTGCTTCGCCCAATCGGAATTCCTCGATCTTGTGGCCAGACTTTATGGCCGCGACCAGCCATCGTGGCCGCTTTCCCCGACCCGACCAGGTTTCGGACGTCTGAGGATTCCGGTATTTCGGAAGCACTCGCGGATAATTGCGTCTGGGCTTTCCGGTGCGCGACATCTCCGGTCCCGTCGAAGAATTGGCCAAAGCGCCCGTACCGCCCCCGAGCACCGCCAACCGTTTCTCCAGTTCCTGCTTTTCAGCCTTAATCCGGGCTGATAAAATTGCGCTGATTTCCTCGTGAAGCGACCAAAGATCGTCAAGGGACATTGCTTCTAGTTCAAGCTTCCTAGTCGTCATGTTAGCATCCTATGATTGCGCCCATATCATACTTCCTCGGCTGATTTATCAAGTCCGAGCGTCAGTTTTCCCGGAAAAAATGTATGGAACCGACCCGAAATCGTGTTCCACTTAACTAAGTAACCGGCGCCGATCAAGACGAAAAAATAGATTATCCCGCGACATTTAACTGCAGGAGAGTGAGATGGCGTCGCCAGACGTGCAGACCCGTCCGCACACAAGCGATAATTCTAAAAATGAAGAGATGAATTGCGCGGCCGTGAGTTCAATCTACCGATGCCGCACTCTCAACGAGCGTACCCGGCGGCCTTTCCCTCTCCTGGGGAAGCTTATTGTGATGCGCCCTTCCGTTCGCAGCAACTGAAAGCGAATGGCTTCGATGTCGCAGAGTGCACGCCGTCGAAGCTCAATTTGTTCCTTCAAAGCCCGAACGTCGGCCAATGCAGCAGACGGAACGACAAACCGGCTGACCGAACTCGCGAGACGCCTGAGAGGATAATCGACAACATCCATTTTGATCTATCTACCTGCAATCATTTTCGTTTGGCTAATTAATAAATAATCCTCGCAATAATTATTAAATAGTATACTGTTTATTTATTACCACGTCAATTGAAGCGCTGACTTCGGTCCGTCGTTTCATTCGCCACTCGAACAAGGGACACTCGAAAGGTCGGGACGATGAGTCGGGCGTCAGGCAAACGGTGACGAGAATGCTGCATCGGCAAGATCTCGAAGCCATGGATTTTGAAGAACTTTGGCTCCTCCACGAGGAGTTGACGAAGATACTTGCCGAGAAGATCACGGCCGAGAAGCGGGAACTCGAAAAGCGCCTTGCGCAACTCAACCAGCCGGAGCAGTTCGCCGAAGCTGAAAGCGGCGCCGCCGAGACCGGAACGGGCCACCCGCCGCGTCGCAAATACCCGAAGGTCGTGCCCAAATACTTCAATCCACTCCAGCCGACGGAGACTTGGTCGGGACGTGGTAAACAGCCTCGCTGGTTGGTTGCTGCGCTCCAATCAGGGCACACGCTCGACGAGTTCAGGATTCGTGAGAACGACGAATCGTCCGAGCGGAATGCTGGCGGTCGAGGGCATTCCTAGCTCTGCGCAACTGCAGAGACGCCGGTTGCCTGAAATGCCGGCCCAACGCTCCTGTGACCGTCGCTGGTGCCACCCCAGACATGGGGGGCAAGCTCCTTCCAATCCAGGCCCCGATGGAATTCCCCAGGTCGCGCAACTCGACAAGATGCCGAAGATCGAAGTCGCCGAGCCAATGGCCATAATCCGGAAACTGGTCATGGATGAGCGGGCACGCTCGGTGGGCGTCGGGACGTACACGCCCCCCGCCCAAACGGCGCGGGCCCCGTTCAGAAAGACGATCCGGCCTGCAAAAGAAGAAATGGCTCCGCGCATCCGGAATGGGACCAACCGCACCGGAACGCCGTCGAGACCACCGTACCGTAGCGATGCAAATCCGCATCAGCGGGCGCAGATGCCCCGGCAGCCTCCGTTCAGAATGGCAATGAGATCCCTGTTACGCCGCCAGTTGACTGCCCTCGCCTGCTACAGTCGGAGAGATCTTCAGAACCTGTTCTCCCAGAAAGCTCGGCCGCGCGACCAGCCGGCGAGCTTCCAGTAAATACCGGTAAATTTCTCGATCAGCACTCCGCTCCCTCAGAACGCGTTCCTTTTCCAGTATGCTCGCTAATTCCGCGCGCATTTGGGCCAACTGCTGTGCAACCGAGGCGGAGTTGTGCTTATGAATTGATTCCCACATCGTCTCCTCCGACCGAAAAATTCTAAAGAATTAGCTTACGTCATCACCGGCAATTAACAACATATTTTATATCCTCGCCATATAATAAAAACCCGTTTCGCGTTCGAACCGAATGCGGCCATTCGGATACCAAGAAGGCACAACGCATCGAAGCGATGGCGGGGACGGGGTCACCGAACGAGGCCTTGCTGCGGCCCGGCTCGTCTTATTGCACTGCCCCGGATGAATGACCGAGAAGAAATAAAACCGCCCGAGAGTCGCAAACCAGACTGACAGCGCCAGATTCAATTTGCACATTACCTTCGACAACGAACATTCACCTAGTGATGAACGGGGAGCGAAGCCAGTGATCGAGTTAGCCGATTGGCCCATCATGGGCAGCACGATCGTTTTCGTCGCGAGGCACAATTCTGCACCTGTTCGGATCGGCCCGCTTTCAATGGCACCCAAGGAGCTCCCGAGCGCGGTCGCATAATCGATACTCACGCTGCCGAGCCGAAGTCCGGCAGCATCCAGAGAATCGCTCAGGCAGCGATCCGACCGGTTGGAGAAGCGCCGTCGCGAGCACGCCGCCCTTTGCTCGACCAATCGACCCTCAGTGCGCGATGCCCCCCAAGTAACCCGCACTGACGACGACGCACTCCAGCCGGCCGGTTCTCTTCGCTTCAACAACGAATGAAATTTTCAAGGGAGGTTCATTTGGGTATGGTCATGGTCAAATGCCCGCAGACTGGTCGCGTGATTCCCACCGGTATCATGTCCGACCGTGAGACTTTCCTGCGGAGCGTTGTGTTTTATGGCAATACTCATTGCCCGGACTGTCGTGCCAATCACCACTGGTTCGCTCGCGAGGCCTGGGTGGAGGAATCGGTCGTCCGGCCGAACTGAGTGATAGCGCGCGGGTTGGGGCGGACCGTCTTATTCTGGCACCACGCTTGCTGAATTCAGCTGGAGCGGCGTTGCTGCCGACAGGCACCGGCTCGATGTGAGCCCAGCCTCGCGAGATCCCTGATGATGGAGCTATCAGTCCTCACCCGTGTCATGCCGCATGCATTCGTCAAATGGTTGTCTTGAAGAAGGTCTTCGAAGAGACGTTCGAAAATATCTCCACGTATTGTCGTAAAGCGAACTGACGGTCTGACGATCCCTCGGCTAATTCTACCGAGTCAAAGCATGATCAGGGTCAAGTGCGCAGCGGTTTTCCCTCGCGACAAACACGGAGCGCGTTTTGCGCGGAGATCATGCTTGAACAACAACCAAAAGCGCGATGACGATTCATCCTGGTCGCATCGCGCTCTTAGATGTCACGCTCGCACGTGATCACAAGTCAAGGTTCCCGTTGCGGATCCAGCAAGGACGTTTGGGGTACCGTAGTGAGTAGTGGGGTTTGCAGCCGCTTGGCTGTTCTGCGTCACACAGCAGTCGCACTCGTTAGCCTGCTTGCTCAGTTGGAACGGCTTCGAGAGAGAGTACGAAGGGCGGAAGCGCGAAGCTCCAGGAAAAGACGGAGATCGGGCTCGGCGTCGCGGACGCGAAGGCCCCGGTCCGGGACGAATTACCGCACGCGGATCCAATCCTAGCGCGGCGTTCCGGATGCCATTGCTCTACCGAGCCACACGACCGCCGGCGACACACCGCTGCCGATCATGTGTTCCACCTGGACTGGACTTGTCCTTCTGGTCCTGCGCATCTCGTTTATCAAGGCGTCGCTGCAACGGAGCCGGGCAGTCGCGCATGCGATGGACGATCTGAAAACAAAACGCAAGCTGCCTGCCCGCCGAAGCGGGCCGCTCAAAAATTGATTATTCGACATAATAATAATTACTCCCAAGCAAATCGGAAAATAAGCTTGAGAGAATAAATGGGAGGAGTGGATGGAGACCGTACGCCGCTTGCGCGCGATGGCGCTGTTGTGCCGACAGACTTCTGCGCACTATCCTGATCGAAGCTGGAGGCTTCTCGCCGAGGCTGAGTTCTGGGAGCACTTGGCCAATGACACCCTTCGTCGGCATGTCGAACGATGCACGGCTGACTCCTCGCTGCCGCCAATCGAAGACAATCTGAATACCGCCGGATCGAGCGCGCCCATCACTGCGTAGCGCTTCGTTGCGTAGCGGTTCGTTGATCGCACTTTGCCGGATGGATAGCCAACGAGGCGTCTCATGGAGGATCGGGCTCCGCCGGCATCTTGCCGCTTTGCTCTCCTCGACCCCTGACACCCGGCTCCGCAGATTCTCGAGCGCTGCAAGCCCGGAGGCGACAGCCGAAACGCACTGATGCAGAACCACGAATGGTCGTGCACCCCGCCATCGTTGCTCGTCACGGCCCCTCGGCCAAGCCTGTCGGCTCGTCGCCGCAGAGGCTTTTGGCGGAGCACCTGTTTTGATCGCCCTATAGAATGTGAACCAAGGTAAGCCAGACCGCGACAGCGAGACAAACAGCAAGGCCGGTATAAGGCAGAGCTAGTCTCATCGGAATCCCCCTCGAAAAGAGGTCAGTGAGAATTGACGCTTGTTGAGACGCTGGTGTCTATGACGAGCCTGAGGTTGTTCCTTCTTGCGGGGCGGCCGTTCTGTCGTCTGCCTCTTACTTCAGCCTCTGCCAGGTTGATAAGCCTGCGTAGCCGCTGGATCTCCAGCATTATATCTTTCAGCTTTTGGCCTTCCAAAGACACCCGCTGGAGACGCGCACTATAAGCATCCATTGGCCCCTCACAATATAATTAACAACATGAATTAAGTCCCCATGATATTCCCGTTCCGCGATTGTGGAAATGGCCTATTTCACACTTCGCGATCAGCAGGGCTCGATGATGGCGCTCGAGGCCTAGTGCCTCGCCCGCCGAGCATCAGGCCGGCGCCGTCCCAAAGGCTGGACTTCAAGGCACTCACGCCAACCTCAGTTCCACCTACCCGGCAACAGGTCTAGCGGCCCGCAATTGGGGCAGCGACAGCATCTCTGCATCGGGCGAGCGCTCGTCGACTTTGCCTGGTTTGTTTTTACCGTCCGCAGATCCCAGCGGACTCCGCGGGGCGCGCCTCTGCTCCCATCCCCAGCCTCCCAAATACCTTCACAGATAGCGGGTCGTCGTCCAACCTGCCCGCTCGGCGGACAGTCGTTGCGCCCGCCCCGATCACGGTCAGTATCGTGAGCGGCCTTGGCCAGTTTCCGGATGGGGAAAACGGTCGATGGGTCAGACCGTCTGCATTTTCCGAATCGCGTCTCTGTGCTCGCTCTCGCTGGTGGTTTCGGATCTTGCGGGTACACACGCGTGAGCCATTTCCTTTCCATGCTTCTGCTTGCCCTCACCCTGACCCTGACCTTGTGCTTCGGGGTGGCGGCCTGGCGCCTGTCGGCCGGCAACGACGTCGATATGGTTACGACGATCCAGCATCAGGAGTACGGCTGGAGAGCCAGGCCGAACAACTGAAGGTCGTTGCGTTCGCCCCGCGCCTGCGGCTGGACCGGGCTTTAGGATTATATAGATTTAAATTTCCATCCGATTTATTATGCTGGAAGTTCCTAGAGATGAACTGGCATCCGATCGCCGATCGGGGGATTCCGATTCGAAGTCTTTCCGGCCCGGTGCCCCGGATCTCAAAACTCCGATTGGGAGATGTATTCGCAATTGTACCGGTCACGACAATGTCCATACCGCGCCCCTTTTCTCGGCCGCGGTGCGGACCCGAACGAGCTCCGATGTGGTGCAAACGAAAGCGATGCAAAAGCCGCTTACAATCGAGGGTACGATCGAGGGCGAATTTACGATCGGTTCTCGCATCGAGGTGAAGCCTTCAGCCGGGCCACGGTTGTGCGGCAAAACCGGAACGCTGATTGGTGCCGGTTATCACCCCAAGAGTCTCCGTGTCAGATTGGATGGCTCGAAATTCCCAATTACCCTTCACGTTAGCTACGTTGCAATTGTCAAGTGAATGGTTCTGATCGATGCCGCGGCGGCCCCGCGCATCTCGGACGGCGATCGCAGCCCTGACACCCGAGCGAAGGCCTGCGCGCCGGCAGGTCCGCGCCGTCTTGACAGCCGGTACGCGCCGCATCCAACGGAAGGGAATTGGTGGGGGCGGAGACAACCTTTCGAAAGGAAAGTTCTCACGATGAGGCCCACCAGCCGTCCGGGAAAGGCTCTAGTGGCTCAGGACCGTCATTGTCGTTCGCGAGCATGCGAACGGGCGGCTCGAAACGTGGGTCGACACCTCGGGATGTGCTCAAGGCCGGCTTGTTCAACCGGCCGCTATGGTACTCGACGATGCTGTGTGGAAGGCTCGGAGCTGCCGACCAAGCAACCGTCCATCTTCGCGCGGCAGCCTGCCCGGCATGATCGCGATCTTTCTCCATGCTGCACCTCTCGGTTACAGGCCACTGCCGAGCGAACTTGAAACCTGAGTTGTTGCCGTGCTCGCACGTTTGTGGGAACTACGGAACTCGCGGCCCGAGACGAGCGCCGCGAAAATAAAAGCCAGCACGCATGCGGCGGCCAACGACCAAAGGGCAATTGCGATCTGCTTCTGCATGACCAGCGACAATCGAGGGGATAGCCTCGCTTCTTCAACCCACCGTCCAACAAGGCGGGCACGCTCAATCCGAGACTTCTCACCGGAGCACTCGGAGAAACGGCTCCTGCGTCCTGGGGCTTAAGCGGGATGCTGGAGTCGTCTCTTCCGAGATCCTTGTGCGTTCGTCCGGCACAATTGACTTATCGTAATCCAATATTAAATATTAATCCATATTAATTATGGTTCTTTCGCGCATTTAATTATTTAGATTGGGCGCGTCTGTGCGGATGCGGCAGCTTTCGCGCCGGCCATGCCTCGAGGTGCATGCCCATTGCGAGAACTCGCGGCGGGCGCGGCGTCGTTATCCCGGCGCGGATATAGACCGATCTTGCAGCACTCGGCGGATCAATGCTCTGACTGACGGCTGATCGGGGATTTCGTGTGGAGTAGTCCCAAACGCTTTTCAAGCTCGTCCTTCTTGGCGATGAGCCTCGCAGCAAGAATAGCTTCGACGACGCTGTGGAGGTCCCACAGCTCATCAATGGACATGTCCTTGAACTGCTCCAGATTTATCATCTTCCCGAATCACGTTGCGTATAGGGTGGGCCTACGCCGTGCGAAGTGGCAACTACCTGCGAGTCCGCGGGGAGCGGATATCTGTGAATTCCACTTCCTGTGGCCGCATTGGCGCCCACACGAATGGTCGCCTCACGTGGCGACGATCTGCCGCGACCTGACCATGTTTCCGCCGGCCGGGCGTGGATTCGTACGATCCACATCACAATGATGAGTTGCAGAAGTCGCCGCAGCGACAGCGAACGAACGGGCGACTGCGTCGCGTGCACGGGCGGGATCGATACCCGGCGAAAAGCGGTGGTTCGATCAATCGAGCGCGCCGCCTCGTGTTGAGCCCAGAAGTGCTGGGCGGCACTATCAATTCGGACGGCAGGGACCACAATTAATCCATCACGCTGCCAGATTTAAGTCGCATGCGAGCCCATGTCGCCGCGAAGGCTCGCGCCGGATGGGGGCGCAACACCGGGAGTTTCTCGATGTCCGGTTATTTGCGATTTTGCTTCGCTGGTTGGGTTCTTGTTCTTTCAGGGACACCTGCGCTCTCGAACCCTTTGGCCGAGTTGTTCAATATCACTCCCCGCGAACCCGCTCGAACCTCTCCAGCGCAAGCGGACTGCCTGGGGCGACCTGGCAACTCGACGCCCAACGGCCAGCATTGGGTCTATCGAATGGACGGTCATCGCAGGTGCTGGTTCCTGGCCGAGGGAGTCGCGACGGTGAAGAAGCCCGTTCGTTCTCGCGCAACCAAAGATCCCGTCGCCCGTGTGGACGAGAACGAGACCGCGCGGCGCAGGCGGAGCGCGGTCGTTGATGCGCGTGCTGAGTTGCTGCGCTCCGCGCCGGCCGAGCCGCCTCAGCCATCCGTACCCGAAATCAAGGTATTCGATGCAGCTTCCGAACGCGATGCGGGAACCGCCCTGACGTCAGCGGCATCTGTCGCCGAACTTCACAGCCGGCGGCTTGCGCCCGAGCCCTCCGCGCCGGGCCAAGTCGATGTCGAGCAGCTTCTCGCGGCTGCGCCCGCACCTCCAGCGATCCCCGTGGGCGCGCGCATTGCAGAGGCGCACGACGAGGAGCGCAGTTGGACGGTAACCTGGTTGGGTGTGCTGCTGATGACGCTGGGGGGCTTTTCGATCTTGGGCTCGAGCCGCACGCTTCGGCACACGATAAGACCACGCCACTGAAACGCACTACCCTGGGGCGGGGCTGCCTGACCGCCGGTATAGCCGAATTGTCACACGTGCAAAGTTCCGCGCGTCTGCGCGTAGTTTGGTACTGCCTGAGACGGACATTCGATTACGATGATGGTCCCGTTTTTAATGGGACGACCATCATGCGGTACAAAGTGTTCGTGGTGGATGGCAGCCGGCGAGTGATCTGCGCCGCAAAGCTCGACTGCATTGACGAGCAGGCCGCGAGGCGTCGGGCCGAGCAAATGCATGGTGAGCACGACGTTGAGCTTTGGGAAGGCGATCGACTCGTTGCTGTATTTCGAGGTGCAACGTCGAACGAAAATCGGGGCGACCGCGCTGTCCTGAAACCACGACCCGTCTCACCGCCGAGTTAGGCTGCACATTGTCAGGCGCGCCAGCCCGGCCGGGTGCCGACATGGCGCAGGGGCATGATCGCCGACTTCTCCAATTCAGATATGCGAAGCTCGCGAGCAGGCATCGCAATGTCAGCTCCGAACCGGACGCTCAATCGACAGCCAGTCGCTGCCCAATGGCATTCAGCCACTCAGTTCGCTTTTGTTGAGCGGCTTTCAAAACCCGCAATCGCCGCCATTGGCCTTCGACCACAACGAAACCGGCACAGAATTTCCCAGAAGCGGGAGCAAATGAATTTGCAGATGCGCTCCGAATTCCAATTCGAGCGATGCAATTTATTCTGCAAACTCAGCGCATTGGATATGGCTGGGGCGGGAGGGATCGAACCTCCGAATGGCGGAATCAAAATCCGCTGCCTTACCGCTTGGCTACGCCCCATCAGGTCTTCAGGGGACGGCGGAGGCACGGGCTACCGCAGATTCCCTCAAGTGGTGCCGGTCTATAGGGAGAGGCGCGGCATTTCAACCGCCTGCAGGGGCAAAATACCACAGGCGCCGGCTTGGGGCGGCATCGCGCTCTATTGTTGGGCCGGCTTTCGACGCCCGACGAAAGCGCCGTTCCCGGACCGGCCACTCCCAGTTGAGACCGTCCCCGTTTCGTGAGAATACGGCGCCAATATTTGTCCCCGGGAGTGAGCCATGACCTACCGCGCGCCGATTTCTGACATGCTGCTGTCGCTCAACCATGGCGCGGGCCTCAAGGCCGCCGTGGAGGCCGGCCATTATGGCGATTTCGACGCCGACCTCGCGGCCGCCGTGCTGGAGGAAGCCGGCAAGTTCGCATCCGACGTGCTGGCGCCGCTCAACAAGGTCGGCGACGAGCATGGCATCAAGCTGAGCGACGGCAGGGTCACCACAGCGCCGGGCTGGCCGGACGCCTACAGGCGCTGGACCGAGGGTGGCTGGAACGCGGTGTCCGGCCCCGAAGATTTCGGCGGCCAGGGCCTGCCGATCGCGATCAACGCCGCCTGCACCGAGATCTGGAGCGCCGCCAACGTCGCCTTCGGCCTCTGCCCGCTGCTGACCGCCTCGGCGATCGAGGCGCTGGACGCCCATGGCAGCGACGAGTTGAAGAGAGTCTACCTCGAAAAGCTCGTCTCGGGCGAATGGACCGGCACGATGCAGCTGACCGAGCCGCAGGCCGGCTCCGACGTCGGCGCGCTGCGCACCCGCGCCGATCGGCAGGCCGACGGCACCTACCGCATCAAGGGGACGAAGATCTTCATCACCTATGGCGAGCACGACATGACCGACAACATCGTGCATTTCGTGCTGGCCCGCCTGCCGGACGCGCCTGCCGGCACCAAGGGGATTTCGCTGTTCCTCGTGCCGAAGTTCATGGTGAATGCCGACGGCTCGCTCGGCGCGCGTAACGACATCTTCGCCAGCGGCGTCGAGCACAAGCTCGGCATGCACGCCTCCCCGACCTGCACCATGACCATGGGCGACCATGGCGGCGCGATCGGCTTTTTGATCGGCGAAGAGAACCAGGGCATGCGCTGCATGTTCACGATGATGAACCAGGCCCGCCTCGGCGTCGGCCTGGAGGGCGTCGGCGTTGCCGACCGCGCCTACCAGCAGGCCTTGTCGTATGCGCAGGAGCGCAAGCAGGGCCGCGCGGTCGGCAAGAAGGGCGACAGCTCGGACGCGATCTTCGTTCATCCCGACGTCAAGCGCATGCTGATGCGGATGCGGGCGCAGACTGCAGCCGCGCGCACCATCTGCTATGCGACCGCCGTCGCGATCGACGTCTCGACGCGCGCCAAGGACCCGAAGGTGCGCGCCGATGCGGCCGCACGCGCGGCGCTGCTCACGCCGATGGCCAAGGCCTATTCCACCGATATCGGCAACGAGGTCGCCTATCTCGGCGTGCAGGTGCATGGCGGCATGGGCTTCATCGAGGAGACCGGCGCGGCCCAGCACTACCGCGATGCCCGCATCACCGCGATCTACGAGGGCACCAACGGCATCCAGGCGATTGATCTCGTCACGCGCAAGCTCGCGGCCAATGGTGGCGCGTCGGTGTGGGCGCTGCTCGACGAGCTCGCAGCGACCGTCAGCCAAGTCGAGGCCTCCAACGATCCCGGCTTCGGCACCACGGGTGCAAAGCTGCGCGAGGCAATTGAGGCGCTCACGCGCACCAGCAAATGGCTCCTGGAGCGCGTCGCTTCCGCGCCGAACGAGGCGCTTGCCGGCGCGACGCCCTATTTGCAGCAGTTCGGCGCCACGCTCGGCGGCTGCCTGCTCGCCTCCGAGGCGCTCGCCGCCAAGACCGAAGGCAACGCGGACGCTGCGCGCTACGTCGCGCTGGCGCGTTTCTTTGCCGAGAACATCACGGTGCAGGCACCGGCGCTCGAGCGCACGGTCACGGAAGGCGCGGAGTCGATCGCTGCGGCGGATGCGGTGCTGCTGGGGTAAGCCGGACCTGCTCGCCACGACATCGAATATCGTGCGCGAGCCTTCCCCTTAGCTTGCGGAGATTCGGGCTACGCTCTTCCCCGGCCGCCACAGCACGATGCCCGCCGCGACGAGATCGAGCACGACGCACAGCGCGAACGCCGTGGTATAATTGCCCGTAAAGCTCCGCGCGAGACCGACGATGCCCGGGCCGAAGGCGCTGACGATGCCGCTGATCGATGTGCCCAACCCCATCGCGGCAGCGAAGGCGCTGGAGCCCATCTCGCGCTGGATAATCAATGGCGGAAACGTGATCATGTTGCCGATCGAGAAGCCGTAGACGGCGCAGCATGCCAGCAGCACCGTCGCATTCGTGCTTTGCAGGAGCACGAACAGCGCCGTCGCCTGGCTCGTCATCGACGCCGCACAGGCGAGCCGCGGATCGAGCCGGTCGACGAATAGGCCAAGCGACAGGCGCCCGACCACCGCCATCGCCGCCATGATGGTGACCGCGAGCCCTGCCGCGGAGCGGCCGATCAGCGGCTCGAGAAACGACACCTGGTGGATGATGAAGCCCATCTACGCCAGCAGCGCCATCGCGATCGGCAGCACCATGGTCCAGAACGCCGCGTTGGCGAGCAGCGCCTTGCGCGAATGGCTCGGTGCGGCCACAGCCCCTGCGATCGGACGTCCGTCCGAGACCGGCGACATCCCGGCGGGCCAGCCGATGAAGGTCACGACCGCCGGCAGCACCAGCGCCATCATCACCAGCGTGGCCGCCAGCATGGCCGAACGAAAGCCGATGCTGCCGGTCAGCGATAGCAGCAGCGGAACGAGGATGATGCCGCCGCAGGTCGCGCCGTTGAAGGCAAGGCTGAGCGCGAGCCCGCGGCGCCGCTCGAACCAGGAATTCAGCACGGTCGCGATCACCACGGTCCCCATGCCGGTCCAGCCGACCGACATCAGCGCATAGGCGAGATAGAGCTGCCAGGGCGTCTGCATCAGCGCCAGCAACACGGTCGACGCCCCGAGCGCCGACAGGCCGCACAGGATCAGCGCGCGCAGTCCGACGCGCTCGAGCAGATCATCGGTGAAAACGACGAGCACGGAGGTCAGCAGAAACGAGAAGGTGCTGGCCGCGGAAACCAGCGTGCCCGGCCAGCCATGGGCGCGCTGGAGCTCGGCAAGATAGACGCCCTGGCCGTAGAGACCGAACCCGAACATGAAGAAGGCCATCAGGAAGCAAGCCAGCACGACACGCCAGCCGCGATAGCGCGGTGAGGATTCGTCAATGCGGGTTTCGGCAATCATCAATTGAGCAGTCGGCCAATGGAACGGCGCAAGATCGTGCACTACAACCACTGGTTTTTCAAATCAAACATAGTAGCTAATTGTTGCGGCGCGAGACGGCGGCGGGCGCCATGCCCGAACTCATGGGAAGCCGGCGCCGAAAAGATTGAGGAGCGCATTGGCACGCCTGCGAGATGATGTAGGCTGATGCTTCGCAAGACTCGCGAGCGCGCGCAGGGGGCTCTCATGCCGAATGGCAACATCGTCGTCACCGAAGAGCGTGGAACGCGCGTGATCACCCTGCGCCGCCCGGGCAAGAAGAACGCGATCACCCAGGACATGTACCGGGAGATGAGCCGCGCGATCGACACCGCCCAGAACAATCCTGATATCCGCTGCATGATCATCACCGGTGGCTCCGGCGTGTTCACCGCCGGCGACGACATCGACGATTTCATGCACGCCGACGCCTCGCGCCCCGAGATGCTGTCGAATGGCGCCAAATTCCTCTATTCGCTCGCCCTCAATGCCAAGCCCATCATCGCAGCCGTGGACGGCGCCTCGATCGGGATGGGCACCGTGATGCTGTTCCACTGCGACTACGTGCTGGCCTCGAACGCGGCGACCTTTTCGGCGCCTTACATCCATCTCGGGCTCGCACCGGTCGGCGCGGCCAGCCTCCTGATGCCGAACACCATGGGATATCAGCGCGCCTTCGCGATGCTGGTGATGGGGCGGACCTTCACCGCCGCGGAGGCGCATGCCACAGGCTTCGTCAACACCGTGGTCTCGCCGGGACATACCGAGGTCGAGGCGCGCAAGGTGGCGCGCGAGATCTGCCGGCTGCCGGCCGAGGCGGTCGCAACCTCCCGCAAGCTGCTGCGCGCGCCGCCCGAAGAGCTCACCCGCCGCATCGACCAGGAAGGACATTTGTTCGCCGAGCGGCTCAAGTCGGACGAAGCGGTGGCGGCGTTCAACGCCTTCGCGAACCGGAAGAAGCGGTGAGGTGTAAGGCGCGGCTCTTACCCTCCCCTGGAGGGGGAGGGTCGCTCGCGCACCGCGCGGGCGGGGTGGGGTGAGCCACGCGAAGACTCTCGCTGACACCTTCAGAGAATTCGCAAAGCTCTCCAGCACCTCGTACGAGGATAGTCTGCCACCCCGCCCCGGTTCGCATTCCATGCGAACCGACCCGCCCCCTCAAGGGGCGGGTGGGAGCGTGGGCACGCGCGATGCTTCAACAAAAGGTTTCGTGAAATCTTCGCGCGGTACGACTAATCTGGTTCCATGCGATACGTATTTCCATCCATCCTTGCTGCGCTCGCGCTGACCTGCGCCCTTCCCGCCTCGGCCCAGACCGCCGCGCCGGTCGAACTGCGCGTGCTCGCGATCAACGATTTCCACGGCAATCTACGGCCGCCGCCGGGCGGCATTCTCATCGGCGATCCCGAGGATAGGGCCAGGAAGGTGATGGTGGCGGCCGGCGGCGCCGAGTACATGGCAACGCTCGTGAAGCAGCTGCGCGAGGGGCGCAAGAACACCATCTTCGTCGCCGCTGGCGATCTGATCGGCGCAAGCCCTTTCCTGTCGGCGATGTTCCACGACGAGCCCTCGATCGAGTCGCTCTCGATGATGGGCCTTTCGATCAGCTCGGTCGGCAATCACGAATTCGACGAGGGCAAAGCCGAGCTTTTGCGAATGCAGAACGGCGGCTGCCATCCCGTCGACGGCTGCCAGGGACCACATTCCTTCACGGGCGCCAAATTCCGTTATCTCGCCGCCTCCACCATCGAGACCGCGACCGGCAAGAGCGTGCTGCCGCCCTACGAGATCCGGGAATTCGACGGCATTCCCGTCGCCTTCATCGGGCTGACCTTGAAGGAGACCGCCGGCATCGTCTCGCCATCGGGCATCGCCGGGCTCGAATTCCGCGACGAGGCCGAGACGGTGAACGCACTCGTGCCGCAGTTGAAGGCGCGTGGCGTCGAAGCGATCGTGGTGTTGATCCACCAGGGTGGCGAGCCCGCCGGCGACTACAATGAATGCCCGGGCATTGCGGGGCCGATCGTCGACATCGTCAAGAAATTCGATCGCGCCGTCGACGTCGTCGTCAGCGGCCACACCCACCGTGCCTATGTCTGTGACATCGACGGGCGGCTCGTCACCAGCGGCGACAAATATGGCACGCTGGTCACCGCGATCGACCTCGAGCTGGATCCCACGACGCGCGACGTCGCCAGTGCCAAAGCCGAGAACGTCATCGTCGCCAATGCTTCGCTGGCCAGGGATCCCGAGCAGACCGCATTGATCGACGCCTACGACAAGCTATCCGCGCCGATCGCCAATCGGCCGGCAGGTTCGGTGACGCAGACGCTGTCGCGCGTGCCGAACGAGGCCGGCGAAAGCGCGCTCGGCAATGTCATTGCCGACGCGCAATTGCTCGCAACCCGCGATGCGAAGGATGGCAGCGCTGTCATCGCGCTCACAAATCCCGGCGGCATTCGCACCGACATCGTTCCGAAGGAGAATGGAGCCATAACGTTCGGCGATGTCTTCGCCAGCCAGCCGTTTCGCAACCGGCTCGTCACCATGACGCTGACGGGCAGTCAGCTCAAGGACATGCTGGAGCAGCAATGGCTCGATCCGAAGCGGCCGCGAATACTCCAGGTGTCGAACGGGTTCAGCTATACTTGGGATGCATCAAAGCCATTCGGCGAGCGCATCGTGCCCGAGAAGATGACGCTCAACGGCAGGCCAGTCGAACCTGGAAGCGGCTACCGCGTCACGCTCAACGATTATCTCGCGGTCGGTGGCGACGGGTTCACCGTCGCCAAGCAGGGCGCGGCGCCGCAATATGGCGGCTACGACGCGGACGCGCTGTTCGCGTTTTTCCGCACGCACGGGCCGATCGGGCCGCTACCGCCCACCCGCATCCTGCGGGTGAATTGATCTGGATCAATCCGGCCGGCGCGGGACCACCCTTTGCCATTCCCGGCCGAGCGCCTAGATTGGGTTTTGCATTGCGTTTTGGCGCCGGATGCGCCAACGACGTCAAAAGCCCGCATCCCGTTGAGGCCGACCTGATGAGCACGCTTCTCCTTTCCCACAAGGCCTGCCTCGACCATGTCACGCCGCCGGGACACCCTGAGAGACCGGATCGGCTGCGCGCGGTGGAAGAGGCCCTGTCGCATGAGCGCTTCCAGTTCCTGGCGCGCGAGGAGGCGCCGGAGGGCGATCTCGATCTCGTCACGCTCTGCCACAACGAGCATTACGTCACCGAGCTTCGCCACATCGCCCCGACCAGCGGGCAGGTTTATATCGACGGCGACACCTCGATGTCGCCGGGCACGTGGGAAGCGGTGATGCGCGGCGTCGGCGGCGCAGTCGCGGCGACCGAGGCGGTGATGGCGGGCGAGCATCGCAACGCCTTCGTCGCGATCCGCCCGCCCGGCCATCACGCCGAGATCGGCAAGCCGATGGGCTTCTGCTTCTTCGACAACGTCGCCATCGCCGCGCGCCATGCGCAGCGCAAATACGGCATCAAGCGTGCGGCCATCGTCGATTTCGACGTGCATCACGGCAATGGCACGCAGGACATCTTCTGGTCGGACCCGACCGTGATGTACTGCTCGACGCACCAGATGCCGCTGTTTCCAGGCACCGGCGCGACGAGCGAGCGCGGCGATCACGACACCATCGTCAATGCGCCTCTCGCTTCCGAAGACGGCGGCCCCGAATTCCGCTCAGCCTTCGAAAATTTGATCCTGCCGCAGCTGACGACATTCAGTCCCGAGCTTCTGATCATCTCCGCCGGCTTCGACGCGCATTTCCGCGATCCGCTGGCTTCGCTGAATCTGCGCGCGGAGGACTATGCCTGGGTGACGCGCAAGCTGATGGATCTCGCCGACAAGACCGCCGGCGGCCGCATTGTTTCGGTGCTCGAGGGCGGCTATGACCTGCAAGGACTGAAAGAATCTGTTACGGCGCATGTCGGCGCCCTGATGGGCGCTTGACGCACCCGCCACATTGCGCCCGTAAAACTCTGCTTTCTCTCACGTGAAGCGAATCGGGCAATCGGAAACGGATATGGCCGAAAATACTCAAGTCGACGTCTCCAGGCTCACCTTCGAGCACGCGATCGAGGAACTCGAAACGATCGTGAAGCGGCTCGAGGACGGCAAGGTGCCGCTCGAGGAATCCGTGACGATCTACGAACGCGGCGAGGCCCTGAAGCGGCGCTGCGAGGAATTGCTGCGCCAGGCCGAGGCGCGCGTCGACAAGATCACGACCGATGCCAGCGGCCAGGCCACCGGCACTGCGCCGCTCGACGTCCAGTAAGTGAGGCCGGAGCTCTCCCAGTCTCCCGACGACGCGGGGCGCCGCGAAATGTCTCCACGGGCGCGCGGGAGTCGCGTCGCTTTCACGACCGCACGGTGCTATTCCATGAAGCATCGCGGTTCCGTACGGGCGAATCGATGCCGTCCACGTTCCGGAACCGGCGGCTGAGGGCGAAAAAGCTCTCATTCAGGCAAAAAAGCCTGCCGAAGAACCGATCAAGGCCGGAACCTCTCATCCCGGGCTACGGTTAACCAATCTGGCCCGCCAGTTGCACCTGCATACCCCCAATCGGTCCGGCGGGTTGGCTTTGGCCCAAGCTTTGGTGTAAAGCTGCGCGGAGTGTGGCTTTTGCAAGCCTTGCGTGGGCACCGATTACCGACGACAAGTGCTTCAAACTGCTAATGAAATTGGCTTGGGACGGGCGAAGCCGATCTAAGTGACAGGGATCACAGAGACTGAACCGGAGCGCACTTAAGCTTACCTAAGCTTGAAGACGGGGCCTTGCCCCATGCAGGTGGCTCCGACGGTTTGAGGACTCGCGCTGCGCCGATATTGTGCAAACCCATCGCGCACCGGAATGACCTTCCGGCGCTGACAAATTGGAAATCGCCGTGAACGCATACAGTAAGACGCCGCTTCTCGACACCATCCGGACGCCGGAAGACCTGCGCAAGCTCAAGGTCGAGCAGGTTCGCCAGGTCGCCGACGAGCTGCGGCAGGAGACCATCGATGCCGTCTCGGTGACCGGCGGTCACTTCGGCGCGGGCCTCGGCGTGGTCGAGCTCACCACCGCGATCCATTACGTCTTCGACACGCCGCGCGACCGGCTGATCTGGGACGTCGGCCACCAGGCCTATCCGCACAAGATCCTCACCGGCCGGCGCGACCGCATCCGCACGCTGCGCACCGGCGGCGGCCTGTCCGGCTTCACCAAGCGCAGCGAGAGCGACTACGATCCGTTCGGGGCGGCGCATTCCTCGACCTCGATCTCCGCCGGCCTCGGCATGGCCGTGGCGCGCGATCTCTCCGGCGGCAAGAACAACGTTATCGCCGTGATCGGTGACGGCGCGATGTCGGCCGGCATGGCCTACGAGGCCATGAACAACGCGGGTGCGATGAACTCGCGCCTGATCGTCATCCTCAACGACAATGACATGTCGATCGCGCCGCCGGTCGGCGCCATGAGCGCCTACCTGTCGCGCCTCTACTCCGGCAAGACCTATCGGACGCTGCGCGATGCGGCCAAGCAGATCAACAAGCGCCTGCCCAAGATCCTCGCCAATCGCGCCAACCGCGTCGAGGAATATTCCCGCGGCTTCATGATGGATGGCGGCACGCTGTTCGAGGAGCTCGGCTTCTACTATGTCGGCCCGATCGACGGCCACAACCTCGACCATCTTCTGCCCGTGCTGAAGAACGTCCGTGACATGGAGACCGGCCCGATCCTGGTCCACGTCGTGACGCAGAAGGGCAAGGGCTACGGCCCGGCGGAAGCTTCCGCCGACAAGTACCACGCCGTCGTCAAGTTCGACGTCGCGACCGGCACCCAGGCCAAGGCCAAGCCGAATGCGCCGGCGTATCAGAACGTGTTCGGCCAGAGCCTCGTCAAGGAAGCGCAGAAGGACGACAAGATCGTCGCCATCACCGCGGCGATGCCGTCGGGCACCGGCGTCGACATCTTCAACAAGGCCTTTCCTGACCGCACCTTCGACGTCGGCATCGCCGAGCAGCACGCGGTGACGTTCGCCGCCGGTCTTGCGACCGAAGGCTACAAGCCGTTCTGCGCGATCTACTCGACGTTCCTGCAGCGCGGATACGATCAGATCGTGCACGACGTCGCGATCCAGAACCTGCCCGTCCGTTTCGCCATTGACCGCGCCGGCCTCGTCGGCGCCGACGGCGCGACGCATGCAGGCTCGTTCGACAACGCCTATCTCGGCTGCCTGCCCAACATGGTGATCATGGCGGCGGCCGATGAGGCCGAGCTCGTGCACATGGTGGCGACCCAGGTCGCGATCGACGACCGTCCGAGTTCGCTGCGCTATCCGCGCGGTGAGGGCCGCGGCATCGAGATGCCGGAGGTCGGTATTCCGCTCGAGATCGGCAAGGGCCGCATGATCCGCCAGGGCAGCAAGATCGCCCTGCTCTCCTTCGGCACGCGCCTTGCCGAATGCGAGAAGGCGGCCGACGAGCTCGCGGCCCATGGCCTGTCGACCACGATCGCCGATGCGCGCTTCATGAAGCCGCTCGACACCGATCTGGTGCTCAAGCTCGCCCGTGACCACGAGATCCTGATCACGATCGAGGAAGGCTCGGTCGGCGGCTTCGGCTCGCATGTCGCGCAGTACCTGACCGATCAGGGCGTGCTCGACACCGGCATGGTCAAGTTCCGCTCGATGGTGCTGCCCGACGTATTCCAGGACCACGACACTCCGGCCGCGATGTACGCCCGCGCCGGGCTCGACGCCAAGGGCATCGTCGCCAAGGTGTTCGAGGCACTGGGCAAGGACGTGAAGACCGAGACGGTGAAGCTCGCCTGACGGCTGCTTTCTTCACCTCTCCCGCAAGGCTTGCGGGAGAGGTCTGATCGCGAAGCGATCCGGGTGAGGGCTTATTCCTCTGGGAGTCTTCGTGTTGAGATATCCTCCGCCCAGCCCTCCCGCGCAGGCGGTGAAGGGAGCAAGGCACGCACTGTGGCTCGCACCTCGATCCAAACTATTCCGGCTTCGCCCCCATGAAGATCTATCTGGCAGGCCCCGACGTGTTCCTGCCGGATGCGGTCGAGGTCGGCCGACAGAAGGCCGCGATCTGCGCTGCATACGGGTTTACCGGCCTGTATCCGCTCGACAACGCGATTGATCTCACCGCTCCCGACGCATCGCGGCAGATCTTTTGCGGCAACGTGGCCATGATGGACGCGGCCGACGCCATCATTGCCAATCTCACTCCGTTTCGCGGGCCGGGCGCCGATCCCGGCACCGTCTACGAACTGGGCTACATGGCCGGCCGTCGCAAGTTTTGCCTCGCCTATTCCAACGACGACGCGGCCTATGCCGACCGAGCCGGCCGCTTCATGGACGTCGTCCCCGAGGACGGACGGCTGGTCGACGCGCAGGGGCTGACCGTCGAGGATTTCGGTCTCGTCGACAACCTCATGATGATCCATGCGCTGGAGCTGCACGGCTGCCCTCTGGTGACGCCGGCCACGAGACCCATCGACGTCTGGCACGATCTTGCCGCCTTCGAGGCTTGCGTCCGGATGGCGGCCGCGCGATTGATGGCTACATAAGCGGCCAGATCCTTCTCCGGAGAGCCGATGTCCCCTGCCCGCAAGCGCGCGGATATATTGCTGGTCGAGCGCGGCCTGTTCGAGAGCCGGGCACGGGCGCGCGCGGCGATCGAGGCCGGCCTCGTCATGGCCGACGACAAGCAGGTTTCAAAGCCGTCAGAGACGATTCCCGAAGATGCGGTGATCCAGGCCGAGCCCGCGCACCCCTATGTCTCCCGTGGCGGCGTCAAGCTCGCCGGGGCACTGGAGCGCTACCCAATCGAGATCGAGGACCATGTCTGCCTCGACGTCGGCGCGTCCACCGGCGGTTTCACCGAGGTGCTGCTGGCGAACGGCGCCAGCCTGGTGTTCGCAATCGATGTCGGCACCAGCCAGTTGCATCCCTCGCTGCGCGACGATCCCAGGATCGTGTCGATGGAAGAGACCGATATCCGGTCCTACGAAGGCAAGCGCCTGCCGGCGCGGCCCGATATCGTCGTCATCGACGTCAGCTTCATCTCGCTGAAGACGGTGCTGCCGGTGGCGCTGTCCCTGGCGGCCGCCCCGATGAGCCTGCTGGCGCTGATCAAGCCGCAATTCGAGGCCGACCGGAAGCACAACAAGAAGGGCATCATCCGCGACGCCGCCGTGCACCAGGGGATCTGCAACGACATCGCGGCCTTTGCCGCTTCCCTCGGCTGCACCGACATCGAGATATTCCCCTCGCCGATCGCGGGCGGCGACGGCAACATCGAATTCTTCCTGGGCGCGCGCCGTGGTTGAGCGTGTCAGGATCGACCATGTCGGCCATCGCGGTGACGGTGTCTGCGTCGACGCCGGCGAAGCAATCTATGTGCCCTATACGCTCGGCGGTGAGACCGTCGAGGTCGATCACGTCGCGGGCCACCATCCCGACCGCCGCAAGCTGCTCGCGGTGGAGGTCGCAAGCCCCGAACGTGTCGAGCCGTTCTGTCCGCATTTCGGCGTCTGTGGCGGCTGCGCCATCCAGCATTGGGCGGCCGAGCCGTATCGCGCCTGGAAACGCAACATCGTGGTGGAAACGCTGGCGCAGGCCGGCATCGCATGTGAGGTCGCGCCGCTGGTCGACGCCCATGGCGCCGGGCGCCGGCGCATCACGCTGCACGGCCGGTTCGGCACGCATGACATCCTCAAGGTCGGCTTCGCGGCTGCAAGCTCACACGACGTCATCCCGATCCATCGTTGCCCGATCCTCGATCCCGCGCTCGAGGGCGCCCTCGATGCCGCCTGGGCGCTGGCCGAGCCGCTGACGTCCAAGATGCCGGTGACCAAACCATTGGACATCCAGGTCACCGCGACCGCCAACGGCCTCGATATCGACGTGCGCGGCTCCGGCCCGCTGCCGACTCAGCTGATCACGGCGCTCTCGCGCGTCGCCGAGCAGCATCGCCTGGCACGGCTGACGCGGCACGGTGAGCTGGTGCTGCAACGCCTGCCGCCAACGGTGACGATGGGCCGCGCCGAGGTGACGCTGCCGCCCGGCTCGTTCCTGCAGGCAACGGTGGCAGGCGAAGAAGAGCTTGCAGCTCTCGTCACCGAACACATCGGCAAGGCCAGGGAGATCGCCGACCTCTTCTGCGGTGTCGGCCCGTTCGCACTGCGGCTTGCCGAGAAGGCCCGCGTCACGGCCTATGACAGCGACGCCGGCGCCATCGCGGCCCTCGCGAAGGCTGCGCGCACACCGGGCCTGAAGCCGATCAAGGCCGAGCCGCGCGATCTGTTCCGCCGCCCCCTGGTGCCGCCGGAGCTGCGCGACTTCGACGCCGTCGTGTTCGATCCCCCGCGCCAGGGCGCGCAGGCCCAGGCACTGAAACTCGCCGCGAGCAAGGTGCCCGTCGTGATCGCCGTGTCGTGCAATGCCGCAACCTTTGCCCGAGACGCGCGGCTGCTGATCGACGGCGGCTATCGGCTGGAGATCGTGGTGCCGGTCGATCAGTTCCGCCACACGGCCCATGTCGAGCTGGTGGCGCGGTTCACGCGGTAGGTCGTCGAGATCCCGACCTTGATTCCGGTCAATCGTCGCAGCCTCGGTTGGCACTAAAAGCGTTCTGCGCCATGGGGACGCGGAGCCGACATTGTGGTTGACCGACGACAATTCATCGCGAGCTCGCTCGGACTTTCCGCGGTAGCCGTCACCGCCCCCTCTGCGGCAGCGGCGGCGAGGACCTATGACGAGGCGGCGAATACGTCGCGGGCTCCGCTGCAAGCTGCGCCGAGGGATCGCGAGCTCGTGCGCTTTGCCACCCTCGCGGCCAACAGTCACAACACCCAGCCCTGGATCTTCTCGGTTCGCGGCAATGCAATCGCGATTGCGCCGGACTTCACACGCCGCTGTCCGGCCGTCGATCCGGACGATCACCACCTCTTCGTCAGTCTCGGCTGCGCCGCCGAAAACCTCGTGCTCGCCGCGTCCACGCTGGGCTGGCACGCCGATCTGGCGGTCGACGGCGACCGCATCGTGATCACGCTCGAAGAGGCCCCGCAGGCGGCATCGGCGCTGGCCGCCGCGATTCCGATCAGGCAATGCACCCGCGCTGCGTTCGACGGCAGGCCGGCCGCACCGGAGATGTTGCGCCGGCTGGAGGATGCCTGTCGCGGACCGAACGTCGCCGCGATCCTGATGACCGAACGCGCCGCGATCGCCGGTGTCACCGACTACGTGCTCGAAGGCAACTCGGCGCAAATGCGCGACAAGGCCTTCATGCGCGAGCTCGCCAGCTGGATTCGCTTCAACGAGACGGAGGCACTCGCGACCATGGACGGGCTGTTCTCGCCCGCGTCGGGAAATCCCTCGCTGCCTTCCTGGGTGGCGCGCCCGCTTCTGAAGCTCTTCTTCACCGAGAGCGGGGAAAACAAGAAATACCGCGAAGAGCTCGACAGCTCTGCGGGCGTCGTCGTGCTCGCTGCCGATCGCAGCGACAAGTCGCACTGGATCGCGGTCGGCCGCGCCTGCCAGCGCTTCGGTCTGCAGGCGACCGCGCTGGGACTCAAATATTCCTTCATCAACCAGCCGGTCGAGGTGGCGGCGCTGAGGCAGCAATTCGGGGCGTCACTCGGCCTCGGCGAACGGCGTCCCGACATCGTGATGCGTTTCGGAACCGGCCCGGATCTGCCGAAATCGCTACGGCGTCCACCGGAGCTGGTGATGCAATCCTAACGCCGAAGGCCACCCAAGGCCGGCGACTCGCCGGGCAGCATCGACGAGTTGATGTCACTGTCCATGCGGCCCGATTGCTGCTGGGTATAGCCGACCCCGAACGACAGGCTGAGGTTGGAGGTCGGCTTGAATTCGACACCCGCAAACCCGCCATAGCCGGGTGTGGCGATGGAGGTCAGCGGCGCCAGAGAGCTGCCGATGCCGTTGCCGTAGTTCAACGTGTTGAATCCGGCGAAGAACGTGACGGGCATGCCGGCTGCGGTCTTGACGTTATAGCCGAACTGCGTGCTGTCATAGGAAAGCGCGCTGAAATTACCGACCGGGCCGGCATGACTGAAGCCGCTCAAACCAAGATTGCCGCGTTCGCCGCCGACGAAGAAGCCGCTCGCAGAGCTGGTGCGCCAATCCGCATCGACGGCATTGAAGTTCGCGAAGTTGCCGTAGGTGTCGGAACTCTGGCCGGCACCACCGCTGAGGCCGAAAGGTCCGCCGGGGATCCAATATCTCAGCGGCGCGACCTGCGCATGAACCGGCTCTCCGCCGAAGCAGAGCACCGCGAGCGCTGCAAGAGCACATGAAAGTGCAAGCTTGATCATTCAGATTACCGTCAAGAATTTCGCGATTATACTCTTCGAACATCGTCAATGCCAGCGGAGTGACCGCGCCGGTGTCACGGCTGCAGGTCGCCCCCCGGGGAACTGCAGGTGCTGTTTGCACTGAACCGTCGATATCTCATCAACGAAAAGGGCGCACTCCTCGAGACGGCCCGCTTGCCCATGACGATTCCCCATCTGGTGGAGCAATTCGACGAAAATCTGGCGAATCATCGGCGACGGCGGTTTCGCGCAGGCCTGCGCGATCCTGCGGCAATTCGACCAACGGTTGAAGACGCTGACGCAACCCGGCGGGACACCGCCGTGAACGGCTAAGCTGTCTTGTCGACCGAAGACGATGAATCCGCCGGCGGATATTTCGTCACCGGCACCACGAAAGATTTCGTGCCGACCTGGTAGATGACCTTGCCGTTCTGTCCGTCGTCGGTCGCGATCTGCGTCTGTCCGAACATGATGACGTTCTTGTAGACAATGCCGGTGCCCTGGCGGGTGATGCCGTCGGTGGTGACGCTGACCTGGGCTTCATTGCCGTTGACCGAGAGCACCTTGAAGCTCGCGCTCTTGCCGTTGTCGCTGGAATAACCGCCCCAGCTTCCCATGAGGCGGCTGTCGGAAGCCGGCGGCTCCTGCTTCTCGAGATTCGCGGTCTGCTTGCCAGCGCCCCCGAAGGAAAACAGCATCACCATATTCTTGCCGTCCTTGGTGCCGACCGTGACGCCGCCAAAGGTGATAAGCGTGCCCTGAACCTCGGCAAAGCCGCGCTCGGTGCGCCCGTTGTGAGTGTACTCGACCTGCGCCCGGGCGCCGCGGATGTTCACGACCTTGAAGCCAACGGGCTGGTTGTTGCCCACCCAATTGCCCTTCCAGTCACCGAGCAGAGCACTCTGGCGATACATCCGCTCGTTGACGGGCGAGATCTGGCTGGTGCTCGACGTGACGATGGCCATGTTTGCTCAAAGGCAGGTTCGACAAACCCGCTCTCGTTCGTTCCAGCAACGTCGGAATGCTGGCTGGAAACGGAAGGAAACAGTCTGATTAGGGCCATGCACCGGTTAACGAGCAGTTAAATTCAACTGCCGGATCGGATGGGCAAAAGGTCTCAGCCGGGGACGTTAACGTCCCCAGCGGTCGGACCAGATCTTCTCGCCAATCAGGCAGTTGACGCGCGGCTCCTTGTCGGCAACACGCATCACGGGGCGCTCCGGCGTGCGGCCAGCGACTTCCATCAGCAGCTTGGTGCGAATCGCTTCCTTGAACTTGTCGCGGTCCTTGATCGTGATGACGAAGGAGCCCGGACCTCCGATGACGCAGTCCTCGTAGTAGAAATCGAGATTGTCGATATCCATGGTCGAATAGGACGGCTCCTTGACCATGATCGGCAGGCCATTGATGACGATGCCCTTCTCCAGGGCGGCATCGCGCGCCACCGTGACCGGACCGCCATTGTTGTTGGGACCGTCGCCGGAAATGTCGATGACACGGCGCAAGCCCCGATAGGGGTCCTCGTCGAACAGCGGCATCGCGAACGTGATCGCGCCCGAGATCGAGGTGCGCGAAGCGCGCCGGATCGGCGTCTTCATGATCTCGGCGGCGACCGCGTCCGCCGTCTCCGGTCCATCGATCAGCCGCCAGGGTATGATGATCTTCTGGTCGCTGGAGGCGGCCCACTCGAAATAGGTCACCGCGATCCGGCCGTTCGGGCCCAACTTCAGCGCCCGCAGGAACTCCTTCGACTGGATTGCCTGCGCATAGCCCTCGCGCTGGATCGCGAGCTCGTCCATGTCCATGGAGTAGGACACGTCGACCGCGAGGATCAGTTCGACGTCGACCGTCTGCGCGTCCTTGTCGGCCGCAAGCCGCTGCGATCGAGGTCGACTCTCGGGCGATTCAAATTTAGGTCCTGGTGCCGCGATGCCCGCGACGTCCCCTCCGGCAAACATGCCGGCCACCAGCACAGCCCCGATCGAGAACAGCAAACGCATCGCAGTCTCCCGTCGTATGACGCGATGGTGACATGCAATCGCCTTGCCGCAAAGGCCGAAGATCGCCTGTGCTTCACATTCAAGTCAAGAATTCGCAGGTTCAGAAATCTCGAGATCGGAATTTGAGCGCTTTGCGCAAAGCTGCCGCCGTGCTGCCGCCATCACGCCGCAGGCCGGCCCTTGCAGCCTTGGACTCACGACGCGAGAAACCGAAGGGGGACGGAGCGCCCCGCCCACTTGTCCGGCGCGATTTCCATGCTAGGGTTGATCGCATAGATGGGGATGGAGTCCCCCGACAACCGCCCGGCGATCGATGATCGTGATGGGCTGATGACTCCTGCTCGAGGTGGGGCAATTTAGAGCCTCTGCCTTTGGCGGGAGCATGGACATACCCGCCGATGGCGGGTTTTTTGTTGCCTGGTGACGAAGGCCGGCAGGCGAAGACCAGGAGAAGACGTGACGACGACGACACCGAACGCTACGCGCACCACGCTGCCCAGGGGGATCTGGGTGCTCGGCTTCGTCTCGATGCTGATGGACATTTCCTCGGAGATGATCCACGCGCTGCTGCCGCTCTATCTCGTCACCGTGCTCGGCGCTTCCACGCTCACCGTCGGCTTCATCGAGGGCATTGCGGAGGCGACGGCGTCAATCACGAAGATCTTTTCCGGTGCGCTGTCGGACTGGCTCGGGCACCGCAAGCTGCTCGCAGCGCTCGGCTATGGCCTGGCCGCCTTCACCAAGCCGCTGTTCCCGCTCGCGCCAAGCGTCGAATGGGTGGTGGCGGCGCGCTTCATCGATCGTGTCGGCAAGGGCATTCGCGGCGCGCCGCGCGATGCGCTGATTGCCGATATCGCTCCCGTCGGCCTGCGCGGCGCGAGCTTTGGCCTGCGGCAATCCCTCGACACCATCGGCGCCTTCGTCGGACCGCTGTTGGCGATCGGCCTGATGTGGTGGATGGCCGACAACTTTGCCGCCGTGTTCTGGGTCGCGGTGCTGCCGGCCTTCCTGTCCTTCGGACTGATCGCGTTCGCGGTGAGCGAGCCGGAGCCGGATCCGGCCCGCGCGCCTGCGAAAAATCCGCTCAATCTCGCCGCGATGCGGCAGCTCGGAGCCGTCTATTGGCGCGTCGTCGCGGTCGGAATCGTTTTCACGCTGGCGCGCTTCAGCGAAGCCTTTTTGATCCTGCGCGCGCAGAACATCGGGCTCAGCGCGATGTGGGTGCCGGCGGTGCTGGTGCTGATGAACATCGTCTACGCCCTGTCGGCCTATCCGGCCGGCGTGCTGTCGGACCGGATCAACCGCACCGGCCTGCTCGCGCTCGGCCTTGTTTTCCTCGCCGGCGCCGATCTTGCGCTGGCGCTGCTGCCGAGCCTTACGGGCCTCGCGCTCGGGGTCGTGCTATGGGGGCTGCATATGGGATTGACGCAAGGGCTGCTCTCGGCCCTGGTCGCCGATGCCGCACCACCGAGCCTGTGCGGCACCGCATTCGGCTATTTCAACCTGTTCACCGGGCTTGCCTTGCTGGCCGCCAGCGTGATCGCGGGCGCCTTGTGGGACGCCTATGGTCCGGCGGGAACGTTCCTTGCAGGGCTCGGCTTCGCGCTGGTTTCGCTTGTGGGGCTGCTTGCCGTCGGCAACGGTCTGGCGGCAGAGGACAAGTGATGTCGGGGGGCTGTTCACCTTGCTGAGCGGAGCAATTGCGATCGTGATCGGCAGCGCGCTGGGCGGCTGCGCGCGCTATTTCGTCTCCGGCGCGATCGCGCGGCGGCTGGGCGAAACGTTTCCGTGGGGCACCATGACCATCAACGTCACCGGCGCCTTCCTGATCGGCATTGTGGGCGCGCTGGCGACCCATCCGGGCTCGGTCTTCGCCTCACCCGATCCCTGGCTGTTCGCTGTGACCGGGTTTCTCGGCTGCTACACCACGGTGTCCTCGTTCAGCCTGCAAACGCTGACACTCGCGCGGAGCGGCGAACCGCTCCCGGCGCTCGGCAATGTCGTGTTCTCTGTCGGGCTGTGCCTCGCTTCCGTCAGTTGCGGCTTCCTCGTCGCCGACAGCTTTGGAGGGTAGAGGCGAATGAACGCTCCGTCCTCCGCCGATCGCTGGCGTAGCGCGATACTCTACGCCTGGGTTGCCGCGGGCAGCATCGTCGGCGGGCTGACGCGCTATCTGGTCGGGCTCGCGCTCGACACCGGACCGGGCTTTCCCTTCGCGACGCTGTTCATCAACGCCACCGGCTCGCTGGTCATCGGCTTTTACGCGACCCTGACCGGCCCCGACGGCCGCGTGCTGGCACGGCCCGAGCACCGACAATTCGTCTTGACCGGGTTCTGCGGCGGATACACCACCTTCTCGGCCTTCAGCCTGGAGACCTTCCGCCTGCTCCACGGTGGCATGAAGTACACGGCGCTCGCCTATGTCGCGACGTCCGTCATCTGCTGGCTGGTGTCGGTATGGGCAGGGCATATGATGGCCAGCCGCTACAATCGCTTGACAAGGAACTGATCATGCAAATCCCCGCTCAGGCTGTTTCGCTCCGGATCTTCATCGGCGAGAGCGACCACATCGACGGCAAGCCGCTCTGTGAAGCGATCGTGATGACCGCGCGCGAGCGACACCTGGCCGGCGCCACCGTGCTGCGCGGTCCCATGGGATTCGGCAAGTCGAGCCGGCTGCACACTTCGAAAATCCTGCGGCTGTCGGAAGACCTGCCCCTGCTGATCGAGATCGTCGACAGCGAGGACAACATCAACGCATTCCTGCCAATCCTCGATGGCATGATGTCGAGCGGGCTGATCACCTTGGAGAAGGTCCAGGTCCTGCAATATGGTGCGAAGGCCGCGGGTTGATCGCTCCGGCAGGGAACCCGAGCCCGCCGTGTCCAGGAGGCGGAATGAACGACGCCGTCACCAAGCCGAAAACCAGGGCGAAGACCAAGGTCGAGCGGCCGCGGCTGCACAAGGTCATCCTGATCAACGACGACTACACGCCGCGAGAGTTCGTCACCTTGGTGCTGAAGGCTGAGTTCCGCATGACCGAGGATCAGGCCTACAAGGTGATGATTACCGCACACAAGCTCGGCGCCTGTGTCGTCGCCGTATTCACCAAGGACGTCGCCGAGACCAAGGCCACGCGCGCCACCGACGCCGGCCGCGCCAAGGGCTATCCGTTGCTGTTCACGACCGAACCGGAGGAATAGCGATTCGTCGTGCGGCGATGAACGACATTCAGCTCATTGCGCGTCAGGCCATCACCACCGGCGTCTCCTCCGCGAGCCCGTACACGCGCTGCGCCTTGGAAAAGCCCGCGATCGGAAATTCGCCGAGCTGGTGCCAGTCGTGGCGGCAGACATTGGCAAAACCTTCCGAGGCGACCACGGTCCGCCCCAGGCGCCCCGTGATCTTCTCAAGTCTTGCGGCAAGGTTGACGGCCGGTCCGATGCAGGTGAAGTCGAGGCGGTTCCCCCCGCCGATATTGCCATAGAGGATGTTGCCGACATGGAGCGCAACGCCGAAGCGGAAGCGCTCGATGACGTCGCCGACCGGAAAGGCGAGCGCCTCGACGCTGGCGCGGGACTCGCGCGCCGCCTCCAGCACCCGCGCGCAGACATGCGCGGCATCGCCGACATATTCGTCGATCGGAAACACCGCGAGCAGGCCGTCGCCCATGAATTTCAGCACCTCGCCGCCATGACCGCGGATCGCGGTGACCTGGCAATCGAAGTATTGGTTGAGGATCTCGACCACGGTCTCGGCCGGCAGGCGGTCCGACAACGCGGTGAAGCCGCGCAGATCGGAAAGCCAGATCGCTGCCTGCATGGTGTCGTTATGGCCGCGGCGAATCTGGCCGCCCAGGATGCGCGCGCCGGCACGGTTGCCGACATAGGTGTCGAGCAGCATCTCGGCGGTGCGGCGCAGGCTGATGATCTCGCTGACGCGCGCCAGCGGCGTCACGATGGAGCGGATCGCCGCGATGTCCTCGTCGCTGAAGCCGCCAGGGTGCCGCGTCACCCAGCTCGTGGCGTGGATCGAGCCGTCGAGATACGGCATCGGCATCGCGACGTAGTCGGTGACGCCTTCGGCGCGCATGTCATCGAGAAACGGAAACCGCTTGCTGTCCGGATCGTCCATCCGTCCCCGGACCTCCAGCCCCTGCTCGAACACGATCCGAAGCGGACTCCTGGCGAATTCGGGCGTATCCAGAATCTCGAAATCGACGGAGCCGATCTCGACCTCCTCGCCCTGCCGCCAGATGAAGTTGCGGCCGAAGATCTCCGGATGCAGCGTGCGGATGAAGATGCCGAACCGCCATAGCGGCAAACCGGCTTCGACCAGTTGTTCGCAGACGTCCGCGATCATCTCGGCCGGGGTTCCGGACGACCTCGCGCCGTCGATCAGCCAGTTGGTGATGCGCTGGAGCTCGGAGTTTTGCATGTCCGCATTTGCGGACGAAGTTGTGGGGACGTCAAGCTGCGCGGTGGGCTGGTGCTGTGACACTACGCGTCCATCCGCGGTGTCTCAGTGAGACTGTAACCCCTCGCCCGGATCACATCTTGATGCGATCCGACCTCTCCCTGCGGGAGAGGTGAGAACTCAGCGGCCGACCTGCCCGCGATCGCGCAGGAAATGATCGGCCAGCACGCAGGCCATCATGGCTTCGCCGACGGGAACGGCCCGGATGCCGACACAGGGGTCGTGGCGGCCCTTGGTGAAGATCTCGGTGTCCGCGCCCTTGCGATCGACGGTGAGACGAGGCTGCAGGATCGAGGAGGTCGGCTTCACGGCGAAGCGCACCACGATCGGCTGCCCGGTGGAGATGCCGCCCAGAATGCCGCCGGCATGGTTGGAGAGGAAGCGCGTGCCGTCATTGCCGGTCCGCATCTCGTCGGCGTTCTCTTCGCCGGTGAGCTCAGCCGCGCCGAAACCCGCACCGATCTCGACACCCTTCACCGCGTTGATGGTCATCATCGCGCCCGCCAGATCGGAATCGAGCTTGGCGTAGATCGGCGCACCGAGGCCTGCAGGCACGCCTTCTGCGACGATCTCGAGTACCGCACCGATCGAGGAGCCGCTCTTGCGGATGCCGTCCAGATAGGTCTCGAAAAACGCAGCCTTGTCCTTGTCGGGACAAAAGAACGGATTCTTGGCGATCTCGTCCCAGTCCCACTTGTCGCGATCGATCTTGTGCGGGCCGATCTGCACCAGCGCGCCGCGCACCTTCACGTCAGGCAGCACCTTTCGCGCGATCGCGCCGGCGGCAACCCGCATCGCGGTCTCGCGCGCGGAGGAACGACCGCCGCCGCGATAGTCGCGCAGGCCGTACTTGGCTTCATAGGTGAAGTCGGCGTGACCGGGGCGAAACTTGTCCTTGATCTCGGAATAATCTTTCGAGCGCTGGTCGGTGTTCTCGATCAGGAGCCCGATCGGCGTGCCCGTCGTCACCTGCACGCCGGTCTCCGGATGCGCCATCACACCGGACAGGATCTTGACCTGGTCCGGCTCCTGGCGCTGGGTGGTAAAGCGCGACTGACCGGGCCGGCGGCGGTCGAGATCGCGCTGGATGTCGGCCTCGGTGAGCGGGATCATCGGCGGGCAGCCATCGACCACGCAGCCGATCGCCACCCCGTGGCTCTCGCCGAAGGTGGTGACGCGGAACATGTGGCCGAAGGTATTGAAGGACATCCGTCTCTAGCTCGTCAGTCAGTGCTGACTTGTGGTAGCGCCCGGGAACACGGCGTTCAACCCCGTTCCGTCATTCCGGGGCGATGCGCAGCATCGAACCCGGAATCTCTTCCGGGGTTCACCCCTCGGGCGCCCCGAAACGACGGTGAGGAGCTTAACTGAACTTCTCCAGCCGGCCGTCGCGGAACACATAGACGGCGCCCTGCTCGATATAGAGCTCGGCGGCGCTGGCGGGCGTCTCGATACCCAGCGCCACCATCAGGGCCCGGCAGGTGCCGCCGTGAGCGACCGCGACTGTGTCGACGAGGAGCGACTCATACCAGTCGAGCATGCGCAGCTGGACGGCGGCGTAGGTCTCCCCGCCGCTTGGGGCGACGGCCCATTTGTCGGCCAAGCGCCTCGCATAGACATCCGGATCGGAGGCCTCGCTCTCGGCCAGCGTCAACCCCTCCCAGCTGCCGTAGCCGATTTCGCGCAGGCGATCGTCGAGCGAATAGTCCGAAGGCGGCAATTCAAGCTTGCCGCGTGCGAGTTCCATGGTCTGCCGCGCACGGCCGAGCGGGCTCGACACGTAAGGCAGCGCCGCTCTGTCCCTGCCTTCGCGCGTGAACAGATCGGCCAGAATGCCGGCCGCCTGCACGGCCTGGACGCGGCCACGCGCATTCAGCGGGACGTCCTTGGTGCCCTGCAGTCGCCCGAGCGCGTTCCACTCGGTCTCGCCGTGGCGAAGGAAGTAGATCGTGGGCACCGGCATGTCGACTGAAAGTCAATCCTTGCCACTCAGCGAGATGTCCGGCGCGTCCGGGCGCTTCATGCCCAGTACGTGGTAGCCGGAATCGACATGATGCACCTCGCCGGTGACGCCGCGCGAGAGGTCGGAGAGGAAATACAGCGCGCTGCCGCCGACGTCTTCGGTCGAGACGTTGCGCCGCATCGGCGCGTTGTACTCGTTCCACCTCAGGATATAGCGGAAGTCGCCGATGCCGGATGCCGCGAGCGTCTTGATCGGCCCCGCCGAAATGGCGTTGACGCGGATGTTCTTCTCGCCGAGATCGGCGGCGAGATAGCGCACGCTGGCTTCCAGCGCCGCCTTGGCCACGCCCATCACGTTGTAATGCGGCATCCACTTCTCGGCGCCGTAATAGCTGAGCGTGATCAGCGAGCCGCCATCCGTCATCAGCTTCTCGGCGCGCTGCGCCACCGCGGTGAACGAATAGCAGGAGATCAGCATCGACTTCGAGAAATTCTCCTGCGTGGTGTCGACATAGCGGCCGTCGAGCTGCTCGCCATAGGCGATCGCATGCACCACGAAGTCGATCTTGCCCCACTTCTCCTTCAGCACCGCGAAGGCAGCATCGATGGTTGCGGCGTCCGTGACGTCGCAATGGCCAAGCACGAGACCACCGATCTCGGCGGCAAGCGGCTCGACCCGCTTCTTCAGCGCATCGCCCTGGTAAGTGAAGGCGAGCTCGGCGCCGGCGGCGTGGCATGCCTTGGCAATGCCCCAGGCGATCGAGCGGTTGTTGGCAACGCCGAAGATCACCCCGCGCTTGCCCTGCATCAGACCTGAATTCTGCGCCATTTTTGAACGTCCCGTCGAGCTCTCGTTGAGGTCTGGAGGTACACCAGCCCTCCCCTGCGGTACAGCCCTAATACGCGGCGTTAACGCTGTTTCAGGTGCCGGAATAGCTGTTCCGCTCGGGTGTTATGATCGTTGAGGCGCTCGCGCCGAACGTTGGGACTTCAAGACCGCAATGAATGCGTTTCGTCAGAGTGTAGAGGCCATGATCCCGGCGTTGCGCCGCTATGCCCGCGCGCTGACGCGCGATGCGGATGCGGCCGACGATCTGGTGCAGGATACGTTGGTGCGCGCGCTGCGTTCGGAGCGCCTGTTTCTTGGAGGCGACGTCAGGAGCTGGCTCTATACGATCCTGACCAACCTCAACAAGAACCGGCGGCGCTCACTGGCAAGGCGGCCGCAATTCATGCCGCTGACGGAAAACAACCCGGATGCCAGCGGGACCGAGGCCGAAGGACGTGACATCGAGAAGGCGCTTGCCACCCTCGTCGAGGAACAGCGTTCGGTGCTGCTGCTGGTGATGTTGGAGGGCATGAGCTATCGCGAGGTCGCCGACATCCAGGGCGTGCCGATCGGCACCGTGATGTCGCGCCTGGCCCGCGCCCGCGCCCACGTCAAAGCCTCGCTGGAGGGCGAGCGCCCGGCGCTCAGGCGGGTGAAATGATGGCAGGATGAAGTTCATGGCGAGCTGTCCGCCCGCACCATGCCGGTGAAGCGAGCGACGTTGAACCACGAAGGATTTTTGGGCCGCAGAGCCAGAGACGACCGATATGAACGACCGCAACATTCCAATCACCGAAGACGAGCTGCACGCCTATGTCGACGGCGAGCTGCCGGCGGAACGCCGCGCCGACGTCGAGGCCTGGCTTGCCGCCCATCCCGACGAGGGCGAGCGCGTGCAGTCCTGGCGCGCCATGGCCGAGATGCTGCACGCGCGCTACGACGCCGTCGCCCATGAGCCGGTGCCGGCCCGGCTGGAGCTCGAGCGGCTGGAACGCCGCCCGCGGCAATGGCTCTATGGCGCCGTCGCGGCCACGCTGGTTGCTTTCGTCGCCGGCGGCACGGCTGGCTGGGTCGCGCATGGTGCCGCCAACGCGCCGTCCACGTTCCAGAGTTTTACGGCGGACGCGCTCGATGCCCACCGCCTCTATGTCGTCGAGGTCCGCCATCCCGTCGAGGTCGGCGGCAATGAGCGTGACCATCTCCAGGCCTGGCTGACCCGGCGCTGCGGCTGGACGGTGTTCGCGCCGAACCTGGAGGCAAGCGGGCTGAAGCTCGTCGGCGGCCGGCTCCTGCCGGGGCCGAATGGTCCCGCGTCGTTCCTGATGTATGAGGGCGCCTCGGGTGAGCGCTACACGATCTACACCGCCAAGACCGAGAGTGGTGCGACCCAGATGCGCTACGCCAAGACGGACAAGGATGGAGCGCTGTTCTGGGCCGAACGCGGCGTCGGCTACGTCGTCAGCGGCGGCGGTGATCGCGAGCGGCTGACGAGGCTGGCGCAGGCCGTGTACGACCAGGTGGAGAAGAGCGGCACCTGAGCAACCGCATAAGCGCGGTGCCCAGATTCCGTCATTGAAAATTTGGAATCAGGACATCGACGCGTCTCATTATCGCACCGGATGATCACGCGAAAATGAGCTGCGTTCGATCCGCCGATCGACGCGGGCGGCCTCGATTGGGGCTTTTGGTACCGCGCTGGTCCCCCTCTCGAGGCCGCACCTCTCTATCGGCTGCCCCGCCGGACAGCCGGGACGTCATAAACGTCAGCGTCGAAGCGCAATGCGCGCTTCAGGCGCGAGCTGAGCATCATCCTTTCGGGATGGGAATGCTCCGACCGTCGAGGGCGGCCTCGGATAGCGCCCTCTTGTTTGCGCACGATCTTTCCGGAAAACCGCTGTGCACTTTTCCGGATCGTGCTAGCCGAGCCCGCTGCGTGGATTGTAGGGGTGCAGGTCCCGCCACTTTTCCATCAATGCTTCAAGCTCGGCGTCGTTCCCGTCCGGTAGCATAATCCTGATGGTGACGAAGAGATCCCCGGTTCCGCCAGCTTTCGGCAAGCCCTTCCCCTTGAGGCGGAAAGTCCGGCCACTGGAGGTGTTTTTCGGGACCGAAAGCTCCACGGCATTGCCGAGGGTCGGCACGCGGACCTTGCCGCCGAGCACCGCCTCATAGAGCGTCACCGGCAGGTCGATCCTGAGGTCGGCACCCTCGACCTTGAAGAACGGGTGCGGCGCGATGTTGATGGTGATCAGGAGATCGCCGGGCGGATGGCCCTGCGCGCTCTCGCCCTGCCCCCGTAGGCGAATCTGCTGGCCTTCGGCGACGCCGGCCGGAATCTTGACGTTGAGCTCCTTGCCGGTTGGCAGCCGGACGCGCTTCTCGCCACCCTTGACCGACTCCTCCAGCGAGACGGACATGGCGACGTTGACGTCGAGATCGAGCCCGATGCCGCCGGTATCGAACTCGAACTGGGCACCGCCGCCGGCCCCGGGCCGCGCGCCGCGCATTCCGCCGCCGAACATGCTGTTGAGGATGTCCTCGAACGCTCCGCCGCCCGGGCCTCCAGCTGCACCGCCGCTCCGGAACGTATAGCTTTCGAACCCACCGGGACCCGCGCGGCCGCGCGGCCCCCCGCCGCCCGGAAAACCCTGGAAGCGCGGCTTGCCTTCGGCATCGATCTCGCCACGGTCGAACTGCTTGCGCTTGTCCTCGTCGCCGAGAATCTCGTTGGCCGAGTTGATCTCGGCGAAGCGCTCGGCCGACTTGGGGTCACCCTTGTTGCTGTCCGGATGGTGCTTCTTGGCCAGCTTGCGATAGGCGCTCTTGATCGCGGCAGCGCTGGCGCTCCGCGGCACCCCCAAGACCTCATAGGGGTCGCGCATTCGTCACGTCTCCTTCAAGAAATCGAATTGTTCAAAGGGCTCCCCGCCCCACCTGCGGATCATGTGGGAAGAGAGTGGCATTTTTGCAACTAGGATCGCGACGTTGAACCTAGCTCCGCCACGGCTTTAGCGTATGAATCTCCCAACGGCCACGGCTGCTTTGACAGCCGGCGCCCTGGAGCCAGCTTTCGGTGCTGCCGTTGACGTAGCTCGCTAGGAAATCGCGGCATTTGCGTCCGTCCTCGGCCGCATAGGACTGGGCGATCGGCGTCACCGAGCCGCGCGCGCCGGTCTCCGGATTCTCCCAGTGCTGGCTGGAATCCTTGTCGCCTTTGCTCAGGACGTCGGAGGCCGCGTTGCGGGTGAAGGCGAGATCGGTCTCGGTCGGGGGAGCATCCTTCGCCGGCCGCGCGATCGAGCCGGTGAGGTCGCTGTCGTCGGCCTTGGCGTAGGCGCTGCTGTCGCTGCGGGAAAAGCTGCACCCCCCGGCGCCAACCCCGATCAGAATCATCGTCATGACAAAGCCGGACGGTCGGATCGCCGATAGGCCAACGCGTCCCCATGCCCTATATAGGGCGGTAGCGGACAACAGCGCGTTTTGGGCCGCGGGACGCAACTCGGACTCCAGACATGACCGACACGACCTCGATGAAACACCAGACACCCTTAACATCCGGTGATTTCACCGCCGCCGACGAGCCTCTTGCGCTGTTCGAAACCTGGCTGAACGAGGCGATCAAGAGCGAGCCGAACGATCCGAACGCCATGGCGCTCGCAACCGTCGGCCCTGACGGGCTGCCCGATGTGCGCATGGTGCTGATGAAGGGCTTCGATACCGAGGGTTTCGTCTTCTACAGCCACATCGCGAGCCAAAAGGGCCGCGAACTCGCTGCAAACCCCAAGGCAGCGTTACTTTTTCACTGGAAATCGCTGCGCCGTCAGGTCCGCATTCGCGGCAGCGTGACGCCGGTGACCGACGCCGAGGCCGACGCCTATTTCGCCACCCGGCCCAAGCAGGCCCAGATCGGCGCCTGGGCGAGCAAGCAGTCGCAAGAGCTGGAGAGTCGCTTCGCCTTCGAGCAGGCCATCGCCAAGGTTGCGGCCAGATACGTCATCGGCGAAGTGCCCCGGCCGCCGGGCTGGAGCGGCTGGCGCATCACACCTTCGCGTATCGAATTCTGGCACGACCGCCCCTTCCGCCTGCACGACCGGATCGAATTTCGCCGTGACGCGGCCAGCCAACCGTGGTCCAAGACGCGGATGTACCCTTGATCCCTGCCTTGAACCTTGTCTCGAGCTTTGGGCCGACCTGAAAGATGTCCATGCCGCATTCGTCCAATGCGCCGCGCCGCACGCTGCTCCTGACCGGAGCAAGCCGCGGCATCGGCCACGCCACCGTGATCCGCTTTTCCTCTGCGGGATGGCGCGTCATCACCTGCTCGCGGCATCCCTTCCCCGAGGACTGCCCGTGGGACGCGGGGCCCGAGGACCACATCCAGGTCGACCTTGGCGACCCCCAGGACACCGCGCGCGCGATCTCCGAGATCCGCAACCGGCTGGAGGGCGGCACGCTGCATGCGCTGGTCAACAACGCCGCGATCTCGCCGAAGGGCCCGGGCGGCTCGCGGCTCGGCTCGGTCGACACCGATCTCGACACCTGGACGCATGTGTTCCACGTCAACTTCTTCGCGCCGATCATGATCGCACGCGGGCTGATCGAGGAATTGAAGGCGGCCAAGGGTTCGGTGGTGAATGTCACCTCGATCGCGGGCTCGCGCGTGCACCCCTTCGCGGGCGCCGCCTATGCCACCTCGAAGGCCGCGCTCGCCGCGCTGACGCGCGAGATGGCCTCCGATTTCGGCCGCGTCGGCGTGCGCGTCAACGCGATCGCACCGGGCGAGATCGACACCTCGATCCTGTCGCCGGGGACCGAGAAGATCGTCGAGCAGCAGATCCCGATGCACCGCCTCGGCACGCCCGACGAAGTGGCAAAGATCATCTACGTGCTGTGCACGGACACCAGTTCTTACGTCAACGGCGCGGAGATCCACATCAACGGCGGCCAGCACGTGTAGGCCGTTCGCGTCAATTGCAGGCAGTGACGGAGCCATGGCGACAACTTCGCTCTCCGCGTTGTCATTGTAGTATCGGCTCCGTCATCCTGAGGTGCGAAGCTTGCGATGCGGACGCATCGCGAGCGAAGCCTCGAAGGATGCGCGGCCGCGATGCAGCCGGGCCGTTCATCCTTCGAGGCTTGCTCCGCGGCGCGATGCGCCGCCGAGCGCGCACCTCAGGATGACGGGGATGGAGTGAGGCACACTCTCTCACATCGTCATTGCGAGGAGCCCTTGCGACGAAGCAATCCAGAATCCCTCCCCGGAAAGATTCTGGATTGCTTCGCTACGCTCGCAATGACGGAGCATGAGGAAACGGCATCGTTCTTCCAACTGCATCTCAACTTGCAGACATGCCTTTGCAGCCTCGCGGCTGATTTCGCCCGAGCTTTGCCTGGTCGCTCCACCCTCTCGATCAAGAGGGCGCAGGGAAGGCCGGGTGCTCAACCAGCACCCGCGGTCCGCCGCGCGAAAAGCACACGCAGGACAAACCGCACAGCAGCATACAGGTGCAGCCAATCACTCGGCCTTCCCTGCGCGATGGTCGGACGGCTTATGCCGTGATCTCCCGGGAGCCGAGTTCCTTCTGGCCTCCCTCGCCCCGCGAATTGGATGATGCAGTCTGCCCGGTCGGGCTCGCTCGCACCTTCGCGAAGGCTTGACCGTAGCAACGACGGCCAGGACCACACGGTTTTGCCGTACGCGCGCCCCGCCATTTCGCCGCAGTTTTCCCGACCCCGTCGACGAAGCCGGAAACTTACAGACGAGACGAACCTGACAGCGCCGCTCATCCGCACGCGGTTTCGGGCTCACGGGGACTACCCGCCCTGCCCGCACCTCTCATGCCGACGCTGCCGCGTCCACCGCAAGCCCGGCTCGCGAACGTGACGACCACATGATCGCCCCTCAAGCATGAGCCGGGATGCGCAACACATACGGCAAATCCGAATTTCGGTAAAGTGGAATATTTTCGCGCGAACGGGTTGACAGCGGCGCGACACAGGCTCTGTTTTGGCTGGATGGGCGGTTCAGCCAATCTTTAGCGCGCCTGCCAATCGGATGTCACAGCCGATTGTCCGGAAAAGACTACGAAGAAGGGAAGCAAGGCGATCCAGACAACGCCGCCGCAAGGCCCGGATCGCCCTTGCCTTCCGTTGCTCAATCGAGACGAATCCGACGTGACTTCTCGCGCGGCCGCGGAGCGGCCGTGCTGTATGCGGTCGAGCAGTCGTCGTCGTTCTCACCGTCGAGCAGCGGAGCACCACAGTGCCGGCACATGCGTGCCGACATCGACGGCGCCTTGCCGCTCGTCATCGCCTGGCGATAGTTCGCCAGATCGATGACGTTGCGGGGCGACGTTATGTGTTTCTCAACCATGGCTGTTCCTCGCGGCTACGCACTGCTTATCGCAGACAAATTTCGCGCAAACGTTCAGCCCACCGCTCAAATTTTACCGGAGGAATTGCGGCGCGGTGCGGACATCACCGCGCCGCCTCAATCCCGATCTATTCTGCGACACGTCCTGCCGTGTCTCTGCGAGCGGCGTAAGGTCTCGGTAGGTATCTTCGCTCGAGCATGGCCCCTACAGCCACTTCTTCCACTTGAAGATCCAGTACGGGACGATGGCGGCGGCCAGCATCATCACCAGCGCCATCGGATAGCCGTGCACCCATTCGAGTTCCGGCATGACCTTGAAGTTCATGCCGTAGACCGAAGCGATCAGTGTCGGCGGCATCAGGACGACGGCCATCACCGAGAACAGCTTGATGATGTTGTTCTGCTCGAGATTGACGACGCCGAGCATGGCATCGAGCACGAAGGTGATCTTGTTGGAGAGATAGGAGGCGTGGTCGGTCAGCGAGGCGACGTCGCGCTGCATGGTCTTGAGCTGCTCGCGCATGTCCTTCGACCATTTCACGCCCTCGACCACCGCCGACAGAAACGTCACGACGCGACCGATCGACACCAGGCTCTCGCGAACCTTCGAGGTCAAGTCGCCCTTGCGGCCGATCGAGATCAGGATCTGGGAATACCTCTTTGCGTGTCCGTGGCGCTCGCTCTCAGGCTCGAAGATGTCGTGGCTGACCTGATCGATCTCGGTGCCGCAACGCTCCAGAATATCGGCGCAGCGGTCGATCACCGCGTCCAGCAGTTCCATCAGCACCATCTCGCCGGTGACGGAAGGCGTACAGGAGCGGGCGAGCTTGGCTTCGACCAGGGCGAACGGCTTCGGCTGGTCGTAGCGTACCGTCACCAAGCGGTGGTCGCCGAGGATGAAGGTCACCGCCGTGGTTCGGGGCATGTCGGTATCGGAGTGGCACATCAGCGTCGCGGTCATGTAGCGCGCGCCGTTCTCGATATAGAGGCGGCTGGAGATCTCGATCTCCTGCATGTCTTCCCGGGTCGGAATGGCGATGCCCGCGAGCCGCTCCACCGCCTTGTCCTCGGCCGCGCTCGGATTGACGAGGTCGATCCAGACGGCGTTTTCCGGCACGGCCGCAAGATCCTCGATGACAGCCTTCTTGAGCGCGGACTCGGAGGGAACAAACACGGAAAACATGAACAGCTCCAAGGGTCCTGCGACAGAATGACAGCCTTTAGCGCGATTCTGACAGGTTCACGATGACAACAACATTAACGGAGCGTTTGCATGTGCGGCGCCCGCCGGGGTTCAACTGTGGCGCGGAATCGACAATCCGGCCCGTGCTGCCAGAAAAACCTCACAAAACCGCAAAATTTGCGGCAGAAAAGCCACAGCTGGGCTCTTGCAGCGCGGGAAAAGGGCTTCAGCGCTGGAATTGTGGCAGATTTCAACGATAATGGGATCAACGGAGTCGAGGAACTTGGGCGCTCGAGCTCAGGCCCTTCCGCACGGTATTGTTTTGATTGGAACCAAACCATGTCGTCGCTGAAAGTTAAGTTTGGGATTTTGGCCGCTGGCCTGATGTTGTCGGGCTGTATGCAGGCCACGCATTTCGAGGCGACCGACACCAAGGCATTCAAGCCGAAGGACAAGGAACTGCTTGCCAAGGTCCGGTACGAGAACACCCCGGTCGCCGAGCCGTTCCGCCGTGCCATCGTCGAATACCACCGCAAGGAATCGCCGGGCTCGATCGTGGTCGATTCCGACAACCACTACCTCTACTACGTCCTGGATGGCGGCAAGGCGATCCGCTACGGCATTACCGTCGGCGAAGAGGCCATGGCCTGGTCGGGCATCGCCAAGGTCGGCAGCATGACCGAGTGGCCGGCCTGGCACCCCACCCCCGGTGAGATTTCGCGCCTGGGCGTGCCGACGTATGTCGCGCCCGGTCCGGACAATCCGATGGGCTCCCGCGCGATGTACCTCTATTCGGGCGGCAAGGACACGCTGTTCCGTATCCACGGCACCAACCAGCCGGAATATATCGGCGCCTCGATCTCGTCGGGCTGCATCCGTCTGACCAACGAGGACGCGATCGACCTCTATAACCGGGTCAAGGTCGGCACCATCGTCGTGGTGCTCGAGCCCAAGCACGGCGACTCCCCGTACAACTCGCGACTGGCGCTCGGCAACAGCCAAACCGGCCAGGCGGGCAGCTACTGATCGCCTCTTGATCCCTGACAGCCAATTGATCCCTGACAGCCAAAGGCGCCGGTCTCACCGGCGCTTTTTTGTTGCCGGCTTGTGCCGCTGGCGTTTGTCGCCATCGGACGCCGGTTTGTCGGCGGGCGGAGGGGATTTCTCCACCGCCTCCTCGCCAGCTCCTTCCTTTGCCTCTCCCTCCGTCGCCTCGGGCCTGGCCGCGACCTCGCGTGGCGGCGCCTCCTCGGGGCGCTCGGCCGGCAGCAGCGGGGCGACCTGCGGCAGAGGATCCCAGACATTCCACTGGCAGATCCGATAGCCGTTGCGGCGCTGCGCCAGGTCGAGATGGATGTGATCCTCATGGTACCAGTCCGACCCCGGACCGAGCACGGTGGAAAAGCGCGCGCAGACGGAGTGCAGCACGCGCTCGCGCAGGTCGCGCGACAGGGTGCGGTCGGTAAGGCCGATCGACTGCCCATTGGCGAGCTTGACGGCGCGGATGTCGATGGCATTGGCCTTGCCGTGCTCGGACAGCATCGCGCCAGCAACGCGGTTGCGGCCGCGGCACTCGAACGAATCGAAATTATCGAGGTCGCTGATGGGCGAGCCGAGGCTGGTGGCAAGCGGCACCATGTCCTTGCGCAGCCAATCGGCGATCGCCGACGCCATGGTGCAGCGAAGGACCGCCGCCGGCTTGACCGTCACCTTGCGCTTGTCCGGCAGCACGACGGCTTCCAGCCGCACCAGATCCTCGCCGCCGCAGGCGCCGGGGCCGCGGATGTCGGGAATTGAGGGCGCGATCGCAATGTCCTCGGTCAATGCGAGGCGGCAGGCTGAGGCCTGTTTCTGAGGCGGCGACGCGGCCTCGGCAGGCTTGTCGGCGCCCGGCTGGTCGGGAGACGGCTGTCCCTCTGCCTCCGGCGGGGCGTCGTTCGATGCTTTCGGGGCCTCTTCGGGGCGGGGTCTCGGTAACGGGATCTTGGTGGAATGAACCGTCGCACGCGGTCGTGGTGCGGTCATGCCAAAGATGTCCAGCGGCCAAGCAAGTTTTCGCGCCTCTGCCCTTTCGGCGGGCACCAGCAACAGCCCGAGCACGGCGGTAACCATTGCCGCGCCAGCGGACATATAGCCGCGACAAGACCATTTGCGGCGAAAGTCCGGCAGGCTAATAGTCATGACAATTCTTTGGCCCAACGCTGAGAGCGACAACGCGCCCAGCGACTTCTCGGAGGAACGTCGGAATGCTTGGTTTGATGCAAGATTGGCCCCTGCTCTGCCACCGGATCATCGAACACGCCGCCAGGATTCATGGCAAGCAGGAGGTGGTCACACGCTCGGTCGAGGGACCGATCCATCGCACCAACTACGCCGAGATCCACAAGCGCGCGCTCAAGGTCTCGCAGATGCTGGAACGCGACGGCATCAAGCTCGGCGACCGTGTCGCAACGATCGCCTGGAACACCTGGCGCCATCTCGAGGTCTGGTACGGCATCATGGGCATTGGTGCCATTTGCCATACCGTCAATCCCCGCCTGTTCCCGGAGCAGATCGCCTGGATCATCAATCATGCGCAGGACCGCATCGTGATGACCGACATCACCTTCGTTCCGATCCTGGAGAAGATCGCCGACAAGCTGCCAAGCGTGGAGCGCTACATCGTGCTCACCGACAAGGCGCACATGCCTGAGACCACGCTGAAGAACGTGGTCGCCTACGAGGACTGGATTGCCGAGGCCGACGGCAAATTCAAATGGAAGGAGTTTGACGAGAACACGGCAGCCGCGATGTGCTACACTTCCGGCACGACCGGCGATCCCAAGGGTGTGCTGTATTCGCATCGCTCCAACGTGCTGCACGCGCTGATGGCCAACAATGTCGACGCGCTCGGCACGAGTGCGTCCGAGACAATGCTGCCGGTGGTTCCGCTGTTCCATGCCAACAGCTGGGGCATCGCCTTTTCCGCGCCCTCGCAGGGCACCAAGCTGGTCATGCCCGGCGCCAAGCTCGACGGCGCCTCGGTCTATGAGCTGCTCTCGACCGAGAAAGTGACGCACACCGCCGGCGTGCCGACCGTGTGGCTGATGCTGCTCCAGCACATGGCCGCCAACAATCTCAAGCTGCCGCACCTGAAGATGGTGATCTGCGGCGGCTCGGCGATGCCGCGCTCGATGATCAAGGCCTTCCTCGACATGGGCTCGAACGTCCGTCACGCCTGGGGCATGACCGAGATGAGCCCGATCGGCAGCGTCGCGGCGCTGAAGCCTCCGTTCCAGAATGCCACCGGAGACGCGCTACTCGACGTGCTCCAGATGCAGGGTTATGCGCCCTTCGCCGTGCAGATGAAGATCACCGACGATGCCGGCAAGGAGCTGCCCTGGGACGGCAAGACGTTCGGCCGCCTCAAGGTCTCCGGCCCCGCCGTCGCCAAGGCCTATTACCGCGTCGACACCAACATCCTCGACGAGGAAGGCTTCTTCGACACCGGCGACGTCTCGACGATCGACGAGGACGGCTACATGCGGATCACCGACCGCTCCAAGGACGTGATCAAGTCCGGCGGCGAGTGGATCTCCTCGATCGACCTCGAAAATCTCGCGGTCGGCCACCCGGCCGTGGCGGAGGCCGCCGTGATCGGCGTGTTCCACCCCAAATGGGACGAGCGGCCGCTTCTGATCGTGCAGCTCAAGCAGGGCCAGCAGGCCACGCGCGAGGACATCCTGAAGTTCATGGACGGCAAGATCGCCAAATGGTGGATGCCCGACGACGTCGCCTTCGTCGAAGGCATTCCGCATACGGCCACCGGCAAGATCCTGAAGACGGCGCTGCGCGACCAATTCAAGGACTATCGCTTCCCGAACGCGGCGGCGTAGGCAGCCACAACTGACACCGTCATTCCGGGGCGCCCGAAGGGCGAACCAGGAATCTCGAGATTCCGGGTCTGGTCCTTCGGACCATCCCGGAATGACGGGGAAGCAACCCGCTCTCCCTTGAATTTGCCCTCGGGCCGTGGTCTCAACGGCGCATCGTCGCGCCAATCGGCCGGCGCCGCCCTCAACATCCGGTAGAACTCACCCGATGGCCCGCAGGTTTTCCGCTCCCTATCAGTCGGAGCCCGTGTCCGGCCTCGCGAGCTGGGCGCGCAATCTGGCCGTGTTCGCAGTGATGGCGGTGGTGGTGTCCATCATCGTCGTCCGCTTCGATTTCCTCGAGCCGAAGCCGGCGCTCGCGACTTTCTTCGGCGGACTCGCGATCGCCGGTCTCTCGATCCTGTTCGGGCTCGCGGGTTTTGCCGCGATCTGGCAGAACGGCTCGCGCGGTATGGCGCGCATCCTGCTCGCCTTCCTGATCGACGGGGCGATCCTCGCCTATCCCGCCTATCTCGGCCTGCAGTATCGCAAGCTGCCGTCGATCTACGACATCACCACCGACCCGATCGATCCGCCGCGCTTCGACGCACTGGCGCGGCTGCGCACCGGCGAGGGCACCAACACCGCGGTCTATGCCGGCCTCTACTCGGCGGAGCAGCAGCGCCATTTCTATCCCGAAATCGAGCCGGTCGAGCTCGAGATTTTCGTCGACCGCGCCTATGCGATCGCGCTCCAGCTCGTGCACAAGCGCAAATGGATCGTCATCGACGAGCGCGCGCCGCAGCCGCCGCGCCGCATCGGCCGCATCGAGGCGGTGGCGCGCACGCCGATCATGGGTTTTCGCGAGGACGTTTCGATAAGGGTCGTGCCGGATGGCGATGATTCCCGGGTCGATATGCGCTCGGCTTCGCGCAATTTCGACAGCGATCTCGGCAGCAACGCCGCGCGCATCAAGAAATTCATCGACGATCTCAACACCGCCGCCGATGCCGACGCGCTCAAGCCGGTGAAAAAGACCCCAGTCGCGCCGCCCAAGGCGCCGGCGAAGACGGTGAAGAAGTGACGCGCTAGCGTCATCCCGGGGCGCTGCAAGGCGGCGAACCCGGGATCTCGAGATGTGGCGCGAGATTCCGGGTTCGCGCTGCCGCGCGCCCCGGAATGACGAGCTAGGCCATTCGATACGTCCCGCCGATCACGGGATCACCATCCGTCGCCACCACCCCGCGCGCGACCAGATCTTCCAGATGAGCGAGCACGGAGTAGCCGGCGGCCGTCGTCAGCCGCGGATCGATACCGATATAGATCGCGCGGACCATGGTCGGGATGTCGGTCTCGCCCTTGGCGAGGCGGTGCAGGATCGAGGCCTCACGCGCCTTGCGGTGACGGATCAGGAAGCGCACGAAGCGCCGGCCCTCGGGGATCTCGGGGCCGTGGCCCGAGAAATAGAGATCCTCCTCGCGTGCCGCGAGCCGGTCCAGCGAGTCCATGTAGTCGATCATCGAGCCGTCGGGCGGCGCCACGATCGAGGTCGACCAGCCCATTACGTGGTCTCCGACGAAGCTGAAGCTTCGCTCGGGCCAGGCGAATGCCAGATGATTGGCGGTGTGGCCGGGCGTCGCCACCGCCTCCAGCCGCCAGCCGTCACCTTCCACGACGTCGCCGTGTGCGAGGTTGACGTCTGGCGCAAAATCGCGATCGGCGCCGGATTCCGGATTGTGCTTCTCGCTCTCGAAACGGGGGCGCGAGGCGCGATGCGGGCCTTCGGCATACACCGGCGCACCCGTCGCCCGCTTGATCCGCGCGGTGTTCGGCGAATGGTCGCGGTGGGTGTGGGTGACGAAGATATGGCTCACCGTCTCGCCGCGCACGGCATCGAGCAGCGCAGCCGCATGCGCCTCGTCGTCCGGACCGGGATCGATGATCGCGACATTGCCCTTGCCGACGATGTAGCTGACCGTGCCGGTGAAGGTGAACGGGCTCGGATTGTTGCAGAGCACGCGCCGCACGCCGGGGCGGACCTCCTCGACGAGGCCGGGCTTCAGCGGAAAGTTGCGGTTGAACGGGACGTCGTCATTGTCGGACATGGCTTGCTCATACCTTGCTGACTTCGTCATGCCCGGCCTTGTGCCGGGCATCCACGTTCTCCTCTCCGACCAGAACGTGGATGGCCGGGACAAGCCCGGCCATGACGCAATTGGAGAGTTCTCGCATCGCCACAGAGCGCAGACTCAGAAAAACGCCTGAATGCCCGTGATCGCGCGGCCCAGGATCAGGGCGTGGACGTCGTGGGTGCCCTCGTAGGTGTTGACCGTCTCGAGGTTATGGACGTGGCGCATCACGTGATACTCGATCGAGATGCCGTTGCCGCCATGCATGTCGCGGGCGGTGCGGGCGATGTCGAGAGCCTTGCCGCAATTGTTGCGCTTCATGATCGAGATCATCTCGGGCGCGAACTTGCCCTCGTCCATCAGGCGGCCGACGCGAAGCGAGCCCTGCAGACCCAGCGCGATCTCGGTCTCCATGTCGGCGAGCTTCTTCTGCACCAGCTGGGTCGCGGCGAGCGGCTTGCCGAACTGCTTGCGGTCGAGCGTGTACTGGCGGGCGCGATGCATGCAGTCCTCGGCGGCCCCTAACGCACCCCAGGAGATGCCGTAACGGGCGCGGTTGAGGCAGCCGAACGGGCCCTTCAGGCCGGAGACGTTGGGCAGCAGCGCGTCTTCCGGCACCACGACGCCGTCCATCACGACTTCGCCGGTGATCGAGGCGCGCAAGGACAGCTTGCCGCCGATCTTCGGTGCGGAGAGGCCCTTCATGCCCTTCTCCAGCACGAAGCCGCGGATCTGGTTGTCATGCGCGGCCGACTTGGCCCAGACCACGAACACGTCGGCGATCGGCGCGTTCGAGATCCACATCTTGCTGCCGGTGAGGCGATAGCCGTCCGAGACCTTCTCCGCGCGGGTCTTCATGCCGGCCGGATCGGAGCCGGCGTCGGGCTCCGTCAGGCCGAAGCAGCCGACCCACTCGCCGCTGGCGAGCTTCGGCAGGTACTTCTTGCGCTGGTTCTCGTCGCCATAGGCGTAGATCGGGTACATCACCAGCGACGACTGCACCGAGTTCATCGAGCGATAGCCGGAATCGACCCGCTCGATCTCGCGCGCGACGAGACCATAGGCGACGTAGCTCGCATTCGCGCAGCCATACTCTTCCGGCAGCGTGATGCCGATCAGGCCGAGCTCGCCCATCTCATTGAAGATCTCGCGGTCGGTCTTCTCTTCGAGATAGGCATTGGAGACGCGCGGCAGCAGCTTGTCCTGGGCGTAGGCGCGGGCGGTGTCGCGCACCATGCGCTCGTCTTCGGTCAGTTGCTCGTCGAGCAGGAACGGATCGTCCCACTGGAAAGAAGCCGCAGCCGGCTTGTCCTTGGCCTGAGGGCGCACGCTCATGAAACGTCCTTTCGCGTCTGGTTCCGTCAATAATTGCCCGACAAATTAAAGCGCCGCGGCAACAAGTGCAATTGCATCCTGGTTTCGTCATTCCGGCTTCGATGCGACGGGACCGCGTAAAGCGCGGCCCGGAGCATCGAACCCGGAATCTCTTCGCGCGACAACAGCTGGATTCCGGGTCTGGCGCCTTCGGCGCCATCCCGGAATGACATTGCGTGTCAACTCTCGAGCTGCTCGTTGGCGACGATCTCGATGCCGAAGCCCGACAGACCCTTGTAGTCGTGCACCGAGGAGGTGAGATGCCGGATCGAGGTGACGCCGAGGTCGCGCAGGATCTGCGCGCCGACGCCAACCTCGCGCCATTGGCGGTTGCGGTCGGCCTCCGTCGACGACTCGTCCGGCAGCGGCGCCACGGGCACACCGGCCGCGCCATCGCGCAGGTAAACCAGCACGCCACGGCCCGATTTCCTGAAATGCTCGAGCACGGCCGCCATGCGCTTGTGGCCGGTGAAGGTGTCCTTGACGATGTTCGGCTTGTGGAAGCGCGTCAGCACGTTCTTGCCGTCGCCGACGCCGTTGTAGACGAAAGCGACATGAGCAATGGAATCGAACGGCGAGCGGTAGGCATAGCCCTGCAGGGGACCGATCGGGCTTTCGGTGACGAAGGTCGAGACCCGCTCGATCAGTTTTTCGCGCGCCTGGCGGTAAGCGATCATATCCGCGATGGTGACGTGCTTGAGCTTGTGCTGGGCGGCGAAGCGGGCGACCTGCTCGCCCTTCATCACGCTGCCGTCGTCGTTCATCAGCTCGCTGATGACGCCGACCGGCGGCAGGCCGGAGAGCTTGCAGAGGTCGACGGCGGCCTCGGTGTGGCCCGAGCGCAGGAGCACGCCGCCGTCCTTGGCGATCAGCGGGAAGATGTGGCCGGGCCGGGCGAAGTCGTTGGCGCCGACATTGGGATTGGCGAGCGCGCGGCAGCACGAGGCGCGCTCCTCGGCGGAGATGCCGGTCCCGCCATCGGGCTTGTAATCGATCGAGACGGTGAACGCAGTGGTGTGCGCGGAATCGTTGTGGGCGACCATCGGATCGAGCCGCAGGCGGCGGGCGTCCTCGGTGGTCACGGGCGCGCAGACGATGCCGGAGGTATGGCGGATGATGAAAGCCATCTTCTCGGCGGTGCAAAGCGAGGCGGCGACAATCAGATCGCCCTCGCCCTCACGGTCCTCGTCGTCGGTGACGACCACGAGCTCACCCTGGGCAAAGGCCTGCAAGACTTCCTGAACGCTATCGGGCATGTCCCAATCTCTATCGGTTATGCCCGGTGGCTTAGCCGGACTTCGGCCGCGGCGCTAGTGCCCTGGACGCAAGCGCATATTCCGGGCTACGCGCCATCGGAGCCAAGCTTGCACCGAAGATACCGGGGATATAGGTGCAGACGGCCGGGCAGGAAGGCCGGCCGCCCTCAGGGCAACACTTCGCGGCGCTCGCCGAGACGCTGATCGAGCTCGGCGCGCTTGTCGGCCAGAAGCCCGGCCTGGGCCGCCTCGATCACCGTGAACAGCTCATGGGCATCACTGACCCGGGTCACGGTGACGTAGCTGGCGCCGGCCTCATAGAGGGCGCCGACGTCGGCCAAGAGGTCGGCCGTGGCGACGATCAGGGCGGTCGGATTGAGCGCGCGGACATGGCGGACCAGCTTCTCGTTGGTGGCGCCCTTCAGCAGCGAATCCGGCACGCTGAGGATGATCATCTCGGATTTGCCAATGCCGGCATGGAGCAGCGTATCGACATTGCTGATGTCGCCATAGATCACGTGCAGGCCGCGTGAAAGCAGGGTCTGGTACACATTGGGGTTGAAATCGACCACGGTGATCTGCTCGAGCAGCACCGGCGTCTGCCGTTCGATCTCGGCTAGAAGCGCGCTCGCCGCACGGAAAAAGCCGAGGATGACGATGCGGCGGGCTTCGCCATGGCCGCCCTCGTGCCCCTCCTCGGCATGACCGTTGCCATGGTCGAGGTCGCGCAGGCCGATCCGCTTCAAGGGGCCGATCGCCCAGCGGGTGATCTCGTCGCTGCGGGTCATCACGAAGGTCGAGAGCACCGCCAGCACCACGAAGGCGAAGGAGGCGGCATTCGCTGTCTCCGCGGCGATATGATGGTCGGCGACACCGGTCTGGATCACAACCAGCGAGAACTCCGAGATCTGCGCGAGGTTGAGGGCCGGCAACAGGCTGGCGCGCAAGCCCTGCTTCATCATGTAGAGCGGGGTGAAGGTAGTAACGAGGCGGCTCACCACCGTGAACGCCGCGATCATCAAGGCAAGGCCAATCACCGAGAGGCCGGGCACGGGGATGGTCATGCCGAGCGCGACGAAGAACAGCGTGATGAAGAAGTCGCGAAGCGTGGTGACCTTGGCGGTGACGTCGAGCGCGTAGGGGAAGGTCGAGAGCGAGACGCCGGCAATCAGCGCGCCCATTTCCCGCGACAGCGAGAGCCGCTCGGCGGTCTCGGCAACAAGGAAGCACCAGGCCAGCGCGCCGAGCAGGATCAACTCGGGCCGCCGGGCAATCTGATGGAACAGGCGCGGCAACACGTAGCGGCTGACGAGAAGCGCGGCCGCGACCAGTACCGCGACGCGGCCGATCGAGAGCAGGATGACGCTGGCTTGCAGGTCGGCAAGGCTCGGCTGCACGGCCAGGAACAGGATCGCGAAGATGTCCTGGAGCACCAGCACGCCGAGGGTGATGCGGCCTGGCAGCGTGTCGAGCTCGCGCTTCTCATAGAGCACCTTGACGATGATGACGGTGCTCGACAGCGCGCAGGCGACGGAGAGATAGATCGCATCGAAATGCCCGCCGCCGAGCGACAGACCGATGCCGACGAAAAACAGGACGCCGAGCAGGCAGCCGCCGAGCAGCTGACCGCCCGCCGCGAACAGGATCACCTTGCCCGCCCGCACGATCTTCTTCAGGTCGATCTCGAGCCCGATCATGAAGAGCATGAAGATCAGGCCGAGTTCGGAGATAACGCGGATCGATTCCTCCGACTTGACCCAACCGGCGCCGAATGGACCTATGCAAAAGCCGGCGATAAGGTAGGCCAGGATCAGCGGTTGCCGGGAGAAATGGGCGAGCAGGCCCAGCATCCACGCAAACAGAATACAGAGAGTGATGTCGCGAATGAGCTCGTGCATGCCAAATTGGTCCGTTTTGCCGCACCCTAGAGGCGGGTTGCGGTGCGGCAAGCGAGCAATTCGTCACATGCGGAGAGGGCTCGTCGCAGCCATGCTGCTGGGTCCCCTCGCCTTTGCCGATTCGCTCACCGCGCAATCCAAGGTCAATATCGAACAAAACTTTGCCGATTCGCTCACCGTGCTGCCGAAGGAGGATCTCGCCGTTTCCGGCGGGTTCTACGTGCCCGCCTATTCCAGCGTCGCGATGAGCCAGGGCAAGCTGCGCGTCGACTTCTCGGTGACCTTGAGCGTGCACAACGCCTCCGAGACCCAGCCGCTGGTCGTCAAACGCATCGCCTATTTCGACACCGCAGGCAAGCAGGTTGAGAGCTATCTGAAGTCGCCGCTCGCGTTGAAGCCGCTCGCCACCGTCTCGATCTTCGTTCCGACCGATGACGTGCGCGGCGGGACGGGGGCCAACTTCCTGGTCGACTGGGCCGCCACGGGCGAGATCGCCGAGCCGGTGGTCGAGGCCCTCATGGTTGGCGGCATCGCCAACGCGCATTACGCTTTCATCAGCCAGGGCCGTCCGACCAGGACGGCCGGCAGGAAGTAAGGCGGCCGGTGTCAAGCTGCCGCTCAACAAGAACAAAACGAGGAACGCTCCCATGACGCCCAGCTTCGATTTCGCGCCCCTGTTTCCCGCAGGGTTGCCGGCCCCTTCTGCGCGCTGGACGGGTCTTGCCAGATACAGCTTCGTCGGCGGCAACAACGATCCCGAGCAACTGCCGCTCGACGGCCTGATCGAGGCGACCAACCTCGTCCTGCAACGCGAGGGCCGTTCGCTTGCCACTTACGGGCTGGCGCATGGTCCCCAGGGCTACCTGCCGTTGCGCGAATTCCTGGTGACGAAACTCAAGCGCGATGCCGGCATCAGCTGCACGGTGGACGATCTGCTGATCGTCTCGGGCTCGCTCCAGGCGCTTGACCTCGTCAACGCCACGCTGCTGGCGCGGGGCGACACCGTGATTTTCGAACAGGAGAGCTACCAGGGCTCGTTGAACCGCCTGGCGCGGCTCGGCGTCAACGTCGTCGGCATTCCCCTCGACAAGGAGGGCATGCGCATGGACGTGCTGGCGACGACGCTGGCCGACCTGAAGAGCCGCGGCATTCGCCCGAAATACATCTACACTATTCCGACCGTGCAGAACCCGACCGGCAGCATCATGCCGGAGACCCGGCGCGCCGAGCTGCTGCGGCTGTCGGCCGAATACGGCGTGCCCATCTTCGAGGACGATTGCTATGCCGACCTCGTCTGGTCGGGGCAGCGGCCGCCGGCCATCTACGCCATGAGCCGGAACGGCGGCGTGATCCACATCGGATCGTTCTCGAAGTCGATCGCGCCGGCGCTGCGCGTCGGCTTCATCGCGGCGCCCTGGGAGGTGATGTCGCGAATGCTGGCGTTGAAGACCGATGCGGGCTCCGGCGCGCTCGAGCAGATGGTGCTCGCCACCTATTGCAAGCCGCATTTTTCGACCCATGTGCCGGCCCTGACGAAGGCGCTGCGCACCAAGCTCGACACGCTGATGGAGGCGCTGAACGAGCAGTTCGGGACCACAGCCGAATTCGAGGAACCCAAGGGGGGCATCTTCCTCTGGGTGAAGCTGCCCGACCAGGTCGATACGCTGAGACTGTATCAGGCCGCGCTCGCCGCCGGCGTCTCGATCAACCCGGGACCGGAATGGTCGACCGACAAGGCCCACACCGTCTCGCGGCTGCGGCTGTGCTTTGCAAGCCCCACGCATCAGCAGATCCGCGAGGGCGTCGCCGTGCTGGCCGAGGTCTGCCGCAAGGAATTCGGGGTGCCGGCCCGCAGCGCCAATGTGGAGAGGCGGGCCTGATATCAGGCCGCCT
>NZ_AJQE01000268.1 GCF_000261685.1 Bradyrhizobium genomosp. I (2014) | reverse complement strand
TGGATCGCGGAGGCGAGCCGCAGCAACAGGACGATCGAGACGTTGCCCTTGCCGGCCTCGATCTGGGCGATATAGCGCTCGGAGATCCCGGAGCGGCGCGCCAGCTCGCGGCGCGAGAGGTCGCAGCGTATGCGCGAGGACCGCAAGCGATCGCCCAGCTCGGTCAGAAACGCCGCCTCGGAATAAGGCGGTACGGCACAGCTCCCCGGCAGCACTTCGCCCGCAAAATCCATGACTTGATTCAGCATTGGTCTATCCACGTTCGCCTTCGGGAAATGTCATTCTACGCTCGAAACGCCCTGCCTCATTGACGCGG
>NZ_AJQE01000267.1 GCF_000261685.1 Bradyrhizobium genomosp. I (2014) | reverse complement strand
GGCGGCTGCCGTGGAACGGCCGCGAGCGTGATGCTATGCTTTAAAATCCTTCGAGGCGGGGTTTTGCGGGACATGATGCGTTGTTGGAGCCGCTGGATCGCGGCTGCGGTGCTGTGGGTTGCGTTCACCTCCATCGCCGGTGCCGAGACGCTGGCCGCCTCCGTCGAGCAATGGGGCTTGCTCGGCTCATGGGCGGTCGACTGCAAGGCTCGTCCCGACCGAGACAAGGGTGCGCTCTTGACTTACGAAATCAGGAAAGACGGCCGGGTGATGTACCGCCGCAATTTCGGCGAGGCCAAAGACGAGAACGAGGTGGTGTCGGCCACGGTCAATGCCGAGGGCCTGCTCAACGTGATGGTGTTCTTCCCCTCGCTGCGTCAGACGCGCGAGTTTGGACTGCTCTTGCAGAAGGACGGCAGCCTGCGCGCGATCTACAACCGCAGCGAGCGCGGCGAGTACACGATCAGGGACGGCAAATACGTCGCGACAGGCGCGCCGACCCCAGTGCAGCAACGCTGCGATTGACGACCTGAACAGCCATTCAGAAATCTCCCGCAGTTCCTCCGGAACGTTCGCGTAAATCTGCGGTTTAGATGTGCATTCGATTGGAGGAGGACATATGAAGAAGCTTGGTTATGTGGCTGCAGCTCTCGGTGCGCTCGTGATCGCAGCGCCGACGCTGGCAAGCGCAGAGACGGTGGTGATCAAGCGCGGTCATCATCACGGCCCGTACGGCGCCCGCGCGGAATACCACATGCATCATGATCGCGGCTGGCATCGCGGCTGGCACCATCGTGGCGACAGGGTCGTCGTGATCAAGCGCAGCCACCGCCACCACCACTGGGACTAATGCGCAACGCAACTCGGAAATGGCCCCTCACGGGGCCATTTCCATTGCCTGAGCGATCGAGCTAATCCCACGCCGGCGCAAAGGCAGGATTGACGCAGCGCGTGTCCTTCGCCAGCGCGGCGATCTTCTTGCGGTCGGCATCGTCGAGCGTGATCTTCAGCGCGTCGAGATTGGCCTTTTGGCTCTCGCGGCGCGAGGCCTTCGGGATCGCGGCGACGCCGTCCTGGTCGAGCAGCCATTTCAGCGCGACCTGCGCGGCGGTTGCGTCGTGCCTCGCGCCGATCTCGGCCAGCACCGGATCCGAGGCGATGCGCCCCTGCGCCAGCGGACAATAGGCGACGAGCGGGATCGACCTGGCCCGGAGATAGGCCAGCACCTTCGATTGATCGAGCATGGCGTGATATTCGACCTGGTTGCAGGCAATCGGCGCCTTGATGTCCTCGACCGCGACCTTGAGCAGCGCCGTGGTGAAATTGGCAACACCGATGGCGCGCGTGCGCCCCTCCTCCTTGAGCTTCATCAGGGTCTCGAATACCGCACCCCAGTTGGCGGACTTCGACGGCCAGTGCACGAGATAGAGATCGACATGGTCGAGCCTGAGCTTCTTCAGGCTGGCATCGAAGGCACGCCGGATCGCGTCGGGGGCGAGGTTCTCGTGCCAGACTTTTGTGGTGACGTGCAGCTGGCCGCGCGGCACCCGGGACGAGGCGATGGCCGAGCCGATCGGCTCCTCATTGGCATACATCTCGGCAGTATCGATGTGGCGATAGCCGATCGACAGCGCGCTCTCGACCGCAGCACGGCAGGCATCGCCCTGCATGCGGAAGGTACCGAGGCCGAGCTTGGGCAGGCTGATGCCCTGTGTTTTCAGATGGTCCATGAAACAGCTCCTGACGTCATTCATCCCGCCGGACGCGCGGTGACAGACTCTTTGATGATGGAAAGGAAGCGGTGGGAGTAGCGACCATAGCGCGGGCGGCGCCGGGCGGCCAATCAAGATCGGGTTAGCTTTGGGGCGCGCGATGCTTCCCCATCGTCATGGCCGGGCTTGACCCGGCCATCCGCGCCTTGCCCCGCGGCACAAAGATCGTGGATGCCCGGGACAAGCCCCGGGCATGACGATCAGGGCTCAGTGCGACCGTCCCTCACGAATGCTGCGCCACCATAGCCGGTCGTGCCTGCGGCTGCGGCACGATGTCGACCGACCAGAGGTCGCGATTGTCGACGTCTTTCAGGGTCACCCTCATCACGCCGGTTGCACCATCGATGTCGACCCTGCCGAAGAATTGCAAGCCGAAGCACGGCGCCAGATTCTCGCCCTGCGCTGCGCTGCAGCCACGCTGGTACATCGCGACCGGGCCGAACGTGTCGTCGAGCTCGCCGGCTCCCCAGCTGCCCGCATGCAGCGGGCCGGAGACGAACTCCCAGAACGGCTCGAAATCCTGGAATTGCGCCTTGCTCGGATCGTAGTAGTGCGCGGCGGTGTAGTGCATGTCGGCAGTGAGCCAGACGATGTTGCGGATGCCGGCGCGCTTGATGGAAGCGAGCAGATCGGCGATTTCGTGCTCGCGCCGGTCAGGCGGCCCGTCGCCGAGTGCGACGGCATCCAGGCTGATCAGGCCGATCGGCAGATCGGCCGCGATCACCTTCCAGGTCGCGCGGGAGGCGGCGAGCTCCCGCTTCAGCCAAGCGAGCTGCTCGGCGCCCAGGATCCAGCCGCGGCGATCATCACCCTTGTTCCAGGTTTCATCGCGGTAGCTGCGCATGTCGATCATGAAGACGTCCAGCAGCGGGCCGTAGGCGATCTTGCGATAGACGCGTCCTTTTCGCGCGCCGACGTCGCGGATCGGCATGAAATCGAAGAAGGCGCGGCGGGCGCGCGCGACCAGGCGCGGCGTGCCGTCGTCCTCGTAACCGGCCTCGTCATGGCTCCCGACCGGTGACCAGTCGTTGGTGACCTCGTGATCGTCCCATTGCGCGAACATCGGGACCTCGGCGTGGAAGGCGCGGAAGTGCTGGTCGAGGTGGTTGTATTTGTAGTTGCCGCGGAACTGCGCCAGCGTGTGCGCGACTTCCGATTTTTCCTCAGTCACGACATTGCGCCAGGTCTCGCCGTTCGGCAGTTTCAGCTCGGATGGAATCGGGCAGTCGGCATAGATGTGATCGCCGCAGTGGATGAAGAAATCCGGACGGCCATCGAGCATGGTCCGATAGCTGCGATAGCCGCCGCGCGAGACGTCGATGCCCCAGCCCTGCCCCGCGGTGTCGCCCGACCACAGGAACGAGATCGACTGGCCCGCGACCGGAGCGGTGCGGAAATGGCCGATGCGGCTTTCGCCGGCGGCACCGGCGGCAATGTCGTCGAAGCGCAGCCGGTAAAAGATGTCCTGCCCGGGAGGCAAATCGTTCAGCAGCAGTTTTGAGGTGAGATCGGCGTCGGGCAGCGCATCGCTGCAGGCTGACGCGATGATCGTCCTGAAGCTCTCGACGGTCGAGCATTCCACCTGCATCCGCGCGGGCCGGTCGGCGCGCGCCCAGATCACGGCCGAGCCGTCGGAGACATCGCCGGACTGGATGCCGCTTGCGATCTGCGGGCGGTCAGCGGCGCGGCTGATGGAGGGCGTCGCAAGCGAGGCAATGGCGAGGCTGGAGGCGGAGCGGACCAGGAACTGCCGCCGGGTCCATGCGCGCGCAGCGCGGGGCGATGCCATTCAGGAAACCTTCGTCGAATCACGACGGAAGGTGCCTGCGCTCCTTGACTTCCAGCTTACGGTTTCTTGACTCGGCGCCTACGGTTTTGCGACGCGGGGATGACGACTTTGGCCTCGACTAGCGCTTCCAGTTGCAGATACCGCCGGAGCGACATGGCCAGGTCTGGATGCGGGTGTCCATCGCCTGCGCGTCGAGCGGATTGCCGTGGCGGCGCGCAAGCTTCGCGCGGGCTGCGCCGCGCGCCTGCGCGCTCCTGGCGTGCGTGGTCTTCGGCTCGGCCGCACGGACGCGTTCGGCGGCAACCTTCTTCGGCACGTCGATGGGCGCAACGCGAGCCTGCGCCTCGTTGCCGCCGCGCGCTTCGAGTGCAACCGGCGCGAACTGCGTCTCCGGACCGAGTCGCTTCGGCGACAGCACGGCCTTGGAGAGATCGAGGCCCAGATATTCGTCAGGCTTGTAGTCATCGGCGCGCGCAATGCCGCCCCCTGCGACGACGAGGGCAAGACCAATTGCGAAGGGAACGCTTTTCAGGACCACGGACGCCTCCTGAAATCGATTTATCAAAGGGGTAATTTACCCCTATTTAGGAGGCGTCACGCGCAATTCCAGCGGTCAAATGCCGCCGTGGTTAAGAAGTTTGACGGCGTCAGGCGACCTTCCGCGTCGCCGCGGTCCCGTCCAGGAACCCCATCAGGCGGCTGCGAATGATGGTTTCCGCCTCGCCCATGATGCGATCAATGAGTTCCTTGCAGGATGGGATGTCGTGGATCAGGCCTGCGACCATGCCGCAGCTCCAGGCACCGGCGTCCATCTGCCCATCGAGCATGATCTTGGGATAGACGCCCGCGACCTGGTCGTGGATGTCGTCGATCGTGAGCTTGTCGCCCTTCTCGCGCTCGATCTCGAGCAGACGATCGACATTGGCGTTCTTCAGGACGCGCTCGGTGTTGCGCAAGCTCCGCATGATCAGGCGGGTATCGAGCTCGGTCGCCGCAACGAGCGCGTTCTTCACGTTCTGATGCACCGGCGCTTCCTTGGTGGCGATGAAGCGCGTGCCCATGTTCATGCCCGCCGCGCCCAGCGACAGCGCCGCGACCAGGCTGCGTCCGTCGGCCATGCCGCCGGAGGCCACGAACGGGATCTTCAACTCTTCCGCCGCACGCGGCAGCAGGATCATGTTGGGGATGTCGTCCTCGCCGGGATGTCCGCCGCATTCAAAACCGTCGACGCTGACGGCGTCGCAGCCGATCCGCTCCGCCTTCAGCGAATGGCGCACCGAGGTGCATTTGTGGATGACCTTGATGCCGGCCGCCTTCAGCGCCGGCATGTAGGCTTCCGGGCTGCGGCCTGCAGTCTCCACCGCCTTGATGCCACCTTCGACGATGGCCGCGATGTATTCGGGATAGGGCGGCGCCGAGAACGTCGGCAGGAAGGTGAGGTTGACGCCGAACGGCTTGTCGGTCATGTCGCGGCAGCGCGCGATCTCCTTTGCGAGCAATTCCGGCGTCTTCTGCGTGAGACCGGTGATGATGCCGAGCCCGCCGGCGTTGGAGACGGCAGCGGCCAGCTCGGCAAAGCCGACGAAATGCATGCCGCCCTGAATGATCGGGTGCTCGATGCCGAACAGTTCGGTGATCGCGGTCTTCACTTAGTTCTCCTCCCGGAATTTTGCATGGCGCTGGAATCAGTTTAACCGCAGCTGCGTGCCGCGGTCACCATTTCTCTCCGAACGGGCGGATCTCCATCTCGAAGGTCCAGGCGCTCTTCGGCTGCTGGTAAAGCTGCCAGTAAGCGTTCGCGACCGACGACGGCGGCATCAGGAGGTCGGGATCGTCGAGCGCATTCGGCCCGAGCGCCTCGAGCCGGCGCTGGCGGACCCATTCGGTGTCGACGCCGGAATCGATGATGAGATGGGCGACGTGGATGTTCTTCGGCCCGAGCTCGCGCGCCATCGCCTGCGCCACGGCGCGCAGGCCGAACTTGGCGCTGGCAAAGGCGGCAAAGCCGCTGCCGCCGCGCAAGCTTGCGGTCGCACCCGTGAAGAAGATGTTGCCGCCGCCGCGCGGCAGCATCAGCCGCGCCGCTTCGCGGCCCGCGAGAAAGCCGGAATAGCAGGCCATCTCCCAGACCTTCCGGAAGACGCGCTCGGTGGTGTCGAGGATCGGGAAATTGACGTTGGCGCCGACGTTGAAGATGCAGACTTCGAGCGGCGCATGCTTGTCGGCGTCGTTGAGGAAGGAGATCACTTCATCCTCCTTCCGCGCATCGAGCGAGCGTGCGTGGATCTCGCCGCCTGAGGCCTCGATGTCCTTCACCAGCGGCGCCAGCTTGTCGCCGTTGCGGCGGCCGGCATAGATCGAGAAACCTTCGGCGGCAAACTTCCTGGCGATCTCCGAGCCGATGAAATCTCCGGCGCCGATCACGGCGGCTGTCGCATTTCGCTTGGGCAAAGTCGCCTCCTCCGCTGATGGCCTGATTGAGGGAAGGCTATCGTTCTAAAATAGAACTGTCAAATACCCAGCCTGGATGCTACGTTGAAATTGAAATTGCACTGATCATTCAAGTCAGTTCCTTTTTCTGACTGACTGAGCCGGAGACCGGATCATGAAATGGGAAACGCTGGACGAGGAGACCTGCTCACTGTCCCGCACTGTCGCGGTGGTGGGCGATCGCTGGACACTGCTGATCCTGCGCGACTGCTTCCTGCGCGTGCGCCGGTTCGAGGCATTCCAGTCGTCGCTCCAGATCACGCGGCACCTGCTCTCGGAGCGGCTGAAGAAGCTGGTCCGCTTCGGCATCCTGCGCCGCGTGCCCTACTCCGAGGCGCCCAAACGCTACGAATATATCCTCACGCAGAAGGGGCTCGACCTCTATCCGATCATCATGGCAATGGTGCATTGGGGCGACACCCACATGGGGGACGAGCGCGGCCGCCCGCTGCTGCACGAGCACAAGATTTGCGGCAAGCAGTTCGATCCGGTGATGGTGTGCTCGGAATGTGGCGAGCCGCTGCATGCGAAACAGGTGCATGTGCATCCGGGACCGGGAAAGAAGGAAGCGGTGGGGTGAGTGAGGCGGGCACCCCTCTCAACACCGTCATTGCGAGGAGCCTTGCGACGAAGCAATCCAGAGTCCTTCCGCAGAAGCAGTCTGGATTTGCTTCGTGGGGACCGTCATCGGGCCGCGCGTCGCGCGGACACGTTAGCTCGCAATGACGGGAGTGGGAGGGGTCTTGCCTCAATGCCCCCGCGTCGGCGCGCCCAGCTTGATCGGGCGCAGCACGGCTGCCGTCGGGATCATCAGTAATGCGATGATGGCGAGCGTCCAGAACACGTCGATATAGGCGAGGAAATCGACCTGCTGCTGCACGGTGCGGCCGACCCAGGCAACTGCCTGTGCCGCCGCATCGCTCGCATTCGAGCCTTGCGCCTGGAAATAGCGCGTCATGACGTCGATGGTCTGCTGGTAGCCGAGATCGGACGGCGCGGCGTGCTCGATCAGGCGGCTCTGGTGGAATTGCTGGCGCTGCGCCAATACGGTTTGCGCCAGCGCCACGCCCATCGATCCCCCGATGTTGCGGGCGACGTTGATCAGCGCGGAGGCCTGGTTGGTCTTGTCGGGCGGCACGCCGTCATAGGACGCGGTCGTGACGGGCAGGAACAGGAACGGCAGACCGAGCGCCAGAAAGATGCGCGACAGCGCCGCATAACCATAAGTGATGTCGCCGGTGAGCCCGGTGAGATGCCACATCGAGAACGCAACGATCGCCGCGCCGAACATGATGAGATACTTCGGCTGTACCGTGCTGACGAGACGGCCGACCACGGGCATCAGCACAAGGGTCGCGATGCCGCCGGGGGATAGCGCGAGACCTGCCAGCAGCGCCGTGTAATTCAGCTCGGTCTGGAGCAGTTGCGGCAGGAGCTGCGTGGTCGAGATCAGTACGGCACCGGTGGCAAGCATCACCATGAAGCAGGCGGCAAACTGGCGGCCGCCGAGGAGCCGCAAATCGACGATCGGATCCTCGCGCGTCAGCTCCCACGGGATCAGCGCAACCAGGGAGGCAGCCGCAAACACCGCGAAAAAGACGATCATGTTCGATCCGAACCAGTCGTTGCGCTGCCCTTCGTCGAGCACGAATTCGAGCGAGCCGAGACCGATCGCGACGAGCATGAAGCCGATATAGTCGACCCGAAGCCCCTTGCTCAGCAGCCTCTCCCTTTCCTCTTCCGCTCCCGACGGTTCCTTGACCAGCGTGCCGACAAGGAACAGCGAGAGCAGCCCCATCGGCACGTTGATCAGAAACACCCAGTGCCAGGTGTAGGTGTCGGTGATCCAGCCACCGAGCGTCGGGCCGATCACCGGCGCCACCACGACGGCAACGCCGTAGATCGCAAACGCCTGGCCGCGCTTGTGCGGCGGAAACGAGTCCGCAAGGATCGCCTGCTCGCTGGTCGCCATGCCGCCACCGCCGAGCCCCTGAAGGATGCGGAACAGCACCAGCGACTCCAGATTCCATGCAAACCCGCAGAGCAGCGAGGCGAAGGTGAAGGTCGCGACGCAGATCATGTAAAAGCGCTTGCGGCCGATCACGGTCGACAACCAGCCCGAGATGGACAGCACGATGGCGTTGGCGACGAGATAGCTGGTGATGACGTAGGTGCTTTCGTCGATGCCGACGGCGAGGCTGCCGGCGATGTGACGCAACGCGACATTGGCGATGGTGGTGTCGAGCACCTCCATGAAGGTCGCGATCGAAACGACGAAGGCAATCAAATAGGGATTGTGCCCCCCTGCCGCCGAGCGCTCCGGCGACCATCCCCCGGCCGAGGCGCCGCCTTCCACGGCGTCCGTCATCGCACCCTGGTCCAGGGCACGACCGACATGCCGGGACCGACAGGCAAATCCGCCGGCCAATTGTCGACCACGATCTTCACCGGCACGCGCTGCACCACCTTGACGTAATTGCCGGTGGCATTCTCGGCCGGCAGCAGGCTAAACGCGGTACCGGAGCCCGGCTGCACGGAATCGACATGGCCGGTCAGCCTGAGGCCCGGATAGGCGTCGATGCGTATCTCCACCGGCTGGCCGGGCCGCATGTCCCTGAGCTGGGTCTCCTTGTAGTTGGCGACGACCCAGACCTCGTCGGGCACGAACATCATCAGGCTCTGCCCCGCGGTCACGAAGGTGCCCTTGGCGCCCGATAGCTTGACGACGCGACCGGACTGGACGGCGACGACGCTGGTGTACTGCAAGTTCAGTTTGGCTCGGTCGAGTTGCGCCTGCGACTGATCGAGCTGGGCCTTGGCCCCTTCGAGTTGCGCCTGGAGCGTCTTGATGCCGAGTTGCGCCGCCGTCACCGCAGTCTTGGCGCGCTCGGTATTGGCCTGCTGCGCCTGGAGATCGGACCGGGTCTGCTGCTCGCGCTGCACGGTGCCAGCGCCCTTCTCGACCAACTCCTCTGCGCGCTTGAACTCCTCCTGCGAGAACCGGAGCCGAGCCTGCGCCTGTTCGAGCTGCGCCTCGGCCTCCTTGATCTGCTCCTGCTGCGAGACGATCTGCGCCTCGACATTGTCAATATTGGCCTTCGAGACCGCGACTTGGGCCGTGGCCTCATCGACGGCGATGCGATAATCGCGCTCGTCGATCTTGGCGAGGAGATCGCCGACATTGACGTGCTGGTTGTCGGTGACCGGGATGTCCGTCACGTAGCCACCGACCTTCGAAGCCACGGAGAAGCTGCGCGCGGCCACGAAGGCATCGTCGGTGGACTCGTAGTGGCGCACCTCCAGCCAGTAGAGCAGACCGCCAATGAGGGCCGCGGTCAGCGCAACGGCACCGACGGTTGCGAGCAGCCAATGCTCGCGAAACCGTTCGCGCAACGATGGTGTCTTCGCCGGCTTCGGATCGCGGGCGTTGCGGGTCTGGTCAGGCGACGCGCTGGGAGCTTCCTTCGCCCTCTGCGGCTGCTCGGCGGACGGATCGCGCTCCCGGGCTTGAGCATCCACGGCGATCACCTTTCTCGGCAATGAACCGACGCCGGAGCGGTCGAGGCGAGCTCACGCGCCGCGAGCCAAACTGCAACGTCAAAACATGGTTCCGGCTTCGGGAGCACCGCTGTCATTCCCGAATGCACTGTTCAAAAAGGCGCGACACCCTTCGTGCCGCGCTCATTTCGATTTTTCGCCGTCCGCTCAGTGCGTCTTGGTCTCTTGCCACTTTTCGAGGTCGGGCTTTGCCTCGTGCGGCTTCTGCTCCTTCTCCGGATTGCCCTTCCAGGGCTTGTTCGTCTGAGCGTGCGATCCCCAGTCATTCTGATGCCTGGGATCGTCGGTGGGCCGTTCCTTGCTCATCCGGTTCTCCTTTCCACGAAGCGTCTCAGGCGAAGGGAACGCCGTAATAGGCATTGACGCCGCGCATCGCGGCATCATCGTCCCAGTTCCAGTCGCTGCGTTCGCCGTATTTCGGCGCGCCTTCCAGCGCCTTGGCGGTGATGCCGGTGACGTAGCCGCCGAGATCGGTATCGTATTTCAGCGACTGCCAGGGCAACGGATAGTGGTCGTTGCCGAGACCGAGGAAGCCTCCGAAGCCGAGCACGGCGTAGGACACCTTGCCGCTGACCTTGTCGATCATCACGCGTTCGATCGAACCGATCCGGCTGCGGTCGGCGCCATAGACCGATGTTCCCTCGACCTTGTCGCTGCCGATCAGCCGGCCCGTCTCGGTTCGATCCAGTTCACCTTGATTCAGCATATCAATTCTCCAATCAGCCAATGCGCAAATCAACTTGCGTAAAGGGGTGTTCGTTCCAGAAAGCACCCCGCGACCAAACAGGAACATCGCGGGGAAGACGATGTTTTCAACGTCTCGCATGAGGAACAGGGAATGAGGTGAACCATGAGCGATTTTCGAGACATCCAGCATGGCGTCAACGATCCCGTGGATGGCGTCGATGTGAAGTATCAGATCAGCAGCAACCAGACGCCGCACGAGCGCGCGCAGCGCCACGCGGATGTGCGCGCCGAACCGTCCGCCTCGCCAGCCGAGCCGTTCCTGCCGGAGCGGTTGCGCCGCAAGCCGACTGACCCGATCAATCCGCGCACCGGACGCCATCCGACGGATTAGGAACCTCGGCCCCGAGAACGGGTTGGCGCAAGGAAGTGCGCGGCAAGCGGCTGCGCAATCATTCCAGAGGACCGGACCATGAAACGTGCTGTCATCGCATTCGCCTGCGTACTTCTTGCAGGCCCCGCACTCGCCCAGTCGCTGGGCGAGAAGACCGGCGTCAATTCGGCGCTCGGCGTTGCGCCAACCACTGCCGACTTCGTCAAGGAGGTCGCCATCAGCGACATGTTCGAGATCGAGTCGAGCAAGCTGGCCGCGCAGAAGGGCAGCGCGCAGGAGAAGAAATTCGCTCAGCAGATGGTGACCGATCACACCAAGACCAGCGGCGAACTGAAAAGCCTGGTGGGCGACGGCAAGGTTCGGGCAACCTTGCCGACGGCGCTCGACAGCTCGCACCAGAGCAAGCTCGACAAGCTCAAAAACGCCTCGGGCAAGGATTTCAGCTCGGACTACAATTCCTACCAGGTCAGCGCCCATGAGGACGCCGTCTCGCTGTTCGAGCGCTACGCCAAGGGCGGCGACAATTCCGCGCTGAAAGACTGGGCCGGCAAGACGCTGCCGGCGCTGAAGCACCACCTCGCCATGGCCAAGGAGCTCGGCAAGGCGCCGAGCGTCGGACAGTCGAAGTAAATATCCTTCGAGGACGCCGCCCCCGCCGGCGTCCTCGCATTGGCAACGATGCGCCTCTCCGCCGGTTGAGACTGCAAAGTCGCGGAGACCACTCATGGCGCATCAAGGCAATCATGGCGCATCAAGGCAAGACCTCAATATCCCGCCGGCACATCGTGCGCGCGGCGAGCGCAACGCTTGCCGCGGCTTCGCTGGCGTCCTCGACAGTGAAAGGAAACACTGACATGGCCGAGCAGAACCTCGTCGATCCCGTCACCCGCTATCCGAAGCCGCCGTTCAGGAAGCAGTCGCAGCCCTGGCCTGGCCTCGCCGGCAAGATGGAGCCGCGCCCGGATCATGGCGAAACCAGCTACAAGGGCTCGGGACGCCTCGCCGGGCGAAAGGCGCTGATCACCGGCGGTGATTCAGGCATGGGTCGGGCCGCCGCGATCGCCTATGCGCGCGAGGGTGCCGACGTCGCCATCAATTATGTCCCGAACGAGGAGCCCGACGCGCAAGAGGTGATTGCGCTGATCAAAAAGGAAGGACGCACCGGGCTCGCCATTCCCGGCGACCTCCGCGACGAGAACTTCTGCAAGCAACTGGTCGAGCAGGCCCGGCAAGGGCTCGGAGGTCTCGACATCGTGGTCTGCAACGCCGCGCGGCAACAGAGCCGCGAGTCGATTCTTGACGTCTCCTCGGAGGATTTCGACGCGACCATGAAGACGAATATCTATGCCCCGTTCTGGATCATCAAGGCGGCGTTGCCGCATCTGAAGCCCGGCGCGTGCATCATCGGCACGACGTCCGAGCAGGCGTACGACCCGTCTCCGGAACTCTACGACTATGCGCAGACCAAGGCGGCGACGATGAATTACGTCAAGTCGCTCGCCAAGCAGTTCGGCCCGAAAGGCATCCGCGTCAACGGCGTGGCACCGGGGCCGATCTGGACGCCGCTTCAGGTCTCCGGTGGCGCCTCGATGGAAAAGTTGGAGAAGTTCGGCGGCATGACGCCGCTCAAGCGTCCAGGTCAGCCCGCCGAGCTTGCCTCGATCTATGTGCAGCTTGCGGCGGCCGATGCCAGCTATGCGACCGGGCAGGTGTATGGCTCTTCCGGTGGATCGGGACAGCCGTAGCGCACCGCGCTCAGGAACTCCGCGGGCTTCCGGGCTTTGGACATCTTTCATGGAGAAACCTTCGCCGGTCGCGAATCGATGGCGCCTTTAACAGTCAAACCGACACGGATCGATACGGTGATCGCCGGCGAGATCGCAGCCCACACGAGGTCCGGGCTCGAGGATGCCGCGGAAGCGATGACCTGGGGGGCCGACGAGTATGTGCTCCTCTCTCTCGCCGCAGCAGGCTGGCTTTATGTCCGGCTACGCCAGCCAGCGAAGCAGCCGATCGCCAATCACATCCTGGCGGCTTCATTGGCAACGGCGGTGGTACCGCATCTTCTCAAATTGGTGTTCGACCAGACCAGGCCCGACCGGCTGACAATTGTCGGCCATCGGCATGGTGTTCCCCTCTCTGGCAAGCCGCGCGATGCCTTTCCGTCCGGCCATGCCGTTCACATGGGCGCGCTGGCGTCCGCGGCCGGCCTGCTGCCGCCGGCGCGACGCCGCGCGGTGCGCGCGATTGCGGTCGCGCTGTCGCTGACACGTGTTGCGCTGCTCGCACATTGGGCCAGCGACGTCGCCGCGGGCTTCGCACTCGGCGCGGCGGTCGAACGATTGCTTCGACCGTGGACATTGACCGGACCACCCCGCGAGCGCGCAAAGTCACGGGCTGCGCGATGACCGAATATGTCCTGCGGTTCATCGCCGGCGGCGTCATCGTTTCGATGTTTTCGATCCTCGGCGACATGCTCAGGCCCAAAAGCTTCGCCGGTCTCCTGGGCGCGGCGCCTTCGGTCGCACTCGCCACGCTGGGGATCGTCGTCATCCAGCACGGCCCCGCCTATGCAGCGGCCGAAAGTTGGACCATGATCTACGGTGCCGTTGCGCTCGCCTGCTACAGCGTGGTCGTCTGTCATTTGCTGATGAGGTTTTACCTCGCGGCCCTTCCCGCCACGATCATTGCTCTCGTCGTGTGGCTTGCTGTTGCCTTCGGCTTGCTTGCAGGCCTGGGAGGCGCCGCCTGATGCTGATCAAGCTGTCGTCATCCGCTCTGAAGCAGACACGCTGGTACGAGTACGGCGTACGCTTCCTGCTCGGAGGGGGAGCAACGGTTTTCGCAGGGATTGTCGGTGCACGCCTCGGCACCTCGACCGGCGGACTCTTCCTTGCCCTCCCCGCCATCTTCTGCGCCAGCGCAACGCTGATCGAAAGCCACGCGCGCCGCACCAAGGAGAACGCCGGCTTCAGCGGACGGAGACGCGGCCAGCAGGCCGCAGCGCTGGACGCTGCGGGGGCCGGCCTTGGAAGCATCGGTCTTGCCGCGTTCGCCGTTACTTTCTACGCCCTGGTTTCGATGAGCGTCATCGGTGCATTCGCCGCCGCAATTCTGGTCTGGACCACCATCTCGGTATCGGCGTGGTGGCTGAGGCGAACGCTTCGCATCACCTCCCGCCGCATCCGGCCCGCACGCGGCGAACGATCAGCGAAGGACCGCGGCCTCTTCACGTAGCATCAGGAAGCCATACATCTCGGCAGCGGTCTGAAGCTGATCGAGCCGGGCAAGAACGGAGTTCCGCTCCTCGCCATCCGGCAGGCCGGTAAGCTCATTCTCAAGCCGCAGCCTCTGCGCATCGAGACGTTGTTCGAATGTGTGTGGCTCAGATCGTCTTCGCATCTTCCGTCCTCGGTGGCTGCAGGCCCGGGCTGTTGGCCCAGCGTTCGACCTGTTCGATGACCTTCTGGTGGCTTGGCCGCACCGGCCCGGGCGCCTCGGGCTCTTCGGAAAGCTTGCGGGGTAACCTGACTTCGTCCGTCATGGCCTCTCTCCCTTTCGGAAAGAATGCGCCAAGGCAGGATCTGTTTCAATGCAACTTACTGATTTTACTGACTATTTTTACTCATTTGACGACCTTGCCGACTCTGGCGGAACTCTTGCCAACTTTGTTCGTTGAGTAAACTGCTAAACCTACTCAATTTGCGTGATCGCCATGAACGACCTTCGCGCCGAGCGCCTTCAGGTCATGCTCTCACCGGAAGAACTGGCCACCATTGACGATTTCCGGTTCAGACACCGAATGCCGACGCGGGCGGCAGCAGTCCGCGAACTCCTCAAATTCGGACTCGCCGCTGCGGGCATCGACGCGGCCGCCGGCGTGAAGTCGAGCAGCTTCGGCGTTTTCGGCCGCGGACCTGATGGACATACTCAGGGGGATCCGGAGAGCGACACCGAGAGTTGACCCACAGGAGTCCCGCCCACAAGCAAACGGCCCTGGCACAGTGGGTGCCAGGGCCGTCCCTGGAGATTGCTTCCAGCGCACCGGGGCATGACAATCGGAAGCAGTCCGTCGACTCTTCGCGCGGGAATTCGTTCCTCGTGAGAACTAGCCCGTCGCATCGCTCGAGCCGTCCGGCATGGCGCCGGAGCCTGGCGTCTTGCTATTGTCGTTCAGCTTGGGATCGCGCGTCGCTTCACGCGAGGGCGAACCTTTCCAATCCGTCTTGTGCACGGACTGTGCACGCTTCTTGTCTCGCGGCTGCTCCTCCGCGCGCTCGTCCTTGACGATACCTTGGTCGGAATGGGCCATCATGGGCTCTCGCTTCTCGTGAAGTCTCGGAGCGCTTACGCACTGCTGCGTCGAATGTTCCGGTGCAGTTGCTAGCTGCGGACCGCGTGGGCGGCGGCAGATGCGTTTTCAAGATGTACCTGCCGCACCGTCGTCACCGTCGCGAACGCCACCGAGACGCCGAAGGCGAGAATGAGGGAAAGAAGAGCCAGACGTGGAGCCATCGCCAAAACCTCCTTCTGAAACCGGAAATCGACGCGATCGACGGTTCCCGGACCATCCCAGATCAGTCGCTTGCCTTCCGTGAGCAGTCTCACGCGCAGATTCACGAGGACGAGGGGGCTCACTCGTTTCGCTTTGGAGCAGCGTGGACCGCGACGGGCGGGATTTCGCCATCGAGCCAATCCTGCTCGTTGGCGAGCGCCGTCCAGGCGTCGGCCATACGCGAATAGCGCTTGTGGGCGGGTTGTCCGTCGGCTCGCTCGGCAAGCTGAAGACAATTGTCGGCGTTATCCCTGAAGATGTCAGACTGCTTCATGCGGAGGACGTGGGGACGGAACTTCCGCGTCGCAAGCCGCTTACCGGATCGTAATAATCAGGGAACTTCGCACGCCGTCCGTGATTGATATCGATGCGAGTTCTTGCCGCGATCATCCTGGCATTCATCAACACCGCGGCGCTTGCCGACAGTGCCGGCGAGCGAAGCCCTGGCGAACGGCCACCCACTGCGATCGAGGTTATCAGCGGCGCCTACAACTTCAGCCGATTTCAACAGGGGCTTCTTGAGAACACCGACCTCAAGGGCAACGCGGAGGTCAAGAACCTCGCCGCCCTGCGCGCAGAGGAAGCGGCCAAGCGCGACAAGAGTCTGCAAGAGGTCCAGGAGGCAATTGGCGCGGAGCCACGCGCCGGCAAGGCCTCATCCTCGACCGCGAGCCTCGTCGCGCCCGAAATGTCGGATGGTCCGACCTACGTCAGAAGCTTCTATGCCGCGCAGATTCCCGAGTATGAATCGATCATCGGACTTCTCGAGCGCTATCTGAAGGCGCCCGACAACGCTACGCTCGCAGCGTTCGCGCGCGAACAGCTCCCGATGTTGCGCTCACAGGTCAGGGACGCGGAGCGTACCATGGCGGACAAATAGCCGTCAGGCTCGGTGCTCCGTTCCGAAGGATGGATGCCGGGATGGACGTGCAGGCAGCGGGCCGGCGACGGCATTTTCCTTCTGATGGCATGGAACCAATTGGGCGGATCATCGTTGTTTCGGCCGGGCTGAGCAAAGCGGGTTCCATTTCCTCGCGCCGCACCTTGGCGCTTGATTTCGAATTTGGCTGACGCTCTATTTCATTTCGACCAAACGCGTCGTGCCGCGGATTCGGCCGATGCCTGCGGGGGAATCAGTATGAGCGACCTCGATCCCGGAACTGCATCACGCTCCGGTCGTCGCGTCCCAAAGCCAAAAACCAACGGTACGTCGGAGCCGGATTCCCGGGCGGAACTTCTGCTCGCCTTGCAGGCGATGCGCAGCGGTGACTTTTCGGTGCGCATGAGCGGCGACTATCTCGGCATCGACGGCAAGATTGCCGACACGCTCAACGAAATCATCGCCGCCAACCAGCGCATGGCGCAGCAGCTCGAGCTGGTCGGCCAGGTGGTGGGGCGCGAAGGCAAGACCCGCCAGCGTGTGAAGTTCGGCCTCGCCTCAGGCTCATGGGCCGACATGGAAGGTTCCGTCAACACGCTGATCGACGACCTGCTGTGGCCGACGCGCGAGGTGACGCGCGCGGTCGCCGCCGTCGCACAAGGTGACCTGCTGCAGACCGTCAAGCTCGACGTCGATGGCCGCCCCCTCGGCGGCGAGTTCTTGCAGTCGGCGAACATCGTCAACACCATGATCAAGCAGCTGGGCGTGTTCACCTCCGAGGTCACGCGCGTGGCACGCGAGGTCGGCACCGAAGGCAAGCTCGGCGGACAGGCCCAGGTGCCTGAGGTGACCGGCGTCTGGAAGGACTTGACCGAGAGCGTCAACTCGATGGCGAACAACCTGACTAACCAGGTTCGCAACATCGCGGAGGTGACGATCGCGGTCGCCAACGGTGACCTCTCCAAGAAGATCACGGTGGACGTCCGCGGCGAGATCCTCCAGCTCAAGGAAGCCATCAATACGATGGTGGACCAGCTCCGCTCCTTCGCTTCCGAAGTGACGCGCGTGGCTCGCGAGGTCGGCACCGACGGCAAGCTCGGCGGCCAGGCGATCGTGCCGGGCGTGGCCGGCACCTGGAAGGACCTGACCGACTCCGTCAACGCCATGTGCGGCAACCTGACTGCACAGGTGCGCAACATCGCCAACGTCACCACCGCCGTGGCGCGCGGCGACCTCTCGCGCAAGATCACGGTGGACGTGCGCGGCGAGATCCTGGAGCTGAAGGACACCATCAACACCATGGTGGACCAGCTCAACTCGTTCGCTTCGGAAGTGACGCGCGTGGCGCGCGAGGTCGGCACCGAGGGCAAGCTCGGCGGCCAGGCTCAGGTGCCCGGTGTGGCCGGCACCTGGAAGGACCTCACCGACAACGTCAACTTCATGGCCTCGAACCTGACCGCGCAGGTTCGCAACATCGCCGACGTCGCAAGCGCCATCGCGAGCGGCGACCTGTCGAAGAAGATCACGGTGAACGTATCCGGCGAAATCCTTCAGCTGAAGGAGACGCTCAACACCATGGTCGACCAGCTCAACGCCTTCGCCGGCGAAGTGACGCGCGTGGCGCGCGAGGTCGGCACAGAGGGACGGCTCGGCGGCCAGGCCAACGTGCTCGGCGTCGCCGGCACCTGGAAGGACCTGACCGACTCCGTCAACGCCATGTGCGGCAACCTGACTGCACAGGTGCGCAACATCGCCAACGTCACCACCGCCGTGGCGCGCGGCGACCTCTCGCGCAAGATCACCGTGGACGTGCGCGGCGAGATCCTGGAGCTGAAGGACACCATCAACACCATGGTGGACCAGCTCAACTCGTTCGCTTCGGAAGTGACGCGCGTGGCGCGCGAGGTCGGCACCGAGGGCAAGCTCGGCGGCCAGGCTCAGGTGCCCGGTGTGGCCGGCACCTGGAAGGACCTCACCGAC
>NZ_AJQE01000266.1 GCF_000261685.1 Bradyrhizobium genomosp. I (2014) | reverse complement strand
GATCTCGCCCACCGACGAGGCCATCTCTTCGGTCGCCGACGCCACCGATTGCACGTTGGTCGAGGCTTCCTCCGAGGCGCCCGCCACCGTGGTCGCCAATCGCTGCGAGCGGTCGGCGGTCGCCGTCAGGGTCGAGGCGGAGGCTTCGAGCTGGGTCGAGGCCGACGACACGGTCTGGACGATCTCCCCGATCATCGTCTCGAATTCGCGGGTGATGTCGTCGACGCGGCGGCCGCGCTCGATCTTGGCCTCGGCATCGGCCGCGGCGGCCTCGTCCGCGGCCTTCTTGGCGATCAGCGCCTCCTTGAAGATCTGGAGCACGTCGGCCATGGCGCCGATCTCGGTCTTCTCGCCGCGATGCGGGACTTCGGCCGAGAGGTCACCCTTGCCCAGCGCCTGCATCGGCTCGATGATCGAGTTGATGCCGCTGGAGACGTCCCGGACGAGATAGAAGCTGAGACCGATGCCGATCACGACGGCGACGCCGAGAATGACCGAAACCAGCATGAACGCATAGGCGTAGCTGTCGGCGGCATCCTGGGAGGCCCGATCGCCGCCCTTGGTGTTGAGCTCGATGTCCTTGTTCAGAACCTCATCCGCCTGAAGCCCGATCTTGTTGACCGTCTTGGAGTTGAGCTCCTGGGCCTCGCGCGGGATCTTGCCGGCCTCCTTGCGCGACAACGCCATCACCTCCTCGGTCCCCTTCTTGTACTCGTCCCAGAGCTTGGACCACTGGCCATAGAGCGCGCGCTCTTCCGGAGAACTGATCATCGCCTCATACCTGGTGCGCACCTTGGCGAGCGCCTCACTCACGGTGGCGGCGGTCTTCTCCACCGCGAGCTTGTCGTCCAGAGCTTCGGCCAGCATGTGCTGGCGCACCACGTTGCGATAGGTGATGACGCTGGCGCGCAAATCCCCGATCACCCGCACGCTGGGCATCCAGTTCGTGGTGATGTCCACTGTATTTGCGTTGATCGATCGCATCTTCGTGACGGCGAGCAGGCCCATGCCGGCCATCGCGACCAGCAGGAACGCCACGACACTGATGATCTTGGCGCGGATGGAGATCTTGGCGAACATGATTGAGGTCTCTTCGTGCAGGCGCGAGCGCGCATCCGGGAATTACGAATCAAAACAAAGGGAGCAGCGCCGACATCACACACCAGAGCACCTGCGCGGATGTTAACTACGACTCCGTACGGGTACGGAAACCGAAAGAAATGAATGAGGGGCTAAGAATGCTCTGCGCTCAGCGCATGAGCCTAAGCGCGTCCGAGAAAAACTCTGCGCCGCCAAAATTTCCGGACTTCAGAGCGAGCAGCATGTCGCTTTCGGCGCCGACCGCGCGCAGCACCGGAACGCCTGCGGCAATTTCTACCCCTACGAGAAAGCCGGGGATATTCAACCGGTCGACAACGGCGCCGGACGTCTCGCCGCCGGCAACGATCAGTCGCCGCACGCCTGATTTTACGAGGCTTTCTGCGATATCGGCCATCGCCTGCTCGATGGCGTGACCGGCGGCGTCGCGGCCGTGGCGCGCCTGCAGCGCGGCGACCTGATCCGGCGTCGAGCTCGACGCAATCAGCACCGGACCTTCAGCCAGTCGGGGCATTGCCCAGTCCAGCGCACGCTGCGCTTCGCCCGTTCCCGTAAGAATACGGTCCGGATCGAGATGGAGCACCGGCATGACCCGTTCAGCGCTGGCGATCTGCCTGAGGGTCGCCTGTGAGCAGCTTCCGGCAAGACACGCTGCCGGTCCGCCAACGACGGCTCCGGACTCGCTGCTTGCGGCGCCGGGCTCGACCTTTCCAGTCGACACCAGCGCCCGCGCGAGTCCAAGGCCGATTCCGGAGGCGCCGACCGACAGCCGATGTTCGGCGGCGACGAGACCGATGGTCTCGAGATCGTGGTCGAAGACGGCGTCGATGATCGCGGCGCCGATGCCCTTGCCCGCGAGCTCGGTCAATCGCGCCCGGACCGCATCTGCGCCGCGCGTGACGGTGGCGAGATCGACGAGACCGATCTGCGTTCTGCTCTGGCGCGCCAGCACACGCACCAGGTTTGAATCATGCATCGGGTTGAGCGGATGGTCCTTCAGCGGGCTCTCGTTGAGCGGCACGGCACCGACGAAGAGGTTGCCCTGGTAGACGGTGCGGCCGGTCTCCGGGAACGCCGGCGTCACCAGCACGACAGCTTCGCCGCAGTCGGCGCGCAGCGCGTCCATCACCGGGCCGATATTGCCGGCGTCGGTGGAATCGAAGGTCGAACAGATCTTGAACAAGACGTGGCCCGCGCCGCGGCCGCGCAGCCATTTGTCCGCCGCGCGGGAGCGCGATACGGCAAGGCCGGCTTCGATCGAGCGGCTTTTCAAGGACACCACGACGGCATCGACTTCGGGCAGCGCCAGATCGTCGGCGGGTATGCCGATGGTCTGCACCGTACGCAGGCCGGCGCGCGTCAGCGTGTTGGCGAGGTCGGAGGCGCCGGTGTAGTCGTCGGCGATGCAGCCCAACGCAAGTGTCACGACTTCACTCCAGCGTAAGGCTTGAACCAGGCAAGGCCGTCGGTGGTCCTGCCGCGCGGATTGTATTCGCAGCCGACGAAGCCGGCATAGCCGAGCCGATCGAGCTCGTCGAACAGAAACGGATAGTTCAGCTCCTCGCCATCGGGCTCGTTGCGCGAGGGGATGCTGGCGATCTGGATGTGGCCGACGATCGGCATCATCTCGCGCAGCCGCATGGTGACGTCGCCGTGGATGATCTGGCAGTGATAGATGTCGAACTGAAGCTTCAGATTCGGGAGCCTCAGCTCCCGGATCAGGTCGCGCGCGAAGCCGAAATCGTTGAGGAAGTAGCCGGGCACATTGCGCGCATTGATCGGCTCGATCACGACGTCGATGCCGTGCGGCGCGAAGAATTCCGCGGCCCAGGCCACTGATTTGTAGAACGCCTCGATCGCGACGCGCTCGCCGCGGTTGGCGATGCCGGCCATCAGGTGCAGGCGCCTGACGCCGGTCGCCTTGGCGTAAGGCAGCGCCGTCTCCAGGCTCGCCTTGAGATCGTTGAACCGCGACGGCAGCGCCGCAAAGCCCTTCTCGCCGGCGTTCCAGTCGCCCGGCGGCAGGTTGAACAGCGCCTGGGTCAGGCCATTGCGCTTGAGCCGCTCGCC
>NZ_AJQE01000265.1 GCF_000261685.1 Bradyrhizobium genomosp. I (2014) | reverse complement strand
GAGAAACTCGACGGCGGTGAAGCCGGCTTGCGCGGCCGCGTCGAAGCGGTCGAGGAACGGCACCTCGGTGAACATCATCGAGAGATTGGCGGCGAAACGGGGCATCGGAGCTCCTCTTGCTTACTTGTCACCGGGCAGCTTGACGCCGGTGACCTGCGCATACATCCGCGCCACCGATGCGTCGTCGTCGCGGCCCATGCCGGCGGCTGATGTCATCAGGAACATCTGAAGCGCAGCGGCGGAAACCGGCACAGGGAAGCGGGCGGTGCGCGCCATGTCCTGGATGATGCCGAGGTCCTTGACGAAGATCTCGACCGCGCTGCGCGGCGTGTAATCGCCGTCGAGCACATGCGGCATGCGATTCTCGAACATCCAGGAATTGCCGGCGGACGCCGTGATGACCTCATAGACCTTGCGGATGTCGAGGCCCTGCCTGGCCGCGAACGCCATGGCTTCGCTGGCCGCGGCGATGTGCACGCCGGCCAGCAACTGGTTGATCATCTTGAAGGCGGCGCCCTGGCCTGCGGCATCGCCGAGCTCGTAGAGCTTTGCGGCCATGGCATCGAGCGCGGGCCGCGCCTTGGCAAAAGCGGCGGGACTGCCGGAGGCGAGGATCGTCAGCTCGCCCTGCGCGGCGCGCTGCGCCCCGCCGGAGATCGGCGCGTCCAGGTAATGCCGGCCGGTCGCCTCGAGCTGCTTGGCAAGGCGCCGCGCCACGTCGGGATCCATGGTGGCCGAGGATATGAAGACGCTGTCCTTCGGCATGGTCTCGGCGGCACCATCCTTGCCGAACAGGATCGCCTCGGTCTGCGCGGCGTTGACCACGACGCTGACGACGCTATCGGCCTCCTTGGCCGCTTCGGCCGGTGTCCTGGCCCCCGCGCCGCCATCCGTCACGAAGCGCGCCACCGCGTCAGTCGAGACGTCGCAGCCGGTCACGGCATGGCCGGCGCGCTTCAGCGAGGTCGCCATGCCGAAGCCCATCGAGCCGAGCCCGATGACGGCGATACGCTGATTTTGTGACGTGGAGGCCGACATGCAACTGATCCTTGCGAACGTTTCCCGGGCGGCCGCCCTTCGCGGCGGCTCAGCGAACCGATATCACGGCTTGGCCACACTGCCAAAGCGTGAGACAAGCAGGCATGACGGCCATGAGAAGCGAAACGAGCAACGAGACAAGGCTGCGCGAGGATATCTGCCGCTTCGGGCGGTCCCTGTTCGAGCGCGGCCTGACGCCGGGCTCCTCCGGCAATATCAGCGTCAAGATAGACGACGGCGGCTGGCTGGTGACGCCGACCAACGCCTCGCTCGGCTTCCTCGACCCCGCGAAGCTGTCGCGGCTGGATAGAGGGGGACGGCTGGTTTCGGGCGATGCGCCGACCAAGGAAGTTCCGCTGCACGCCGCGCTCTACGACACGCGCGGCAGTGCACGCGCGATCGTGCATCTGCACTCGACCCATTCGGTCGCGCTCACGATGCTGCCCGAGATCGACCCGCGCGCCGCATTGCCGCCGATGACGGCCTACTACCTGATGAAATGCGGCGCCACCGCACTCGTGCCCTATTACCGCCCCGGCGATCCCGCTGTGGCTGACGCGATCAAGGGACTGGCGGGAAAATATTCATCCGTGCTGCTCGCCAATCACGGCCCGGTGGTTGCCGGCGACACGCTGGAAGCCGCCGTGTTCGCGACCGAGGAGCTGGAGGAGACGGCGAAGCTGTACTTGCTGCTGCGCGGGATGAACCCGCGCTATCTGTCGCCGGAACAGGTGACGGATCTGGTGAAGGTGTTCGGGGTGGCGCTGCCGGAACAGGGGCACCAATGACCGATCCAACGCGGCCTACACCAAGTGAGATAGAGGCGGCCGCCCGCGTTCTCCACGAGGTTGGCCTACGCCACCACTGGTGGTCTCCCTATAAGAAGACGTACGACGAGCTGGCCGCAACTGATCCGATCGGAAAGGAAGAGTTCGACGCAATCGTCGAAGCAGTGCTGCTGGCGGCAGCTCAGGCAAGGCTCGGGTCGCAATCCTAGCGAACCACTAACCACGCACAGCGACGTCATCCTGAGGTGCGAGCCTTGCGATGCAGCGCATCGCAAGGTGAAGCCTCGAAGGATGGGTGACAGGCGCCCGCGGCGCATCCTTCGAGGCGCGCAAAGAGCGCGCACCTCAGGATGACGGCTGCGATTGCGGCGGCAGTCTAGCTACAGCCCCAGATACGCCTTCCGCACATCCGGATTGCCCCTGATCTCCGCGGACGGGCCCTGCATCAGCACGCGGCCGGTTTGCAGGATGTAGGCGCGGTCGGCGATCTCGAGGCACTCGGCCATGCGCTGCTCGACGATCAGCACGGTCATGCCGGCGTCGCGGATGCGCTTCACGGCCTGGAAGATTTCGTCGACGAGCTTCGGCATGATGCCCTGCGAGGGCTCGTCGAGCATCAGAAGCCGCGGGCGCGTCATCAGCGCGCGGCCTATCGCGAGCATCTGCTGCTCGCCGCCGGAGAGCGTCTCGGCGCGCTGCTCCAAACGTTCCTGAAGACGGGGGAACAACTTGAAGACGAGATCGAGCGGCTCTTCGCGGTTGGCTTCGCCACGGTAGAGGTAGCTGCCGAGGCGAAGATTGTCGCGCACCGACAGCCGTGGAAACAGGCGGCGGTTTTCCGGCACATAGGCGATGCCGGCGGCGGTGATGTGGTGCTGCGCCATGCCGTCGATGCGCTTGCCGTCGAACGTCACCGTGCCCGAGCGCGGACGCTCGGCACCGGCGATGGATTTCAGCAACGTCGACTTGCCCGCGCCGTTGGCCCCGGCGACGCAGACGATCTCGCCCTTCTGGACCTCGATCGAGACCGCGGAGATCGCGACGAGGCCCTGATAGGCCGTCGTGACTTCATGCACCGACAGCATGACGATCTCCCAGATATGCGCTGATCACCTTGGGATCGCGGACGACGTCTGCGGGCTTGCCCTCGACCAGCACCTTGCCGAGATCGAGCACGATGGCACGGTCGACCAGCGGCATCACGATCTCCATGACGTGCTCGACCATCAACACGGTGATGCCGGCATCGCGCACCTTGCGCACCAGCGCCACACCGGTCTGTGCCTCGGTCGGCGTCAGGCCGGTGAGGACTTCGTCGAGCAGCAGCAGCTTTGGTTCGGTCGCAAGCGCACGCGCGACTTCGAGGCGGCGCTTCTCGGCCGGCACGAGGTCGCTCGCCAGCACGTCGGCGCGCGCGGCAAGGCCGGTGAACTCCAAGACCTCATGCGCCTTGCGGCGCGCCTCGCGCATCACGGTGTTGCGCACGAGGGCGCCGACGATGACGTTGTCGATCACTGTCATGGTCTCGAAGCTCTTGACGACCTGGAAGGTGCGACCGACGCCGCGCTGGCAGCGCTCGGCCGCCGGCATGTGGGTGACATCCTCACCGTCGAATAGAATCGAGCCTTGCGTCGGCGGCAGCACGCCGGCGATGAGATTGAACAGCGTCGACTTGCCGGCACCGTTCGGGCCGATCAGACCGACGATCTCGCCGCGGCCAACCGAGATCGAGACGTCGCTGTTGGCGACGAGGCCGCCGAACCGCTGCCAGACGCCGCGGGTTTCCAGGAGCGCCGTCATCGTGTGGCTCCCTTGACTTGGCTCTTGGCTTTTGAGCGGGAGAACAGACTCACCAGTCCCTGCGGCAAGGCCAGCGAGATCGCCACGATCAGCGCACCATAGACGATGAGATCGACGCCGCGCCCGGACCCGCCGATATAGGAGCGCGTCAGCTCCGTCATCGGGATCAGGATGGCGGCCCCCAACACCGGGCCCCAGAGGGTGCCGATGCCGCCGAGCACGGCCGGCAGCGCCATCAGCAGCGAGAACTGGAAGCCCATCACGCTCTCGGGATCGATATAGGCGAGAAACTGCGCATAGAAGGCACCGCCGATCGCGACCAGGAAAGCGGAGACGGCAGCTGCGCCCATCTTGGAGTTGAACACGACGACACCGAGACTTTCGGCCGCTTCCGGATTGTCCTTCACCGCGCGCCACCAGAAGCCCCATTTGGAATCCTCCAGCCACCAGGTGACGAACCAGGCGAGGCAGCACAGCCCCAGCGCGAAATAGAAGTACGGCAGCTTGGTGCGCAGGAACTGGAATTTCAGCCAGCTGTCGCCGCGGATCGGAATGGTGATGCCCATCGCGGCTCCCGCCCATTCCCAGTTCTGGAACAGCAGCAGACCGATCTCGGCGATGACGATGGTCGCGATCACGAAGTAGTGGCCGCGCAGGCGGAAGAAAGGATAGCCGAGCCCCATCGCGATGACGGCCGCGATCATGCCGCCGCCGAGCATGCCGAACCAGGGCAGCACGCCGAACTTGGTGAACAGCAACTCGGTGGTGTAAGCGCCGATGCCGAAATAGAGCGCGTGGCCCAGCGATATCTGCCCGCAATAGCCGGACAGGATGTTCCAGCTCTGCGACAGCGCCGCGTACATCAGGGTCAGGATCAGGATGTTCTGGACGTAGACGTCCTTGACGAACAGCGGCGCCAGCGCTGCGAGCCCGGCCAAAACGGCGGCGATAATGAGGTCGCGGCGGCGCCGCGCGGCAAAATTCTTGTCCATCACATCGACCCGAACAGGCCGCGCGGCCGGATGAAGACGACGAGGAGATAGACGGCATAGATGCCGACCGACTTCAGCGAGGGCGGCAGCACCAAGGCCGTGACCGCCTCGACGAGGCCGACGATGATGCCGCCGGCAAAGGCGCCGAACACGCTGCCGAAGCCGCCGAGCGCGACCGTGACATAGGCGATCAGCGCAAAGGACGCGCCGACATCGGGATAGATGTAGAAGAACACCGCCATGATCGCGCCGGCGAGGCCGACCAGCGCGGCACCGAGGCCCCAGCCGAGCGCGAACACACGGTTCTTGTCGATGCCGACCAGCGCGACCGCGCCGGGATCCTCACGCGTCGCTTCCAGCGCGCGGCCGAAATCGGTGCGGTGGATGAAGAAGTAGAGCCCGGCGAAGGCGAGTATCGAGACCAGCGCGCCGACCAGCTGCGGCTCCGGCAGGAAGATGCCGGCGACCGAGATGGTTTTGCCGCCGAGCCAGGACTGCGGGATGCTGCGATAGTCCGGCGTGAAGAAGAATTGCGCGAGACCGCGCATGACGATCGCGAGACCGAAGGTGGAGAAAATCTGCACCATGCCCGCATTGGCCTTGGCCCTCATGGCGAAGCGTACAATGAGCAAATAGACCACCGCCCCGAACACGAACAGCGCCGCGGCGACCAGCGGCGCCGACAGCAAGGGATCGATGGCGAAGAACGCGAACAGGAAGAATGACACGTACATCGCGATCATCAGGAACTCGCCATGGGCAAAGTTCACGACGTCCATCAGGCCGAAGATCAGCGCGAGGCCGACCGCGATCAGCCCGTAGAGCAGGCCCATGAGAAGGCCGCTCGCGAGACTCTGGATGATGGCTTGGGCTGTCAAAAGTCTGTCCCCCGAAATAGATCCCCATCCTGAGGAGCGCGCACAAGCGCGCGTCTCGAAGGATGGCCCAGCCCTCTTCCTTCGAGACGCGGACTACGCCCGCTCCTCAGGATGAGGGCGGGAGCTACACCTGAGCTCCCGCTTTCCCAATCTTACTTCATCGGCCAGATCGCTTCGGCGATCGCGGCCTGCGGCGGGAAGATGGTGACGAACTTGCCGCCGACATATTGCAGCAGCACCGGATCGGCGTCGTTGTTCTGCCCCATCTCGTCGAACTTGACGCGCTTCCAGGGCATGATGGTCTGCTCGCCCGGAATGTCGGTCGCGGCCAGCGCGTCGCGGATCTTCTCGCCGTCGGTCGACTTGGCGCGGTTGATGGCGTCGGCGAGGATGATCAGGCCCATGAACTGACGCGAGGTGAGATCGTTGAAATCCTTGCCCGACTTCGCCTTGAACATGTCGTTGATCTTGCCGACCATCGGACGCTTCTGCGCGAGGTCGAGCGAAAAGGTGCCGCGCGAGATCACGCCTTCGAGCTTGTCGCCGACGGCATCATAAAGCGCCTTCTCGGAGAAGCCGGCGTCCTGCGCCACGATCGCATTCGGCTTGTAGCCGAGCTCGGCCATGGTCTTGACCAGGAGGATGCCGTCGGTGGTGTAGCTCGAGGGCATCAGCACGTCGGCATTGGCGGTCTTGAGCTGCTGCACCTCGGCCGAGAGCGAGGGCGAGTTGGCGCGATACTTGATGTCGGTGACGATCTTGTAGCCGCGCTCGCCGGCGATCTTGGTCTGGGCATTGCCGGAGTCGGTGCCGAAGATGGTGTCCTCGTGGAACAGCGACAGCGTCTCGATCTTGGCGCCCTTCTTCTTCATGGCATCGAAGAAGTCGAACATCGCGGCCGAGTACATCTCGTCATGCGGCGCAGCGCGGAAGTAATATTTCAGGCCGCGGCGATGCAGGCTGGGCGAGGAATTGTCTGCGGAAACGAACGGGACCTGGTAGCGTTCGCAGATCTGGCTGACGGTGACCGCGACGGCGCTCTGATAGGTGCCGATGATGGCGCTGACCTTCTCCTGCGTGATCAGGCGCTCGGCCTCGGCGCGGCCCTTCTGCGGATCGGCCTGGTGGTCGGCGAACACGAGACGGATCTTCGCACCGCCGAGACCCGGCAGGCCCTCGCCTTTCGCCAGCGGCAGGTCGAAATCGGTGTTCTTGTTGATGACTTCGAGCGCCGTCTCATAGGCTTTCTGCGCGTCGACGCCCTGCTGCGCGCTGCCGCCGGAGAACGGATAGATCACGCCGATCACGACTTCCGAAGTCTGTGCACGCGCTGCCAGCGGCACGAGAGCGGCAGTGGCGGTGGCTCCCAACAACACGTCGCGGCGAGTGATCGTCATGGCAAAGTCCCCTGTTACTGAATTTCGACTGATCGAATGAAGCGATTGGTGGATGCGGTAAAGCCTGAAGAAGCAGCAGACGCTGCCTGCTAAATCACGGACATGTTCCTGTTCTTCAGATCCGTCACCAGCATCAAGCCAGGCGAGTGCGTGATCGCGAACGGGAGTTTCGCCGCGTTGATCACCGATTGCGGAGTCACACCACAGGCCCAGAACACCGGAATCTCGTCGTCGGCGACCGGAACGGGATCGCCGTAGTCGGGCTTGCCAATGTCCTTGATGCCGATCAGGTGCGGATGGCCGAGATGCACGGGCGCGCCGTGCACGGCGGGATAACGCGAGGTGATCTGCACCGCACGGATCGCATCGGCCGGCTTGAACGGGCGCATCGAGACCACCATGGGACCGGCAAACGGTCCGGCCTCGCTGCAGGCGATGTTGGTGCGGTACATCGGCACGCGCACATTGCGCTCGATGTGCCTGATCGGCATGCCCTCTTCGAGCAGAGCCTCCTCGAATGAGAAAGAGCAGCCGAGCACGAAGGTGACGAGATCGTCGCGCCAATACTTGGTCACCTCGGTCGGCTCCTCGACGACCTCGCCATCGCGCCAGACCCGGTAGCGCGGCACGTCGGTGCGGATGTCGAGATCGGCGCCGAGCGAAGGAATGAAAGGACTGCCGACATCGGACATGCCGATGATCGGGCACGGCTTCGGATTGAGCTGGCAGAAGCGGTGAAAGGCGCCGGCATAGGCCGCCGGCAGGATCGCGAGATTGCCCTGAACGAACCCGGGAGCGACGCCGGCAGTGGAGGCGACCAATCCCTCGCGGTAGGCGAGCCGGGCCTTGCGGCTCGGGAGTGTGTCGGGCGTTTCAGTTTGCTGCGCTGCCACCAAAACAGTCATGCGATCGACCTGCCTATAAACTCGACAAAGACAAGCCAACACCAAGCGTGCTATAAAGTCTAATCGTCGTTTCTAATCAATCTCGATAAATCTCATTTATCGACGGGGACAATCCTTCCGATGCTGGACTTCAGGTCGATCGAGACGTTCCTCTGGGTTGTCAAGCTCGGCAGCTTCCGGGGCGCCGCACAACGGCTCAACACGACCCAGCCGGCGATCTCGCAGCGCATCGCCCAGCTCGAGCGCGAGATGGGTGTGAAGCTCCTCAACAGAGATCATCGCGTCGCCTCACCGACACCGAGCGGCCGGCAGATGATGGTTTATGCCGAGAAGCTGATCGGTCTGCGCGCCGCGATGATGGCGGAGATCGGCGACCGGACGGCGATGCGCGGTGTCATGCGCCTCGGTGTCGCCGAAACCATCGTGCACACTTGGCTGCCGCGGCTCGTGAAGAGCGTGAACCAGGTCTATCCGAACCTGTCGCTGGAGATCGAGGTCGACATCACGCCGAACCTCACCGCGCGCCTGCTCGCGCAGGAGATCGAGCTCGCTTTCGTCGTCGGACCCTTGTCCGCCTCCGGCGTGCACAACCGCGTGCTCGCCGATTATCCGATCGGCTTTCTCGCAAGCCCTTCGCTGGGGCTCGGCAAGGGCCCGGTGACCCCGGCGGAGCTGGCGCGGTTTCCGATCATCACCTTCCCGCGCAAGACCAAGCCTTACGAGGTCGTCCGGGAGGTGTTCGACCGGCCGGAGCTGCCGCCGATCCGGCTGCATGCCTCCGCCTCACTGGCGACGGTCATCCACATGGCGGTCGAGGGGCTCGGTATCGCCGTGATCCCTGACGCCATCGTCGAGAACGAGCTCGCCGACGGACGGCTGCAGCTGCTCGACACCGACCTCGCGATCGCCCCGCTGACCTTCACCGCGAGCTGGCTCGCCTCGCCCGACGTCGTCGCCGTGGAGCGCGTCGCCGAGCTGGCACGGCAGATTGCGCAGAGCAGCCTCGCGGTTGACGCGCCCGCGCCGGCACGTCATTGAAAAAGGCGCCGGACAACCTTCAACGTCATTCCGGGGCGATGCGACAGCATCGATCCCGGAATCTCGAGATTCCGGGTTCGGCTCTTCGAGCCGCCCCGGAATGACAGCCAAAAATGGACTGACGCATGAGCCGAGCCGCCACGAACCTGCAGATCGATTCCGCCCGCCTCTGGGGCTCCATCCATGAGACCGCGCAGTTTGGCGCGACGGCCAAGGGCGGCGTGCGCCGGCTGACGCTCAGCAGCGAAGACAAGCAGGTTCGCGACTGGTTCCGCCAGGCCTGCGCGGATGCCGGCCTCGAACTCCACGTCGACGCGCTCGGATCACAGTTCGGCCTGCGCAGGGGCCGCGACATGTCGAAGCCGCCCGTCGGCATCGGCTCGCATCTCGACACCCAGCCGACCGGCGGCAAGTATGACGGCATCCTGGGGACGCTCGGTGCGCTGGAAGTCATCCGCACGCTGAACGACGCCGGCATCGAGACCGAGGCGCCGATCTGCGTCGTCAACTGGACCAACGAGGAAGGCTCGCGCTTCGCACCTGCAATGATGGCTTCCGCCGCCTATGTCGGCGACTTCACCACCGACGACATCCTGTCGCGCAAGGATATCGAAGGCACGACCGTCGGCCA
>NZ_AJQE01000264.1 GCF_000261685.1 Bradyrhizobium genomosp. I (2014) | reverse complement strand
CGGCAAAAAGCCGGTCGGCTTCCAGAAGCTCGGCTGCTTCGTCGAGCTGCATATCGAACAGGGCCCGATCCTGGAAGCCGAAGGCAAGACCATCGGCGTGGTCGATTCCGGCCAGGGCGTGCTCTGGTACGACGGCAAGATTTCCGGCTTCGAGAGCCATGCGGGTTCGACCCCGATGCCGCTGCGGCGCGACGCGCTGGCGACACTGTCGGAGATCGTGCTGGCGATGGAAGCGATTGCCAAGAAGCACGGACCGAACGCGGTCGGCACCATCGGCGAGGCCGTGATCGCAAACCCCTCGCGCAACGTCATTCCCGGGGAGATCGCCTTCACCATGGACTGCCGCAGCGCCGATAACGCGATCATGGATGCGCTCGACCGCGACCTGCGCGCCGCGATCGCAGAGATCGCCGCGCGCCGCAAGGTCGAGGTCAAGATCGATCTGGTCTGGCGCAAGCCGCCGACGCATTTCGATCCCAAGCTGATCGCGGCGGTCGAGAACGCGGCGAAGACGCTCGGTTATTCCTCTCGCCGCATCACGTCCGGCGCCGGCCACGACGCCTGCAACCTCAACACCGTCATGCCGGCGGCGATGGTGTTCGTGCCCTGCAAGGACGGCATCAGCCACAACGAGCTGGAGGATGCCACGCAGCCCGACTGCGCCGCGGGCACCAACGTTCTCATGCATACCGTGCTGGCGATCGCCGGCGTCGCGTCCTGACCGGAGAGAGACATGCGCGGAGTTTTCGTCGACGCCAATGAAGCCCTCGCCGGGATCATGGAGCGGCTAACGAGGCCCGATGATCCCAAGGTACGGATCCACAGGGATCCCGACATCAAGCCCGAACAATATCCGGAAGTGCTCGATGGCGCCGAGATCGCGATCGTTGATCATACAGCGCTGCCGACCGAGGTCGCGAAGAAGTGCACCGGCCTGAAGCACGTCGTGTTCCTCGGCACCGGCGCGCGCAGCTACATGAATCCGGAAGAGCTCGCCGAGCTCGGCATCTCCGTGCATCTGATCAAGGGCTATGGCGACACGGCCGTGGCGGAATCCGCGATCGCGCTGATGTGGGCCTCGGCCCGCGTCATAGCGATGATGGACCGCGAGATGCGGGCCGGCAACTGGCTGCGCGAGGACGGCATGCAGCTCACCGGCAAGACCCTCGGGCTGATCGGCTTCGGCGGCATCGCCGCGGAAGTTGCGCGCATTGCGTCCGGCAGCGGCATGAAGGTGATCGCCTGGAACCGCTCGCCGAAGAGCTATCCCGGCGTCGAGTTCACCGAACTCGATACGGTGCTGGCCAAGAGCGACGTCGTATCGCTGCATCTGCTGCTCAACGACGAAACCCGCGGCATGATCACGCGCGAGAAGATCCTCGCGATGAAGCGTGGCGTCATCCTCATCAACACCGCGCGCGCCGCTGTCATCGACGAAGCCGCCATGATCGACGCGCTGAAGTCCGGCCATATCCGCCATGCCGGCCTCGATGTCTTCAACATCGAACCGCTGCCCGGCGATCACCCGCTGACGAAACTGCCGAACGTGACGCTGTCGGCGCATTCGGCCTTCCGCACACCGGAAGCGAGCGAGAACCTGATTGAGGCAGCCTGGGTCCACTGCCGCCGCATCGTGAAATCGTAGGGTAGGTTACGGCTTCGCCTAACCTACCCTACGCTCCCCGCCAAATCGTGAAGGGATAAGAGCAACAACAATGGCCGACTATCGCACCATCAAGGCAGAGCCGCTCACCAAAGCCATCCACGCCATCGTCAAGGCCGGAGGCTCCTCGGACCGCGAGGCCGAGCTCGTGTCCACCAATCTCGTCGAGGCCAATCTGAAGGGACATGACTCTCACGGAGTCGGCATGATCCCGCGCTATGTCCAGAGCGTCACCAACGGCGGCCTCGCCGTGAACGCGCACGTCAAGGTCGTGCTCGACACTGGTCCGCTTTTGACCCTGGACGGCCTCACCGGCTATGGCCAGGTGATCTGCCATGAAGCGATGGAGCTGGCGGCCGAGCGCGCCAAGCGCAACGGCGTGTGTCTCGTCGGCCTCTCCAACTCGCACCACATCGGCCGCATCGGCCACTGGGCCGAGCAATGCATCGACCACGGGCTGGTCTCGATTCACTTCGTCAACGTGATCTCGCGCCCGATCGTGGCGCCCTGGGGCGGCAGCGATGCGCGCCACGGCACCAACCCGTTCTGCGTCGGCATTCCTCGCAGGGGCAAGGACCCCATCGTGCTCGACTTCGCCACCAGCAGGATCGCGCAGGGCAAAACCCGCGTTGCCCACAACAAAGGCGTCGAGCTCGAGCCCGGCACCATCATCGACAATGAAGGCAAGCCCACGGTCAATCCGCGCTACACCGTGATCCCGCCGTACGGCGCCATCCTGCCGTTCGGAGAGCACAAGGGTTCGGGCCTCGCGCTCGTGTGCGAAATCCTCGGCGGCGCACTCTCCGGCGGACAGGTGGTCAAGGGCCCGTCCGACGGCAAGCACAACGTCCTCAACGGCATGCTCTCGATCGTCATCGACCCGGGCAAGCTCGGCACCGGCGAGAACCTCGCGCGCGAGGTCGAGAGCTTCGTGGCCTGGCACACCGGCTCACCGCCCGCCCCCGGCGTCGACAAGGTCAAGATCGCCGGCGAGCCCGAGCGCGAGACCAAGAAGGAGCGGCTTGCCGAAGGCATTCCTGTCGATCCGACCACCTGGCAGGAGATTCTCGAGGCCGGGAAGAAGTTCGGGCTGGATCAGGCAGCGGTCGAGAAGATCATCGGCTGAACGGGAACGAAGTCGTCACGGCGATGTCGTCCCGGACAAGCGAAGCGCAGATCCGGGATCCCATAGCCACAGGATATGGTTTGGCGAAGATTCGCGGTTGTCAGTTCGTGCGACAACCACGCCCAGGGGCAATGGGTCCCGGCTTTCGCCGGGACGACACTGGAGTTGCTTGCGCGAACTCGCCTTAGTCCACCATGTCCGCGACCGCCTTGCCGCAGGCGGTGGTGTCGGCGTTGCCGCCGAGGTCCTTGGTGCGCAGCGTGCGTTCGGCCAGCGTGCGCTCGATCGCATCGACGATCGATTGTCCTGCTTCCTTCTCGCCCAGGTGCTCGAGCATCATGGCGCCCGACCAGATCATGCCGATCGGGTTGGCGATGCCTTGCCCCGCGATATCAGGCGCCGAGCCGTGCACCGGCTCGAACACCGAGGGGAAATCGCCCTCGGGATTGATGTTGCCTGATGGAGCGATGCCGATCGTGCCGGTGCAGGCCGGGCCGAGATCGGAGAGAATGTCGCCGAACAGATTGGAGCCGACCACGACATCGAACCAGTCCGGATGCAGCACGAAGTTCGCCGTCAGGATGTCGATGTGGTACTTGTCCCACTTCACGCCCGGAAACTTCCTGGCCATCGCCTCCACGCGCTCGTCCCAATAGGGCATGGTGATGGAGATGCCGTTGGACTTGGTCGCCGAGGTCAGATGCTTCTTCGGCCGCGACTGCGCGAGCTCGAAGGCGAATTTCAGGATGCGGTCGACGCCGGTGCGGGTCATCACCGTCTGCTGGGTCACGAACTCGCGGTCGGTATCGGGGAACATGCGGCCGCCGACGGAGGAATATTCACCTTCGGTGTTTTCGCGCACCACCCAGAAATCGATGTCGCCGGGCTTGCGGCCCGCCAGCGGCGACGGCACGCCGGGCATCAGCCGCACCGGGCGAAGGTTCACGTACTGATCGAACTCGCGGCGGAATTTGATCAGCGAGCCCCACAGCGAGACGTGATCCGGGATCTTGGCCGGCCAGCCGACCGCGCCGAAATAGATCGCGTCGTGCTGGCCGATCTTCTCCTTCCAGTCATCAGGCATCATCTGGCCGTGCTTCTCGTAATAGTCCCAGGACGAGAAGTCGAAATGGTCGAATTGAACGGAAACGCCATGCTTCTTCGCCGCCGCCTCCAGAACGCGCAGGCCCTCCGGCATGACTTCCTTGCCGATGCCGTCGCCGGGAATGACCGCGATCCGGTATTGTTTCTTGCTCATCGAGAACGTCCTTGGTTGGTCCGGCAGCCGCCGCATATTGATCGCACTGCAATGGACCAAAGTCGCGGGCGGCGCAACGCTGCACTGCAATGTTGACCGTGGCGCGGCCGAGCGCCTACTGATCTGATCCTGTTCCTTTCCTGCGAGTACCCCCATGGATCTGCATCTGCGCGGCAAGCGCGTCCTGATCACCGGCGCGTCCAAGGGCATCGGCGCAGCCGCCGCCGAGGCGTTTGCCGAGGAAGGCGCGCATCTCCTGCTCGCCGCCCGCAGTGGCGAGGCGCTGAAGGTGCTGGCCGAACGCCTGCGCTCCGCACACCAGATCGACGCCGCGACGAGCATCATCGATCTGCGCAAGGAAGAGGACGTGGCACGACTGGCGAAAGAAGCCGCCGACATCGACATCCTCGTCAACAATGCCGGCGATATCCCCGGCGGCTCGATCGACAAGATCGACGAACCGGCCTGGCGCCACGCCTGGGAACTGAAAGTGTTCGGCTACATCAACCTGACGCGGCATATCTATGCGCAGATGAAGGGACGCGGCGGCGGCGTCATCATCAACGACATCGGCGCGGCCGGCGAAAAGTTCGACGCCAACTACATCTGCGGCAGCGCCGGCAACGCTGCGCTGATGGCCTTCACCCGCGCGCTCGGCGGCAAGAGCCTCGCCGACAACATCCGCGTGGTCGGCATCAATCCCGGGCCCGTCGGCACCGACCGCCACGTCACGCTGCTGAAGACACGAGCGAAGCATCAGTTCGGCGACGAGAGCCGCTACAAGGAATTCCAGAAGAGCCTGCCGCTCGGCCGCCCCGCGCATGCGCGCGAGATCGGCGACCTCATGGCGTTCCTGGCGTCGGACCGCGCCGGCTACACGTCGGGCGTGATCTACACGGTGGACGGCGGCATCAGCGCGGGGTGGGGTTAATTGCCCAGAGATCTTCTAGGCACCGTCGTTCCGGGGCGATGCGAAGCATCGAACCCGGAGCCTCGAGATTCCGGGTTCGCCCTTCGGGCGCCCCGGAATGACAATCAAGAGGTAGGAGTAAGATAATTGTCTCAAGATATGATCCGCGAAACCGCATGCGCGATCGTCGACAAGCTGCGGTCCGGCGACGTCTCGCCGCTCGAGCTGCTGGATGTGCTGGAGAAGCGCATCAAGGAGGTCGACGGCAAGGTCAACGCGCTGCCGATACTGTGCTTCGATCGCGCGAGGACCAACGCGAAAGCACTGATGCAGAAGCCGGCCGGCGCGCGCGGGCTGCTCGCGGGCCTGCCGGTGCCGATCAAGGACCTGACCGACGTCGCGGGCGTGTTGAACACGCAGGGCTCGCCGATCTTCAAGGACAACATCCCCGCGAAGTCCGACCTCATGGTCGAGAACCTCGAGGCCAACGGCGCGGTGGTCTACGCCAAATCCAACACGCCGGAATTCGGCGCCGGCGCCAACACCTTCAACGAGGTGTTCGGCGCGACGCTCAATCCCTGGGATACGACGAAATCGGCAGCGGGGTCCTCCGGCGGCGCGGCCGTGGCGCTCGCGACCGGCATGGCCTGGCTGGCGCAGGGCTCCGACATGGGCGGGTCCTTGCGCAATCCGGCGGCTTTCTGCGGCGTCGTCGGCATGCGGCCGAGCATCGGCCGTGTCGCACACACCCCCAAATCCGGTATCGATCGCAATCTCGGCGTGGTCGGCCCGATGGCGCGCAACGTCGAGGATCTTGCGCTGCTGCTGGATGCCATGAGCGGCGACTATGCAGACGATCCGCTGTCGCTGCCGGCGCCGACGACCTCGTTCTTGTCGGCGGCCCAGGCGGGCAAGAAACCGAAGCGCATCGCCTACTCGCCCGATCTCGGCATCACCCCGGTCGATCCCGAGGTCAAGGCGATCACGCGCAAGGCCGCGGAGCGCTTCGCGGAAGCCGGCGCGATCGTCGAGGAGGCGCATCCGGACTGGCGCGAGGCGCATGAATGCTTCCACGTGCTGCGCGCGTTCGATTTCGCGATCACCAAGGCCAACCTGCTGCGCACCAAGCGCGACCTACTCAAGCCCGAGGTGATCTGGAACATCGAGGAAGGCCTCAAGCTCACGGTCGATCAGCTCGCGCGCGCCGAGGCGCAGCGCGTCCGCATGACCGCCCGCGCGGTCGAGTTCTTCAAGACCTACGATCTGTTGCTGACACCGACCACGATCGTGCCGCCCTTCCCGATCGAACACCGCTACGTCGCCGAATGCGACGGCAAGAGGTTCGAGAACTACGTCGAGTGGCTCGGCATCGTCTACGCCATCACGCTCGCCTGCTGCCCGTCACTGTCGCTGCCGTGCGGCTTCACGACATCGGGCCTGCCGGTCGGCGTGCAGGTCGTCGGCGCCCCGCGCGCGGACGCGCAGGTGATCGCCGGCGCCAAGGTGTTGGAGGATATTCTGGACCTGCGCGGCACGACGCCGATTGATCCGAAGGTGAAGAAGTAGCCTCCCGTGCCCCGGACGCGGCGCAGCGCCTCTTAGGCGGTGCGCTGCAGAGCCGGGGCCCATGTCACCATAACCGCCTCTGCATCTCCTGGGTCCCGGCTCTGCGGCGCAGCGCTGACGTGCCGCACCTTGTCCGGGACACGAGACTCTCACCTTCTCGTCGCCTCGAGGCTGCGGCTGTAGCGCGACATCGCGAAGCAGAAGGCAAAATATATCGCAGCGACGAAGATATAGACCTCGACCGAGAACTGCTGCCAGGCCGGATCAATGATCGCGGTCTTCGCCGTGGTGAGCAGATCGAAGATGCCGATGATCAGCACGAGGCTGGTGTCCTTGAAAAAGGCGATGAAGGTGTTGACCAGCGGCGGGATGACGTGGCGGATCGCCTGCGGCAGGATGATCAGCCGGTGCTTGCGCCAGTAGGACAGCCCCAGCGCATCGGCAGCCTCGTACTGCCCGCGTGGTACCGCCTGGAGACCGCCGCGGATGACTTCGGCGAGATAGGCACCCGCGAACAGGATGATCGCGATCTGCGCACGCAGCAGCTTGTCGATGTTGAAACCAGCGGGCATGAACAGCGGAAACATCACGCTCGCCATGAACAACAGGCTCACCAGCGGCACGCCGCGGATCAGCTCGACATAGAGCACGCACAGCGAGCGGATCGCCGGCAGCTTCGATCTCCGGCCGAGGGCGACGAGGATGCCGAGCGGAAAGCCGAAGGCGAGACCGAACGTCGCCAGGATCAGCGTCACCGGCAAACCACCCCAGCGGTCCTGCGAGACGAAGGAGAGTCCGAACACGCCGCCCCACATCAGCACGCTGATCAGCGCCAGCGCGCCGATCCAGAGATAGGCCAGCTCGCGTCGCCATAGCGCGCGGCGGGTCGAAAGGTAGTACAGCGCGATGAACAAGACCACCGCCAGCGCCGGCCGCCACTGCTCGTCGAACGGATAGGTGCCGAACAGGATGAAGCGGTATTTTTCGGGAATGATCGCCCAGCAGGCGCCGACGCCACGCATCGCGCGGCAGGCAGCGGAATCGTTCGCCGGCGCGAACCAGACCGCGTTGGCGACGCCCCATTGCACGAAGCTGACCGTGGCCTTTCCGAGCACGGCCAGAAGCACGACCGAGAGGATGCCGTTCGGCATCGAGGAGAACAGATTCGTGCGCAGCCAGCGCAGCACCGGATTTCCCAGCTGCGGCCGGCGGGCGGCGCGCGGTGCATCGGGGATGTCGGTGATCGCCGTCATGGTCAGCGCTCCACCAGCGCGATGCGCGCGTTGTACCAGTTCATGAAGAAGCTGATGGAAAGGCTGATGGTCAGGAACACCGCCATGATCAGCGCGATCGCCTCGATCGCCTGCCCGGTCTGGTTCAGCGTGGTATTGGCGATCGAGACCACGTCCTGATAGCCGATCGCGACGGCGAGCGAGGAATTCTTGGTCAGGTTGAGATACTGGCTCGTCATCGGCGGCACGATGACGCGCAGCGCCTGTGGCAGGATGATCTGCCGCAGCACGAAGCTGCGACGCAGGCCGAGCGCGCTGGCGGCGTCCCATTGCCCGCGCGGCACCGACTGGATGCCGCTGCGCACGATCTCGGCGATGAAGGCCGATGTGTAGGTCACGAGCGCGATCAGCAGCGCGAAATATTCCGGCGCGAGCGTCAGCCCGCCGACGAAATTGAAGCCGCGCAGCTGCGGCCACTCGATCGTCCAGGATACGCCGAGCACCAGCGACACGGCGACCGGCAGCGCGACGATGAGACCGAGCGCAAACGGCCAGGCCGGCCGCGGCTTGCCGTCGCGCATCTGCCGCGCAATCAGCCGCCGCCGAATGACATGGAAGACGACCAGACCCAGTACCGCGGCGCCAAGCACCCAGAGCTGCGGAGCTCCGAACGGGATCGCCGGCAGGATCAGGCCGCGATTGGAGAGGAACACACCCTCGACCGGCCGCCACGCGGCGCGCGCCGCCGGCAAGGCCTGCATCAGCACGTACCAGAACAGCAGCTGGAGCAGCAGAGGGATGTCCCGCAGCGTTTCGACATAGACCGCCGCGAGCCGCGACAGCAGCCAGTTGGCCGACAGCCGCGAGATGCCGATCAATGTACCCAAGATGGTCGCGAGCACGATGCCGATGACGGCGACGCGCAGGGTGTTGGCGATGCCGACGACGAAGGCCCAGAGATAGCTATCCCTCGGATTGTAGGCGAGCAGGCTGTCGGCGATCGGCATGCCGGCCTCACGGCCGAGAAAGGCGAACCCTGTGGTGATGCGGCGGGCCGACAGGTTGGTGACGGTGTTGGACCAGAGGAAGACGACAACGCCGACCGCGATCCCGACTACCAGAACCTGCCAGAACAAGCCCTGCAACTCGCGACGTCCCCATGCGCCGAAGAAGCGGCGGCGCGGCGGCGGTCTTGGCGTGTCTGACGTCACAGCACAAAAATCCTTCTCGAAGCAACGATTTCCGGCGGCGCACGTCAAATGTTGCACCAATCCATAATTCATGCAACAAATGTTTCATGGCCGAGCCCGCGAAATCCTCTCCCTTGAGCGAACTGCGCATTGCATTGCCTTCGCTGCCGATGCGGCTGCAGGAAGTCGGGCGCTTCGTCGCCGCCAATGACTACGACGCCACCACCCGTTCGATGCGCGATCTCGCGGCGGAGGCCGGCGCCGATCCTGCCGCGTTCACGCGGCTGGCCAAGGCGATCGGCTATTCGGGCTGGGAGGAATTGCGAGCGGCGCTGACCGAGGCCCGCCGGCCGTCGCAGACCGCGCCCTTCTCCGGCCGCACCAAAGGCCGACGCCATGGCCCGAACGCCGATGTCGCGCTCGTCACTGACAAGCTCGAGGCCGAGGCAGCCGACCTTCCGCGGATCACGGCCCA
>NZ_AJQE01000263.1 GCF_000261685.1 Bradyrhizobium genomosp. I (2014) | reverse complement strand
CCGCCCCAGCCGATCGCGGAAGCGGCTCGCGCGCTGCACGATGCCAGGCGGATCTGGATCGCCGGCTATCGAAGCTGCCGCAGCGTCGCGGAATTGCTGAATTACGAGTTGCGCCTGTTCCGGCCCGAACAGGTGCAGCTCGTCGGCACGTCCGGGCCCGACGACCTCGACCTCGGTGCATTCCGGCCCGGCGAAGCCGTCATCGTCATCGGCTTCCTGCCTTATACGCATGCCAGCGTCCGCGTCGCGCAGGCCGCCCATCGCGCCGGGGCGACGCTGATCGCGATCGCCGATAGCGTCTCGGCACCGATGGCCGAGGGCGCCGACCACGTGCTGCTGTTCGAGGCGGCCTCCTCTCCCGGCTTCTTTCCGAGCCTCACCGGGGCGATCGCGATCGCACAATCGCTCGCGGCGGTCACGTTCTCGCTCGGCGGTGTCGCCGCAAAGAAACGTCTGCAGAATACCGAGGCGCGGCTTGCAGCGGTCTCCACCTACGTCTCGGAGAAAGGTTGATCCATGAGCCGTCGCACCAGCCGCGTGCTGCATCGTTCGCTGCGCGAAACGCCGCCCAAGGCGATCGGCGGCGAAGGCGTCTATCTCTTCGCCGAGGATGGCCGGCGGATCATCGATGCCTCCGGCGGCGCGGCGGTCTCCTGCCTCGGCCACCAGCACCCGCGCGTGATCGCGGCGATCGCAAGGCAGGCCTCCACCCTTGCCTATGCGCATACTGCCTTCTTCTCCTCCGAGCCGGCAGAAGCGCTTGCCGAGACGCTGGTCGGACACGAGCCCGGTGGTCTCGCCTACGCCTATTTCGTCAGCGGCGGGTCTGAGGCGATCGAAGCCAGCATCAAGCTGGCGCGGCAATATTTCATCGAGCGCGGCGAGCCGCAGCGGCAGCATTTCATCGCGCGGCGGCAGAGCTATCACGGCAACACGCTCGGCGCGCTCGCGGCCGGCGGCAATGCCTGGCGGCGCGCGCCCTATGCGCCGCTGCTTTCCACGGCGTTCAGCCACGTCACGCCAGCCTTCGCCTATCACGAGAAGCGCGAGGGCGAGTCGGATGCGCAGTTCGTCGCGCGCCTCGCTGCCGAGCTCGAAGCCGAGTTCCGGCGGCTTGGCCCTGACACCGTCGCGGCGTTCCTCGCGGAGCCTGTCGTCGGCGCTACGGCTGGCGCCGTGACCGCACCCGAGGGCTACTTCAAGGCCATGCGCGAGATCTGCGACCGCCACGGTGCGCTGCTCATTCTCGACGAGGTCATGTGCGGCATGGGCCGCACCGGCACGACGCATGCCTGGGAGCAGGAGGGCGTCGCGCCGGATATCCAGGCGATCGCGAAGGGGCTCGGCGGCGGCTACCAGCCGATTGGTGCGATGCTCGCAGGCGGCAGGATCATCGACACCATCCGCTCGGGCTCGGGCGCTTTCCAGCACGGCCACACCTATCTCGCACATCCCCTCGCCTGCGCGGCCGCGCTCGCGGTGCAGGACGTGATCCGGGAAGACGGCCTGCTGAATCAAGTCAGGGAGCGCGGCAAGCAGCTCGAGCAACGTCTGACCGAGCGCTTCGGCAATCATCGCCATGTTGGCGATATCAGGGGCCGCGGCCTGTTCTGGGCGATCGAGCTCGTCGCCGACCGAGCGACGCGTGCCTCGTTCGATCCTGCACTCAAGCTGCACCAGAAGATCAAGGCCGAGGCCTTTGCGAACGGGCTCGGTTGCTATCCGGGTGGCGGCACCGTCGACGGGGTTCGCGGCGACCACGTGCTGCTGGCGCCGCCTTACATCACCTCGGCTGCCGAGATCGACCTGATCGTCGACAGGCTCGGTACGGCCGTCGACAACGTGTTGCGTAGTGTCAATCACTGAGGGGAGAGTCACATGATGAGGAAAGTGGTTATCGCGGCGGGCGTGCTCGCGGCATCGACCGTCGTCGCGTCGGCGGCAACGCTCGACACGGTGAAGAGCCGTGGCACGCTGGTGTGCGGCGTCAGCGCAGGCTTTGCCGGCTTCTCGGCGCCTGACTCGCAAGGCAATTACAAAGGTCTCGACGTCGACGATTGCCGTGCGCTCGCTGCCGGCGTGCTCGGCGACCCCAACAAGGTGCGCTACGTCTCGCTGACGGCGCAGAACCGCTTCACTGCGCTGCAGTCGGGCGAGATCGACGTGCTCTACCGCAACTCGACGCAAACGTACCTGCGCGGCGTCACACTGGGCCTGCGGCAGGGTCCGATCAACTTCTACGACGGCCAGGGCTTCGTCGTGAAGAAGGACCTCGGTGTCAAGGAGCTCAAGGACCTCAAGGGCGCCACCGTCTGCGTGGCTCAAGGCACCACGCATGAGGTCACGCTCGGTGATTACGGCCGCGCCAACGGCATCGACTGGAAGCCGCTGGTGTTCGACCGCGTCGACACCATGTACCAGACCTTCTTCGGCGGCCGCTGCGACGCCATGACCCAGGACGCTTCCGCACTCGCCGGCGCGGTGACGACCGCGGCGCCGAACCCCGCCGACTACGTGGTGCTGCCGCAGACGATCAGCAAGGAGCCGCTCGGGCCCTTCACCCGCAATGGCGACGAGGTCTGGAGCGACATCATCACCTAGCTGCACTATGGCCTGATTGAGGCCGAGGAGCTCGGCGTGACGCAGGCCAATGTCGAGGAGATGACGAAGTCGCAGACGCCCGCGATCCAGCGCCTGCTGGGTGCCTCCGGCGATCTCGGCTCGCGGCTCGGGCTCGACAACAAATGGCTGGTGACCGCGATCAAGGCCACCGGCAATTACGGCGAGATCTACGAGCGCAATGTCGGCAAGGCGAGCCCGCTCAAGCTCGATCGCGGCCTCAACGGCCTCTGGAGCAAGGGCGGCTTGATGTACGCGCTGCCGTTCAAGTGAATGTCTCCTGTGTCCCGGACGCGCTGCAGCGTGCAACGCTGCTGCGCAGAGCCGGGATCCAGGAGGCCACGGCTTCTGATGCCAAAGAATGGGCCCCGGCTCTGCAGCGCAATGCTTCACATTGCGCTGCGTCCGGGGCACGAGACCTTCAGGTAGTCACCTTCAATGACGAAGCCCGCTCGCATCACCCTCATCCACGCCCTCAAGCATTCCATCGCGCCGATCGAGGCGGCATTCGCGAAGGCTTGGCCCGAGGCCCGGCTGATGAATCTGCTCGACGACAGCCTGTCGGCAGACCTGGCGCGCGACGGCGCGCTCACCGATGCCATGACCGAGCGCTTCCTCGCGCTGGGCGATTACGCAGCGGCGACGGGAGCGGATGCAATCCTGTTCACTTGTTCGGCCTTCGGCCCCTGCATCGAGGCGGTCGCGCGCGCACATGCGCCGATGCCGGTGCTGAAGCCGAACGAGGCCATGATCGAGAGGGCGGTGACCATGGGGCAGCGCATCGGCCTGCTCTCGACCTTTCCGCCGACGCTGGCGTCGATGCCGCCCGAGTTTCCGGCCTCGGTCCAGGTCGTGCCGAAACTCGCCGAGGGCGCGCTGGCCGCGCTCGATCGCGGCGACCGCGCCGCACATGACCGGATGATCGTCGAAGCGTCGAAGGACCTGCGCGATTGCGACGTCATTGCGCTCGCGCAGTTCAGCATCGCCGCGACTGCGCCGCTGGTTGCAGAGGCCACCGGCCGTCCCGTCGTGACGACGCCGGACAGCGCTGCCGACAAGCTGATGCGGCTGCTGAAGGTGAAGGCTCAAGCGCCGGCCCTTTTCTGACGCCGCGCATCCTTGATCGCAACCGCGAGCGCAGCCTTCGTCTCGTTGACGAAATCCTCGACCAGTTCCTCGCGCGTGGCGTGCGCCGCCTCACCGGTGAACAGGCCCTGCTCGGCCAGCATCACGACGCCGTGCAGCGCCGCCCAGATCTTGAGCGCCTGCCGTTCGCGCAAGTAGCCGACAGCGGGCGCTTCCAAAGCCTCGATCACGAGCGCAAAGGTCTCCCGCGTCGCCTCGTGCAGCTCGCTGCCCTTGGCCGCGCAGGACACCGTGCGCGAAGCGAACATCAGGCGATAGATGCCGTTGCGCCGCAGGCCGAAATCGAGCGTGGCCTGCGCCAGTCGCGAGAGTTTCGACTGCTTCGAGGGCTTTGCCATCGCCTCGCGCAGAAGCGCCGAGAGTTGCCGGAATGCCTCCGCCGTCACTGCCGCGAGCAGCGCCTCGCGGTCGGCAAAATGCCGGTATGGCGCCGGCTGCGAGACGCCGAGTTGCTTGGCAAGCGCCTTGATGCTGACCGCCTCGGCGCCGCCCTGCTCCGCCTCGTGCAGTGCGGCCTTGATCAACGCACCACGGAGATCGCCATGGTGGTAGGTCTTCTCGGGCTTGCGGGCCGGTCGTGAGCGCATGTTGAAGCGAAGCCTATATGGAACGTCCGGCAGTTGTCGAGAACCTGACGCGGGAAGAAACGGGCACTTGCCTCCCCTGTCAAAGCAGCCTGCGAAAATTGCCGGCCATTGGCTGCAAAACCAATGAGCGCGTCTTTGCGTATGTCGCACCAGGAACAGGTTCGGCGATTCAGAATCTCATCAAGTCGGGGCGGGCTCCGCGCGTCCGGATAAGCTCGATCCGGCGGCGATGCTTCGAGCCGGCCGTAGCGCCGTGCTTCCGGCATGCCCCGAGCGCAGCGCTCTTCGATATCCAGCAGCCGGGCTTCGTCGGGCCGCCGTGCGGGTTCAACAGATTTGAATTGCATTGCCGCTATCAAGCTTAACCTCGACTTAAAGAGTCACGCCAATTGCGTCGGTGTGGATAAAGCAGGATCATTCCGAACGACCTGCACGACGCCGTCCGGAAGAGGTGCTTGCCATGACACTGCAGGATGCTTTGGCGGTCTACCTGTATGTTTGGATGAGGGACAAATCTCTCGACGATGGCCACGAGCGGGCGGTCGACGCCGCGGTGAGAATCATCGAACAGGAGGCGCGGAAGGCACTGGCAGCGTACGCACGAAGCCACAAGAAGCCATAGCGCCCCGCATGTGATCACGCGTCCCGCGATGCCGTTCGCGCAGGACCGCATTGGACCAGAGCGTCAATCGTTCAAAGCCCAAGGGTGGAACCTCGGCGATGGGCGCGCGGCGCAGCGAAACGGCAGTTGTAGGAAACGTGCCGCAGGTCGTCGCAGCGTATCCGTCCCGACGATATGGTGCATCGTATCCAACTCTCTCCCGAATTCCTGCAAATCTCTGCCATCTACCAAAGGTAGACTCTCCCGTTGAAGCGTGGTCAACAACGCGTCTTGCAAGAAAATTCTGCAGGCGTCAGGCCCGCTTCCGACAATGAAATGGGAGTTACGCGATGCAGCATCTACCGAACGATACCTTCGACGTCACCCTCGACCAGTTTGGTCAAATCGCGACCGTGGAGGGAGACCCCGGCTTCCCCGCGGCCAAGGACGTCTGGGGCGGCAACGACACCGTGACGGCCACAGTCACCGAGCTCAATACGAGACTCACGATCTTCGGCGACGACCACACGGTGCTGCTTGGTCATTCGCAAGGTGGAAACGACACACTCATCGCCGACGTCGGCGGCGGCTGGAACACCGCCCTCGTGGTCGGCGACACCCAATCGATGATCGACGACGCCAAGGGCGGCAATGACACCATCGTCGCCGATGCCTATGGCACAGTCTACACGACCGTCTCGGCCTTCGGCGATGTCGTGGGCGACATGTCGGGCAATGCGCAGGGCGGCCATGACGACATCACCGGCTCCATCGCGTGGCGCGGCGGCGCCAACCTGTTCGCCGGCGATGCCGGCGGTTCCATGATGGACACCTCGCGCGGCGGCAACGACACACTCGATGTCAGCGTGCTCACGTCGGACGGCGGGGCGACGGTCAGCGGCGACGCGATCGGTTCCCTGAGAGGTCTTGCGCACGGCGGCAACGACAATTTGACCTTGACCTTGAACGGCGACAGCGCCATCTCGGGCGGAACCCTCTCGGGGGATTCGTCGACATCGCTGATGGATCTCACCCAGGGCGGCGACGATGTGCTCACCGCCAGGCTCGACGGCCAAGGCACGGATGCCGTTCCGCAGATGTACGGCGATGCGCCGACCATGACGGGCCATTCGCATGGCGGCAACGATATCCTCAACGGCAGCGCGGGCCGGGATTTCATGTATGGCGATGCGGCGACCTATGAGCCCGCATCGCCCGGCTCGATCACCGGCGGCGTCGATACGCTGAACGGAGGAGCCGGCGACGACCAGATGTGGGGCGGGGGAAACAGCGACTTCTTCGTCTTCAACACCGGTTCCGGCAATGACACGATCAACGACTTCGATCAGGGTAACAAAGCCGTCGGCAGCACCGCGGCAGAACATGATTTGATCGACGTGCAGGGCTACGGCTTCGCAGACTGGACGGCATTGTCGAAACTGATCAGCGACAACACCGCCGGCGATGCCGTGGTCCATCTCTCCGCCAACGATTCGATCACGCTGGACGGGATTCACGCGGCGAACCTGCATCCAACCGACTTCATCATCTGAGGAAATTGAATCAAAGGCGGCGATGTCGCCCCGTGGCACACGGGGCGACATCGGATTGCAACAGCACGAAGACGAGTTCCCGTCGCGGGCGCTGCCAATCTTCACCGCAATCAAACTCTCTCCCGAATTCCTGCAAATCTCCGCCATCTACCAAAGGTAGACTGCTCCCGGTGAAGCGTGGTCAACAACGCGTCTTGCAAAGAAAAGTCCGCAGGCGTGAGGCCCCGCTTCCGACAATGAAATGGGAGTTACGCCATGCAGCATCTGCCGAACGACACCATCGACGTCCTGCTCGACCAGTTTGGTCAAATCGAAACCATCTATGGGGATCCGACCTTCCCGACCACCGCGGACGCCTGGGGCGGCAACGACACCGTGACGGCAACCATCACCCAGCCAGAAGCAGAGGTCACTATCTTCGGCGAGGACAACACGACGTTGCATGGCCAGTCCCACGGCGGCAACGACACCCTGATCGTCAATTTGAACTTCGGCTGGAACGCCTTCCTCGTGGTCGGCGATGCCCAGGCGATGACCGACGACGCCAAGGGCGGCAACGATACGCTCAATGTCCAGGCCAGCGGGCTGTACACCGACGTTCATGTTTTCGGCGATGTGGTCGGCGACATGTCGGGCAATTCGCACGGCGGCAATGACACCATCACGGGCTCGGTCGGCTGGCGAAGCTACGACCATGTGTACGCCGGCGATGCCGGCGGTTCCATGAGCGGCACGGCGCAGGGCGGCAATGACACGCTCGACATCGACGTGGACACCCTGCAGGGCTTTGCAACAGCCAGTGGCGATGCCATCGGCTCCATCGGCGGCGATGCGCATGGCGGCAACGACAACATCACCTTCACCTTCGGCACTGAAGTCGTCATGACCGGCGGATTCGGCTACGGAGATTCGGTGACCTCGCTGACCGACAATGCCCAAGGGGGAGATGACATTCTCACACTCGCGTTCGATGGCATCGACACCGTCCAGTTTTCGCACCCGGAGCTCTTCGGCGATGCGAGGACCATGTCCGGCAATTCCCGAGGGGGTAACGATATTCTTACTGGTGGGGGAACCAACGATCACCTCTATGGAGATGCCGCGAACTACGCCCCCGCAACGCCTGGCTCGATCGCCGGCGGCAGGGACGTGCTCAATGGCGGCGGCGGCGATGACCAGCTCGCGGGCGGGGGGAACAGCGATATCTTCGTCTTCAACACCGGCTCCGGTAATGACCTCATCACCGACTTCGATCAGGGTAACAAGGCGGTAGGCAGCACCGTGACGGAGCACGATCTGATCAATGTGCACGACTACGGATTTGCGGACTGGACAGCGCTGTCGAGCCTGATCAGCGACAATGCCGCCGGCGACGCCGTGATTCAACTGTCGGCGAGCGACTCCATCACGCTCGACGGCGTCCACGCGGCGAGCCTGCACCCGACCGACTTCCTCATCTGAGCGAGTTGCTCCGGGAGCAACGGTCTCGCCCCGCCTGCAACGGGGCGAGACGCGGGTTATACCTTCCCCGCCCAGCAGATCCCCTTCAGCACGCCACTCGTACGCTGACAACAGCTGCGGGCCGCTCATTGTTCAGCTTCGCGTGCGTGCGGCCAGTACGGCCTGGAAACTCCGGTTTCGCAGCAATCGCTGGACTGTCCACCATAAGTTTACGCTTGACAGGGAAAGCCCGTCGCGAATGTAATAGGATATAACTTAAATAGAACTCAATGAGGAACCGCGCCGCCCTACGGGCCCTGCGCGCACACGACCAAGGAAGCTGCAATGGCAGAACGACTGAAGGTTCATGTCGATCCCGACAAATGCCAGGGCCATGCCCGCTGCAAGGCACTCGCGCCGGAGCTGTTCGAGCTCGACGAATACGGCAATGCGCACGAGGTCGGCGACGGCACCGTCCCACCGGGGCTCGAGGACAAGGCCTGGCTTGCGAAATCCAATTGCCCGGAAATCGCGATCGATGTGATCGAGGAGTAGCGCGGCCGCGCCCCGCGTGCTTTCAGCGAACACGAGCCAAGGAATTCCCTGCCATGTCCGACGTCAACCAGCCCGCCGCCCATCCGCCCGTGACCGACTGGGTCCATGACTTCGACCACACCGATCCGCAATGGACCGAGGACCCCTTCCCGATCTGGGACGAACTGCGCGCCGCGAGTCCCGTGGTGCACACGGAACGCTTCCTCGGCTGCTACCTGCCGACGACCTATGAAGCCGTGCGCGAGATTGCCAACGACACCGAGCACTTCTCTTCGCGCCGCATCATCGTCCGTGACGTACGGCCGGAAATCACCAGCAGGAACGCGGCCCCGCCGATCACCTCCGATCCGCCCGAGCACAAGCCGGCCAAGCAATTGCTGCTGCCGCCCTTCACGCCGGACGCGATGAAGAAGCTCGAGCCGCGGGTCCGCGCCATCTGCAACGAGCTGATCGACGACTTCATCGCCGAGCAGAGGGTGGACGCTGCGGCGCGCTACACCAAGCACATTCCGGTGCGGGCGATCGCGCACATGCTCGGCATTCCCGAGAGCGACAGCGACCTTTTCATCAACTGGATTCACATGATCCTCGAGCTCGGCATCAGGGACGAGAGCAAGCTGCTCCAGGCCGTGCAGGAGATGACCGCCTATTTCGGCGGTCACATCGAGGCGCGCAAGAACAAGCCCACCGACGACCTGATTTCCTACCTGATGAACGCGAGGGACAAGAACGGTAATCCGCTCGAGGACACCCATGTGCTGGGCTCGCTGCGCCTGCTGCTGATCGCCGGCATCGACACCACCTGGAGCGCGATCGGCTCCTCGCTCTGGCATCTCGCGAAGACGCCCGCCGACCGCGAGCGGCTGATCGCCGAGCCAGAGCTGATCCCGACCGCGGTGGAGGAGCTGCTGCGCGCCTATTCGCCGGTGACGATGGCGCGCGAAGTGGTCAAGGAGACCACGGTTTCCGGCTGTCCGGTCAAGCCGGGCAACATGGTGCTGCTGTCGTTCCCGGCAGCCAACCGCGACCCCAAGATGTTTCCGGACGCTGACAAAGTCGTGATCGACCGCCGCGAGAATCGCCACGCCGCCTTCGGCCTCGGCATCCACCGTTGCGTCGGTTCCAACCTTGCGCGCATGGAAATGCAGGTTGCGCTGGAGGAATGGTTGAAGCGGATTCCCGACTTCAGCCTCGATCCGGCAGGCACGGTGACCTGGTCGCAGGGAACGGTGAGAGGCCCCCGCCAGTTGCCATTTCTGCTCGGAAAGGCGATGTAGGCCTCTCCAGCAGAGGTACGAAGAGGCCGGACGTGACAGTGCAAGCAACCGACCCGGCCTCTGAGCATTTTGACGTCGCCGACGCCGAGCGGCGGATCAAGGCGATCTTCATCGGCTCCATCGGCAATCTCGTCGAATGGTACGATTTCTACGCCTATACGGCGTTTGCGCTCTACTTCGCGCCGGCGTTCTTCCCCGGTAACGACCCCGTCGTGCAACAACTGAACGCCGCCGTGGTGTTCGCGGCGACCTTCCTGATGCGCCCCCTCGGCGGCTGGTTCTTCGGCTATCTCGCCGACCATTTTGGCCGCCGCATCTCGCTGACCCTGTCCGTCGTCTTCATGTGCTTCGGCTCGCTGATCATCGCGCTGACGCCGACCCATGCCACGATTGGCTTCGCCGCGCCGGTGATCCTGGCGCTCGCCCGCGTCATCGAGGGCCTGAGCCTCGGCGGCGAATATGGTGCCAGCGCCACCTATCTCAGCGAGGTCGCCGATCCCAAGCATCGCGGCTTCTATTCCAGCTTCCAGTACGTGACGCTGATCGGCGGCCAGCTCACCGCGATCATCGTGCTGCTGCTCCTGCAAAAGGTCTTCCTCACACCGGAGGAGCTGAAAGCCTGGGGCTGGCGCATCCCCTTCGCGATCGGCGCAGCGCTGGCGATCTTTGCCGCGGTGATGCGGCGCGGCCTGCACGAGACCGAGGCGTTCGAGGAGGCCAAGAAGGTGGTGAAGCCGACCGGCTCGATCACCAACTTGCTGCGCTATCCGCGCGAGCTGCTGCTGGTGGTCGGCCTCACTGCCGGCGGCACCGCGGCGTTCTACACTTTCACCACCTACATGCAGACCTTCGTCAGGCTCTCGGTCGGCCTGACCGAGGACCAGACCACGTTCGTGATCTTCGGCACGCTGATCTTCGCGACCATCCTCCAGCCGATCTACGGCGCGATCTCCGACAAGATCGGACGCAAGCCGCTGCTGATCTTCTTCGGTGTCGCCGGCACACTCGCGACCGTGCCGCTGTTGATGACGCTGAAGGAGACCAAGTCGCCCTTCGTCGCGTTCATCCTGATCTGCGCTGCCTGGCTGTTCGTCGCCGGCTACACTTCCATCAACGCGGTGGTCAAGGCCGAGCTGTTCCCGACCAACGTGCGCGCGCTCGGTGTCGGCCTGCCCTATGCGATCACGGTTTCGATCTTCGGCGGCACGGCACCTGCGGTCGCGCTCTACTTCAAGAGCATCGGGCACGAAGACTGGTTCTATTTCTATCTCAGCGGCATCATATGCCTGTCGCTGATCATCTATTCCACCATGCGCGACACCAAGCACGCCTCCGCAATGCATCGCCACGAGTAGGCCATGACCGACAAGCCATCCGACAGCAAGCTGACGCGCACCAAGGAAAAGTGGGCGCGCGAGGGCCGCTTTCTCACAGGGAAAATCACGCGGCCGGCGGATCAAAGGCTTCCGCCCGGCCAGCACCTCACCCAGGACTGGCCGGTGCTCGATCTCGGCGTCGTGCCGCCGATCTCGCGCGAGCGCTGGCGGCTCGACGTCTATGGCGCGGTCGAAACTCCCGTGTTCTGGACCTTCGACGAGTTCATCGCACAGAAGCAGGCGCGGTTCACCTCCGACATCCACTGCGTGACGACCTGGTCGCGCTACGACAATGAGTGGGATGGGCTCGCCACGCGCGAGCTGCTCGCAACCTGCCGACCGCGCGAGGATGCACGCTTCGTCGTGCTGCACTCCTACGACGGCTACACCACCAACCTGGCGCTGGATGACTTCGCCGCCGAAGACGCTCTGCTCGCCCATAGCTGGTCGGGACAGCCGCTGTCGGAGGAGCATGGCGGCCCGGTGCGGCTGGTCGTGCCGCATCTGTATTTCTGGAAGAGCGCCAAATGGCTCCAGGCCATCGAATTCGTGACCGACGACGCACCCGGCTTCTGGGAAGTCCGCGGCTATCATAATCGCGGCGATCCCTGGGCCGAGCAGCGCTATTCGGGCGACTAGATTCAGACAAGGACGGGAGGACCTCATGCCGACGGAACGCTTCCAGTTCACCGGAGAGGGCGGCCATCAGCTTGCGGCTGCGCTGGAGTTGCCGGACGGCGAGCCCGTGGCCTTCGCGCTGTTCGCGCATTGCTTCACCTGCGGCAAGGATACGCTGGCAGCCAAGCGCATCTCTGTCGCGCTTGCCGCCAGCGGCATTGCGGTGCTGCGCTTCGACTTCACCGGGCTCGGCTCCAGCGAAGGCGAATTCGCCAATTCGACCTTTTCCTCCAACGTCGCCGATCTCGTGCGCGCGGCCGATCATCTACGTAGCGTCCGCAAGCCGCCATCGATCCTGATCGGGCACAGCCTCGGCGGCGCGGCGATCCTGGCCGCAGCCGACCAAATCCCGGAAGCCCGGGCGGTCGCGACCATCGCGGCGCCGTCCGATCCCGCCCATGTCACCGGTCTGTTCAAGGAGCACATCGACAAGATCCGCACCCAGGGCGAGGTCGAAGTCTCGCTCGCGGGACGCCCGTTCCGGATCAAGCGCGAATTCATCGACGACATCGCCGAGCACGAACTGATGAAGGATGTCACCGGCCTGCACAAGGCGCTGCTGGTGATGCATTCGCCGGTGGACGACACGGTCGGCATCGACAACGCGACAAGGATTTTCGTTGCGGCCAAGCATCCCAAGAGTTTCGTCTCGCTCGACCACGCCGATCATCTGTTGACCAAGCCGACCGACGCGCTCTACGCGACCGACGTGATCGCGGCCTGGGCGAGCCGTTACATCGACGCAGCAAAGCCCGCCAAAGCGATGGATCTGCCCGGGGAACCGCGAAAGGTCGTGGTGCAGGAGACCCGCAAGAGCAAGTTCAACCAGACCATCACCGTCGGGCCGCATCATCTCGTGGCGGACGAACCCGTTGCGGCCGGCGGCGCAGATGCCGGGCCCGGACCGTATGACTTCCTGCTCGCCGGGCTCGGCGCGTGCACCTCCATGACCATGCGTCTCTACGCCGACCGCAAGTCACTGCCGCTCGAGCGCGTGACCGTCACCCTGAAGCATTCCAAGATCCATGCAAAGGACTGCGAAGAGTGCGAGACACGCGAGGGCATGCTCGACCAGATCGAGCGCGACATCGCGATGGACGGAGCCCTCGATGCCGAGCAACGCAGGAGGCTGATGGAGATCGCCGACAAGTGCCCGGTGCACCGAACGCTGACATCGGAGATCCGCATCGTGACGAAGGCAGTGGACTAAACTAGAAGCACGATGCCATCGTCCGCACGGCCGCGCTGATCTCGCTCTCGCGCCACGCCGCAAAGCCGAGCAGCAGGCCGTGATCGCGCGGCCGGCCGAGCGCCAGGCCGGACAATGCGCGCGTCTCGATCCCCGCCGCAACCAGCCGCTTCACCGCCGCGTGATCAGTGCGACCGCGCTTGAGGCGGGCGACGAGTTGGATACCGCCAGGAGGTACTTCGACCGAGAGCATCCCGCCCAGTTGCCGCTCCAGTTCCTCGACGAGATGATCGCGGCGTGCGCGATAGAGGCGGCGCATCCGGCGCAGATGCGCGAGGAAGTGCCCGTCGGCAATGAATTCGGCGAGCGCTTCCTGAATGTGGCTGGCGGCGATCAGCCCGATATGCCGCTGCGCAATCTCCAGAGTGCTGGCCAGTGCCGGCGGAGCGACGAGATAGCCGAGCCGGATCTCCGACGTCATCACCTTCGAAAAGGTGCCGACATAAAACACGCGGCCATGGGCGTCGAGCCCCTGCAAGGCCGGTACCGGCCGGCTGTCGTATTGAAATTCGCCGTCGTAGTCGTCCTCCACGATCCAGGTCCTGCCCGACCTGCTCAGATTGAGAAACTCGGTGCGGCGGGCCAGCGACATCAGCCGCCCGGTCGGATGCTGATGCGAGGGCGTCATGAAGATCAGCTTTGGCGCCGCAAGGCCCGGCATCCGTTGCATGCCCTGCTCGTCCAGTCTGATACCGGTCACGCGCGCGGCGGAGGCCCGGAAGGCCGCCGCAGCACCGGGATAACCGGGATCCTCGACCCAAACCTCGTCACCGGCCGCAAGGACGGTCGCGGCAATCAAGGTCAACGCAGCCTGCGCGCTCGGCAGGATCAGGATCTGGCCTGCGGTGGCCCGCACACCCCGGCTGGTCGCCAGATAATGCGCGAGCACCTCGCGCAGACGCGTCCGGTTGACCGGGCCGAGCTCGCGCCTCGTAGCACGCACGGCACTGCGGCGCAGGCAACGCGCCCAGACCTCGTTCGGAAACTCTCTGAAATCGCCATGCCCCGGGCGCAACGGCTTCAGTGATGCCTGATAGGACATCGGCCAGTCGGTCTGCCCGAGATTCAAGGCCCAGGGCGAAAGTCGCGGCTTTGCCGAGCGGCCGCGCGCCACGGCGGCACCCGTTCCTGCACTGCGTTCGCCTCCATCGACCGTGACCACCGGACGGCGGCCGTGCGACGCCTCGACATATCCCTCGGCGGCAAGCTGCTCGTACGCATAGGAAACCGTGTTGCGCGAGACGCCAAGATCACCGGCAAGGCGACGGCTCGACGGCAGCGCGCGCCCCTTGCCGAGGCTGCCGGTCGCAATCAGCTCTCTGAGCCGGCTCGTCAGTCGCGCCGCCAGCCCGCCGTCGTCGGCCGGCGTCAGGTCGATCAGGGCCGAGATCATGTCTTCCGAAACTGGCACCTTTTTATTCTCCAGTCTGGCACTTTCTCAGGTGCCAGCGGCGATGCTATCCGGCGAACCGGACTGCTTCAAGGACTCCGAGATGAACTCGCTCTCACCCCGCGCCGCCGTCGGCCTGTTTCTCATCGTGGTTCTGGCCTGGGGCGTGAACTGGTCGGTGACGAAGCAACTGGTGCAACTCGTCCCGCCATTGTGGAGCTCGGCGATCCGGAGCTGGATCGCGTTGATCGGCCTCGCCGTGATCCTCGGACTGAGCAGGAATCTGGTGATCCCGGAACGAGGCGACGTGCCGGTCATCCTCAGTGTCGCGCTGCTGCACATGACGCTGTTCTCGATCCTCGTCGCCGCGGGCCTGCGCTTCCTGCCCGCCAGCAAGGGCGTCGTGCTCGGCTACACCACGCCGCTTTGGGTCGCCCTCGCCGCGCCCATGCTCGGACAGGACACCTTGACCGCGCCCAAGCTTGCCGGCGCTCTGCTCGGACTGATCGGGCTTGCCGTCATCCTGAATCCGTCCTCGATCGACTGGACCAATACAGGTGTCCTGCTCGGCGCCGGCATGGTCATCCTCGCCGCGATCTCATGGGCCGCGAACATCATCTATATCCGCGCGCATCGCTGGATCGCCTCCCCGCTCCAACTCCTGCTCTGGCAGGTGCTCGTCGCCACGGCCGTGCTTTCGACCCTGGCGATGATCATCGACGGGCTGCCGCAAGTCGAGTGGTCATGGCGGCTCGCGTCGCTCTTCCTGTATTCGGGCCTGATCGGGACGGCGCTGGCCTATTGGGCGATGTCGATGGTCAACAAAAGCATCTCTGCGCTGACGACGTCGCTCGGAACCACTGCGACGCCAGTCGTCGGCATCGCCAGTGCCGCAATCCTGCTGAGTGAGCCGATCGACACGAGCCTTGCCATCGCGGCCGGGCTGATCGTTACCGGCATCGGTCTTGCAACGCTCGGCGATCGGCTGCTGCGCGGTCAGGCCACTGCGAGGGGTTGAACCCGCAGGCTTCCGCGCAGGCCTGCCGTCGTGCCGAGAAGGATGCCGGCGAGCGCCACGAACGACCCCAGCGCGAGCGTCGATAGGCCAGTGAGCCCCTGCCCGATCGAGCAGCCGAACGCCATCACGCCGCCGACCCCCATCAACGCAGCACCAGCGCCCGAGCGCAGCATATGGCGTGGTGAGGAATAGCCCTCAAGCTTGAAGCGGCCCGTAGCGAGCGCCGTCGCGAGGCTACCGGCGAAGACGCCGACGACCGTCGCGACGCCGAAGTTGAGTGTCAGTCCGGTCGAGAGCATGGCATATTGCAGGGCATCCGCGATCGGCGCGATGAAGGTGAGCGAGGTCACCGGGACGGGGTTGAAGTCGTCGGCGCCGAGATAGCCGGTGACGTACCAACCGCCGGCGACGAGCAGGCCGACAATCACACCCGCCGCGATCTGGCCCGGTGACCGGCGGAACGCCGGCTGCGCGAAAGCGAACAGGATCAGCGCGACGACGGTCGCGGCGGCGGCAAGCGCGCGCGAAAGCGATTCGGCAAGACCGAACACCACCAGCAGGGACGGCAGCGAATTTACGCTGACGGTCGTTTGCGAGGCCTGGACCAGCGCGATACGCGCCGGCGCGATCAGGCCTTTCAGCGTCATCTGCGCGGCGATGGCCAGCACGATCACGACGACGAAGGAGCGGAGATTGCCGCGGCCGAGCAGCACCAGCGCCCGCGAGCCGCAGCCGTTCGACAGCACCATGCCATAGCCGAACAGCAGGCCACCGAGGAACAGCACCGGTACCGAGAATGTCTGTTGCAGGTAGATCGCCCTGCCGAGATCGACCATGCCGCTGCCCGCCAGGAACTGGCTTGCGGCAATCGCAACCGCGATTGCCAACGCATAAGTCCGCACCAGTCGCCGGTCGCCCTCCGCCAGCCAGCCGCGCATGCTGCTCATCAGGCAGAAGCCGCTAAGCAGGCCGACGGCGCCGTAGATGAGGCCGATGGCGAGGCCGGCGAGGATGACGAGTTGCGCGGAGGATTCCATCGTTACGGCTTCAGGATCACACGGTCGCGCGACGAGCCCGCGACCGCAGCGTATGCCTCCTTCGCTCGTTCCAGAGGATAGATCGCGTTCGTCTTGATCGGGAACGGCTTCAGATGGCCGCTCGCGAAACCCGGGCCGAGGTCCCGCAGCACCGCGCCCGTCGCAGACGACGACAGGCCCAGCGTGTCGATGCCGACATAAGTGTGCTGGCCGCGATAGAATTCGAGGATGTTGAACTGCACGATGCGGTCGATCGCGGCGATCAGGACCTGACGTCCGCGCAAGGCGAGCGACTTGTGAGCGGCCTGGAAATAGGGGTCGCCGACCGTGTTGAAGACGATGTCGGCGCCCCTGCCGCCGGTCAATTCGCGCACGCGTTCGGCAACGTCGGTTGCGGAGGCGTCGATCACCTCGATGGGCGCGTTGGCGTGGCCTTCATAGGCTTCCGCCTTGCGCACCACGCCGACGACGCGCGCGCCCTGCCAGGTCGCTATCTGCACCGCAGCCTGACCGACCTTGCCGTTGACGCCCATCACCAGCACGGTCTCGCCGCTCTTTGGCACGCCGGCGCGGCGAAAGCCTTCCATCGCGGTGACGAAGGGCACGCCGATGCCGGCGGCCTCCTCCCAGGATACGGTCTTGGGCTTCTCCACGACAGCATCAGCCTCGACGACGAGATGGCTCGCATGGGTACCGTCGCGGCGGATGCCGAGATCGCCGGACGAGCCGAACACCTCGCGGCCGACCGTTCCGGCCGGTCCGTCGATCACCACGCCGGAGTAATCGCGGCCGGGGGTCCGGGGGAACACGGCATAGGGCATCAGCCCGGTCGCGGCCTTGACGTCGGACGGATTGACGGCGGCGGCCTTCACCTCGATCAGCAGATCGTTCGGCCCGCGCGTGAGCGTCCGGCGCTCGACGACCGGCGCAAGCGCTGCAGCATTTTCAGCTTTGGCGTTAAGGCGCACACAACGCGCCTCGACGATCTTGGTACCGGCTGGTGACATCGAAAAACCCGCGATTTCTCGCGGGCCTTGTCGCCTCTTGGACCGGTCAAGTCAATCCGTCAAGTCAGTCCGTCAAGTCAGTCCTTGGGCCGCTTGTCGTAGAGCCGCTTGGCCTTGCCGAGCGAACGTTCCAGCGTGGCGGGCGCAACCACCTGCACCCTGGAGCTGATCCCGATCGTGTTCTTGATGTGGGTCGAAACACGGTCGGCGTGATCGATCAGACCCCGGCCGTCCCAGCTTTCGGGCCGCGCCTCCGCGATGATGGTCAGCTCGTCCATGCGGCCTTCGCGGGTCAGTTCCAGGATGAAGTGCCCGCCGCACCAATCGGTCGCAAGCAACACTTCCTCGATCTGGGTCGGAAACAGGTTGACGCCGCGCAGGATGATCATGTCGTCCGAGCGGCCGGTCACCTTCTCCATCCGCCGCATGCCGGGGCGCGCCGTGCCCGGCAGCAACCGCGTCAGATCGCGGGTGCGATAGCGGATCACCGGAAAAGCTTCCTTCGTCAGCGAGGTGAACACCAGTTCGCCCTTCTCTCCGTCCGGCAGCACCGCGCCGGTCTCGGGGTCGATCACCTCGGGGTAGAAATGGTCCTCCCAGATGTGCAGCCCGTCCTTGGTCTCGATGCATTCCTGCGCGACGCCGGGGCCGATCACCTCGGAGAGACCGTAGATGTCGGTCGCATCCATGTCGAAGGCCTCCTCGATCTCGCCGCGCATCGCATTGGTCCAGGGCTCGGCCCCGAAGATGCCGACCTTGAGCGAGCACTGGCGCGGATCGAGCTTCTGCCGCTTGAATTCGTCGAGGATCGCGAGCATGTAGCTCGGCGTCACCGTGATGATGTCAGGGCGGAAGTCGTCGATGAGCTGCACCTGCCGTTCCGTCATGCCGCCGGAGATCGGAACCACCGTGCAGCCGAGCTTCTCGGCGCCGTAGTGCACCCCTAACCCGCCAGTAAAAAGCCCGTAGCCGTAGGCATTGTGGATGATCATCCCGGTGCGCCCTCCGGCGGCACGGATCGATCGCGCCATGACCTCCGACCACGTATCGATATCGCGCTGGGTGTAGCCCACGACGATCGGCTTGCCCGTCGTGCCGGACGAGGCATGCACGCGCACCAGCTTCTCGCGCGGCACGGCGAACATGTCGAAGGGATAATTGTCGCGCAGGTCCGTCTTCGCGGTGAATGGGAATTTCGCGAGATCGGACAGCTCGCGAAAGTCGGACGGATGCACGCCGGCCTTGTCGAACGCGTTGCGATAATGCGCGACGTTGTCGTAGGCGTGCTTCAGCGACCAGGCCAGCCGCTGCTTCTGCAACGCCATGATCTCGTCGCGCGAGGCGCGCTCATGCGCGTCCATCTCGGCTCTATAGGTCCTGGCACCTTCCCTGAGCTTCGTCAGAGCCATCCTCGTTTCCCCACATTGGTTTGTTCTTTTGTCTTATTGATCTTGCCCCGGCAGCCACGTGCCGGGAATGACGCGCGAATGCCCGCGGAATTCCGCGACGAGAGCGTCGCCCGCCGTGACACGCACGTCGTAGATGCCGGAGCGGCCACCGCGAGCGATCTCCCGCGCCTTCGCAGTGAGGCGGTCGCCGAGCTTGCCCGGCTTGATGAAGGTGATCTGCCCCTGCGCCGCCACCACGCGCTCATTGTGCGAGTTGCAGGCGAACGCGAAGGCGGAATCGGCGAGCGTGAAGATGAACCCGCCATGGGCGATGCGCTGGCCGTTGACCATGTCCGGCCGCACCGTCATGGCGAGCGTCGCGAAGCCCGGGCCGACCTCGACGATCTCCATGCCGAGTCCCTTGGAGGCGTCGTCCTCCGCCCACATCGCGTCAGCGCAGGCGCGGGCAATATCCTCGGGCGACAGGACGGCTTCGACGTTCACGCGCTCCTCCGGGCCAGATGGTTGCACATGATGTTCTGCTGGTTGGCTCAAGCTGTCAAATAACGCGACGCATTTGCATTCATGGGGCCCGATCTGCCCGATCAGACATGGTCATAATCGACCACGACCCGCTCGGACGCCGGCTTTGCCTGGCAGGTCAGGACGAAGCCGGCCTTCAGCTCCCACGGTTCCAGCGAATAGTTGATGTCCATCGGCGCCTCACCCTCGACCAGCTTGGCGCGGCAAGTCGAGCACATCCCGCCCTTGCAGGCGAAGGGCAGATCGACCCCGGCGCGCAATGCGGCATCGAGGATCGCCTCATCCTCGGCGACGGGCACGTCGCGACGCTTGCCGTCGATGATCAGCGACGCGATCGCCTTCGGCGGCGCGTCAGGCGCAACGGCCTTCTTCGGCCGCGGCTTGCCGCCGAATTCGGAGACGAAACGCTCGACGTGAATGCGCTCGTCTGCGATGCCGAGATCGCGGCAGGTCGCCTCGATCTCCTCGCTCATGCCAAGGGGACCGCAGATGAAGACGTGATCGACGCTGCCTGCCGGCACCAGCGAACGCAGCAGCACCCTCACCTTGTCACCGTCGAGCCGGCCATGCAGGATCGGGATGTCCTGGTCCTCGCCGGAGATGACATGGAAGATCGAGAGGCGATCGATGAAACGATCCTTCAGCTCCTCGAGCGCTTCGAGGAACATGATCTTGTCGGTGGTGCGGTTGCCGTAGAACAGGAAGAAGCGGCTGTTCGGCTCGCGCGCGAGCACGCCCTTCACAATCGACAGGATCGGCGTGATACCGGAGCCAGCGGCAAAGCCGACATGAATACGGCCGCCATCGGCGGGCGGCACGACGCCGAAGCGGCCCGTCGGCGTCATCACGTCGAGCTCGTCGCCGCATTTCAGTTCTTCGGCCGCCCAGTTCGAAAACGCACCGCCGTCGACCTTCTTCACGGCAATGCGGATCTCGCCGTCGTCAGGGCCGGAGCAGATCGAATAGGAGCGGCGCACCTCCTCGCCATCCAGCATGGTGCGGAGCGTGAGATACTGGCCGGGTGTGAAGGCATAGTCGCCGGCGAGCTCGCCGGGGATGGCGAAGGTCATCGAGACGGCGTCGGACGCCTCGCGGCGGAGGTCGTTGACGGCCAGGCGATGGAAGCGCGGTGCGGCTGCAGACATTACGGGTAACCTCGTTCCGTCTTTCCGTCGTCATTGCGAGGAGCCCTTGCGACGAAGCAATCCAGACTGTCTCCGCGGCGGTAGTCTGGATTGCTTCGCTTCGCTCGCAATGACGATGAGGTTGGCATTTGTGCGCTCAATGACACTTGAAGTAATCAAAAGGTTCGCGGCAGGACCTGCAGCGCCACAGCGCCTTGCAGGAGGTCGAGCCGAATTCGGACAGCAGCTCGGTGTTTACGGAGCCGCATTGCGGGCACGCAACGGCCTGTTCGCCGAACAAAGCGCGACGCGAGCTTGAGGCCTGCGGCGGCGCGATGCCGTACGCGCGCAGCTTTTGGCGCCCTTCCTCGCTCATCCAGTCGGTGGTCCAGGCAGGCGACAGCACGGTGCTGACTTTTGAATGGTGAAAACCGGCGCGCTCCAGCGCAAGCTCGATTTCCAGCGCGATCATGTTCATCGCCGGGCAACCGGAATAAGTCGGTGTGATCGCGACCTCGACATGGTCGCCGTCGAGAACGACATCGCGGAGCACGCCGAGATCGGCAATGGTAAGCACCGGAATCTCCGGGTCGACCACGCTCGCCGCGGCGTCCCAGGCGCGCCGGCGCAGCTCGCTATCGCTCTCCAGCACGCTCACCATGTCAACCCCGGGAAGGTGCGCTGCATCGATTGCAACTCGGACAGGAGATGCCCGAGATGCTCGCTGTGCCGGCCCGCGCGGCCGCCCTGCTGCATCCATTCGTTCTGCGGCAGCACCAGCGTGGCCTCGCTGACGACATCGGAAATCGTCTGCAACCATCGGCCGCGCAAGCTCGCCGGATCAATGGCGATACCGGCATGGATCAGGCCGCGCTCGCCGTCGTCGACCGAAAACATCTCGCCGGTGAAGGCCCAGAGATGATCGATCGCGTCCTGTGCCCGTCGATGGCTCTCCTCCGTGCCGTCGCCGAGCCGGATGAGCCATTCCGAGGCGTGGCGCAGATGATAGGCGCTCTCCTTCTCCGACTTGGCGGCAATGGCGGCCAGCGTCGCATCACGCGAGGTCATCATCGCACGCCAATAGAGGTCGGCGAACGCGGAATAGAAGAACTGCCGCACCAAAGTCTGGGCAAAGTCGCCGTTGGGCTGCTCGAGCAGCAGCAGATTTCGGTACTGCCGGACGTCGCGCAGGTAGGCGAGCTTGTCCTCGTCGTTGCCCTTGCCTTCGACCTTCGCTGCGTAGCTGTAGAGCTCCCGCGCCTGGCCGATCAGGTCGAGCGCGATGTTGGAGAGCGCCATGTCCTCTTCCAGCATCGGCGCGTGCCCGCACCATTCCGACAGCCGATGGCCGAGGATCAGCGCATCGTCGGCGCGGCGCAGCGCGTAGAGCACCAGCGGCGTCTCGGAGACCTGGATGTTGGCGACCGCCATCACATGTGCCCCACTTCCTCGGGCACCTCATAGAACGTCGGATGCCGGTAGATCTTCGATTCCGCCGGCTCGAACATCATGCCCTTCTCGGCGGGATCGCTCGCGGTAATCGCGGTCGACGGCACCACCCAGATCGACAGGCCTTCGCCGCGGCGGGTGTAGATGTCACGGGCGGCCTGCAGGGCCATGGTGGCATCGCTCGCATGCAGCGACCCTACGTGCTTGTGCGCGAGCCCGTTGCGGCTGCGAATGAAGACTTCCCACAGCGGCGTGTTCGGCGTGGCCATATCGATCTCCTATTCCGCAGCTTGTGCGGTCTGACGCTGCGCGCGCCTCGCCGCATAGGCTGCGGCTGCCTCGCGCACCCAGGCGCCCTCCGCATGCGCCTTGCGGCGCGCGGCCATGCGGTCGCGGTTGCAGGGGCCGTTGCCGGCGAGCACCTGCTTGAACTCGGCCCAGTCGATCTCGCTGTAGCGCCAGTGCCCGTCCGCATCCTGAATCATGCCGGGATCGGGAATGGTGAGGCCGAGATATTGCGCCTGCGGCACGGTGGCATCGACGAACTTCTGGCGCAGCTCGTCGTTGGAGAAGCGTTTGATCTTCCATTTCGCCGAGGTGTCGCTGTGCTGGCTGGTCGCATCGGGCGGTCCGAACATCATCAGCACCGGCCACCACCAGCGGTTCAACGCATCCTGCGCCATCGCTTTCTGCTCGTCCGAGCCGCGGCACAGCGTCAGCATGATCTCGTAACCCTGGCGCTGGTGGAACGACTCCTCCTTGCAGACCCGGATCATCGCACGTGCATAAGGGCCATAGGAGCAACGGCACAGCGGGATCTGGTTCATGATCGCGGCGCCATCGACCAGCCAGCCGATGGTGCCGATATCGGCCCAGGTCAGCGTCGGATAGTTGAAGATCGAGGAATACTTGGCTTTGCCCGCAAGCATCGCGTCGACCAGTTCCTCGCGCGAGGAGCCGAGCGTCTCGGCAGCGGCGTAAAGATAGAGCCCGTGGCCGCACTCGTCCTGCACCTTGGCGAGCAGCGCGGCCTTGCGCCGCAACGTCGGCGCGCGCGTGATCCAATTGCCTTCGGGCAGCATGCCGACGATTTCGGAATGGGCGTGCTGGGAGATCTGGCGGGTGAGCGTCTTGCGGTAGGCCGCCGGCATCCAGTCGTTCGACTCGATGCGCTCCTCGGCATCGATGCGGGCCTGGAACTGCGCAGCCTTGGCCGCATCCTCGAGACCGCGGTCGTCGGTCTCGGCCGTGTTCAGCGCCTGGGTGTACATGCGCATCCTCCCATTCTATTGGGAGTCAATATATAACAAAAATTACATCATGCAAGATATTTCTGTAACATAAAGATCAGGTGCCAAACCTTCGTTCCAGCAGCTTTCGCGCCGGCGGCAACGGCCCCTTTTCGTTGGTGCCATGATCATCGAGCCATTGCTCGGAGGGAGCGAGCAGTGCGCGATAGATTTCGCCACAGAGCTCCCGCGCCGCCCTGCCCGGCCAATCTGCCGGCAACAGGGTTTCGGGCAGCAATGGATCGCGCAGCACGACACGGCGGTAGTAGTGGATCAACAGGATGCGCGCGGTGAAGGCTTCGGCCTCGGACAAATCCGCGCCGCGCGCGATCGCGGCGCGGAGCGGCTCGAATGTCTTCATGAATTTCAGATAGGCGTCCGCGGTGCGATCCAGCGGCCAGCTCGCACTGAGCAAGCGACGCCCGCTGTCATCCTCGGCCGAGACCTCGAGACGGATGGCGCCCGCAGCCTCGTCGGGAACTGGCACGCCTGACGGCGCGACCCAGACGCCAGGCAGCGGACTGCCGAAGCCGGCATTGCGGAGCGCTTCGCGCGAGACATCACGATCCTCGCCATTGCCGATCAGCAGCAGCTCGAACCGCCCGGTCCAGTCAGACGGCGGCGGATCGTAGATGTGGCGCGTCGCGGCTTCAAAGGTCTGGCGTCCCTTGTCGGCCAGCCGATAGAAACTGTTGCGGCCGACCTTCTCCCGTGTGAGCCAGCCATCTGCCGCAAGCCGCGACATCGCGGTGCGCACCACGCCGCTGTCGATGTCCAGGCTTTCGAAGAATTCCAGCAGCGTGCCGAGCCACACCACACCGCCGCGCGGCACGATGGCATCGCCGAACACGGTAATGACGATGGAGCCGGTGCGCGACGGCTCGCGCTTGAGCTGGTCGATGATGCGGGAGAGCGGATGCGCCATGCGGCATGGCATAGCGCGTTTGGTGCGGGCGCGACAATGGATGGAAGCGACAATGGATGGAAGCGACAATGCGAGAGCCGGTCTCGATCCTTCGAGACGGCGCTTCGCGCCTCCTCAGGATGAGGTCTAGTCGCTTTCGCGCGGCGTCATTTACTCATAACCCTCATGGTGAGGAGCGCGGCAAGGCCGCGCGTCTCCGGACGATGCTTCGCATCGCCGGGAGAACCATGCAGGCCGCCTACCGATGCGGATCGGGATAGGCGAGACTGCGCCAGCCGCTGCGGTCGAAAGGTCGCCACTGACCTTCCTTCTGGGCGAGCCGGTCGGCCACGGCATAGACGACCGCAGGATGATGCCCCATGCCGCAATGGCTGCTCTCGACCTCGATGCTCTCGGTCTGCGCGCCCGCCTTCTCGATGCAGCCCTGCCAGGCGCAGACGCCGTCGGTGCGGCTGAAGATGGCCGTGGTCGGCACCGGCGGCGGCGCCGCGAGCTCGCCGCCGAACTGCGGATCGACCTCATCGGCGCGGCGGCCGCTCGCCCATTCGTAGACGCGCCAGGCGTTGGTCGAGCGCGGATCGCCCGCGAAGGGGCTGCCGAGCGTAATCACCTGGCGCACGCGCTCGGGCATCATCTTGGCGAGCTGACGCGCATAGAGGCCGCCGAGGCTCCAGCCGACCAGGCTGATCTTGCGACCGTGCGTGTCGCTAAGCTCCTGCACGAGGTCGACCATCGCATGCTGCACGCCCTCACGCAGGCCGTAATTGCGGCCCTGGCGCCAGCCACTCGCCGCATAACCCTTGCTGGTCAGGAACGTGCGCAGCGCGCGCGTGGACGCATCGGAGGCGACGAGGCCCGGCAGCACCAGCACCGGATGCCCGTCGCCGCGCTGCGCGAGGCTCAAGAGCGGCAGCGCGCCGAGAAATGCACCGAACTCGTGGATCGCACGCCCTTCCAGCAACATCAGGGTACGGGACGGCGGACGCAGCGTCTGGGCAGTAGCGGTCATCAATGTTTCCCCTCGGAAGAAGGCACCGGCCGCGATGCCGGCAATGGGCATGAATTCCAATACGCCGGCTTCTTGATCGTTCCGCAGCGCAACATGAATCAGCTAGGCGGCCGGTTCCCGACATTCAAGCGGGAGAGACGCAAGGCGACAATAGGCTCGCGCGCTAATGCTAGCGGCCGTGACGCAAAAGTCACAGCAATCGAAGCAGGAATTCTACAGAGTAAAGCACCAGGCCGGCGAGGCCGCCGATCAGCGAGCCGTTGAAGCGGATGTATTGCAGGTCGCGGCCGATGTTGATTTCGATCAGCGAAATCAGCTGCGTCATATTCCACGCCTTGACCTGATCGGAGATGAAGGTGGAGACGCCGCTCTTCTGGTCGGCGACGAAGCTGCGCAGCACCGTCACCAGGCCATTGTTGATCTCGCCGCGCAGCTCGGCATCGCCGGCGAGCGCTTCGCCGGCGGCGACGAACATGCCGGCGAGGTGATGCTGCAGCACCTGCGTCTCGCCGCTCGCACTGCGCTCGATGAAGGAGCGCGTGTTGGCCCAGACGGTGCGGGCGAGATCGGCAAGCTCGGGCCGCGCGAGCAGATCACGCTTCAGCCCGGCGATACGATCGATATAGGCCTGGTCGGTGCCGAGCCGGTCGACAAAGCTCAGCACCATGCGGTCGAACTCGCCACGGAACGGATGCTTGGGATCGCTGCGCACCTCGTTGAAGAAAGCGGTGGCCGAGGCCACGATCTTGTTCACCAGGAATTTGTCGGCGCGATAGAGCCTGAGCAGGGTCGGCAATTCCGCGCGCACCTTCTCGCGGATCATCGCCATCGTCTCCTTCTGGTTCAGCGTCTCGTGCAGCACGCGCAGGAAATCGTCGAACAGGATCTGGTGGCGCCCCTCCGCCACGAAGCCGCGCAGAGTGCCGGCAGCAAGCGGTGCAAGGTCGATCGCCTGGAGCTGCGATGACATGCGGCGGATGATGAAGGTCATCAGGCCGGAGCTTTCCGTCGCAGAGACCGCCTCCGGCAGCAGGCGCAGCGCGAAGCGCGCGAGATCATTGCTCCGTTTGCGGTCGCGTAGCCAGTCGGCGACGAAGGAGCCGAAATCGATCTCCTTCAGCTTGGCCTCCACCGGGCCGGCCTCGAGGAAATGCACCTGGATGAACTCGCCGAGCTTGTCGGCGATGCGGGCCTGGTTGCTCTGGATGATCGCGGTGTGCGGGATCGGCAGGCCGAGCGGCCGTTTGAACAGGGCGACCACGGCATACCAGTCGGCGAGGCCACCGATGGTCGCAGCTTCCGCGAAGGCTGCGACGAAGCCGAACATTGGATGCACCGGCAGAAGCCATTTCGCGACGACGAACAGCGCCAGCGTCGACGCCAGCACCAGTGTCGCCAGCGCCTTGACGCGGCGGAGTTCGGCCGCGCGTTCGGCATCGCCGGGGGAATCGAAGGAGAAGGTGGCGGGTGCGTTCATGGCGGATACTTAGCGCGTCAGTCTCCGCGTGTCCCGGACGCGGTGCAGCGTGCAACGATGCACCGCAGAGCCGGGACCCAGCGGGCCAACAGGATGGACCCCGGATCAGCAGTGCACACGCCCCAAGAGCGGCACGCTGCACCGCATCCGGGGAACGCAAGAGGCCATAAACAAAAGGCCCGCCGAAGCGGGCCTCAAATTCAGTTTCTCGTCTCAGGCGCCGGATCAGGCGGTCTTGTTGTAGACCTTGGCGAAATTGTCCTGAGCGGACTTCGCACCGTTGGCCGCGAGCTTGCCGAGATAGTCGGCGGTCGCCTTGGCACGCGAGACGAACACTTCGCCGCGGGAACGGAGCAGGCTCGACTGGATCTCGACGGCTTCGCTGATCGACTTTGCGGACGCGAGCTTGTCGATGCCCGAGAAGAACGCCTCGGCGTCCTCGTAGATGGCCTGCTGGATGTTGCGGCTGATCTTGCCGGCCTCGGCAACGGATTCGGTCACCGCGTTCTCGACGGCGGCGGTCACCCGCTCGGAGCCGGCAAAAGCCTCGGCGGCACGGTCCTTGGCAGTGTTGGCAGTCTTCTTGACGAATTCGCGGGCTGCCTCGGGAACTTCCAGATTCTGGATGTTCTTGAAAGCGTCCTTGAAGCCCTCGAAAGCGGCGTTGGTTTCGGTCGTCATGGGGTTCTCTCCATCCTCATTTGATCTGAGCTATGGGCTCACCCCGTCCGCATTGGCCCGGGGCAAGGCTTATATGACATGGCAAATTGTGCGTTGCAATATTCGTATTGCATCGCAATATCACGAAATCGTGATATTCTTAAGCGAGAGGCATCATGATGCCTCCTTGGCCAATTGGGCCCCGATGAAGGCGTCCGGGCTTCGGTCCTTCAGTGCTCAACGGCGCCTCCAAAGCGCTGCGATTAGGATGAATTGTCATCGCGCTTTAGGTTGTTGTTTAAGCGTGATCTTTTCTGAAAACCGCTGCGCACTTTTCCGGATCATGCTTTAGTGCTGGACAGCGCTCGGCAGCCCATAGGCCTCCATCTGGGCCTGGACCTGCGCAACGTTGTGGCCGAGCACGACGATGTCGTGGGTTTCGCCGTCGACATCCCGGACATGGTCGCGCAGCAAGGCCTCGGCCTTGAAGCCGAGGCTTTCGAACAGCGCGATCGCCGCCTGCTGATCGACGGTCATCTGGACCGAGAGCTTCTCCAGGCCGGCGTCGAGCGCGAGTGCAAAGGTCTCCTGCGAGAGCGCCTTGCCCACTCCCTTGCCGCGAACGTCGGGCGAAACCACCATGCGGATCTCACCGACATGGGGCGACCAGGAGTGTGGATCGCGTACCAGCGTGCCACAACCGACGACCCTGCCCTCTCTCACCGCGAGCAGGCTCGTGATCGCCCCGCGCTCGATCTCCTTGACCCAGGCCGACAGCACCTTCGGCTCGCTGATATTGCGCGGCAGGAACAGCAGATCGTGGGTCGGCAGGCCCTTGCCGAAGGCCAGCACCGCGGCCTCATCCGCAGGCGACATCAAGCGGATCTCGATATCCCCGGCGTCGGTCCTGACGTGACGCGGATAGGAACGCTGCTCACTCATGTCGATCTCCTTCCCAGCCAGGAATCCAGTTTCGGCCACAGCCGCTTAACGGCGTTCGCGCCGGCGACCAGCGAGACGTGACCGCCCTTCAGGATCACCTCTTCCTTGTCCGCCGACCCGATCTTGGCGATCAGATGCTTTGCGGCGTCGTAGGGCACGATGTGGTCGTGCTCGGCGACCGCATGCAGGATCGGCACCGTGATGTTTTCGAGCTTCGCCGCGCGGCCGCCCACCGACATGGTGTCGTTGAACAGCTTGTTGTCCCACATCAGGTCCTTGGTGATGGCGCGGAAATATTCGCCGGCGAGCGGCAGCGTGTCGGTCGCCCAGCGGTCGAACATGCGGTACGACTTGACGAACTCGTCGTTCCAGATGTTCTCCCAGAGCTGGATCTGGCTCACCGTGCGCGAGGCCGGGCGCAGCAGTTCGAACGAGGACAGGATCATCTCCGGCGGCACGTTTCCGACGCTGTCGACGAGACGGTCGACGTCGAAATAGCGGCGGTCGGAGAAATTCGAGAACAGCTTCATCTCGCGGAAATCGATCGGCGTGGTGAAGCAGATCAGATTCTTCATCGGCCCGTCCTTGTGGATCGAGCCGTAGAGCAGCGACAGCACGCCGCCGAAGCAGTAGCCGATGACGGAGACGTCCTGCTCGCCGGAATCGGCTTGCACGCGGCGGATACAGTCCGGGATGAAGTCGAGGACATAGTCCTCCATGCGCAGGTTCTTCTCCTCAGGCCGCGGCGCGCTCCAGTCCAGCATGTAGACGTCGTAGCCGCGCCGCAGGAGGAACTCGATAAAGCTCTGGCCGGGAACGAGGTCGAGGATGTAACCGCGGTTGGTGGTGGCCATCACGATCAGCACCGGCACGCGGTAGATCTCGTCCGACATCGGCCGATAGTGGTAGAGGCTCATCGTGCCGCGCGAATGCAACACGTCCTTCGGCGTCGAGCCGAGCGACGGGCCCGCGGTCGAGAAATATTCGACGCCCTTGATGCTGCGCATGATAGCGCGCTGCACTTCGGACTGGATGCGCTCCGGGATCGCAGCGAGATCAAGTCCCGTCGGCGCGTTCATTTTTGGTCTCCGCCCTCGGACGGCGGACGTTTCGTACGCGGCGGTCGCGGTGCGGCGCCGACCTGATGCGCGCCTGAGTTGGCCGACATCTGGCTCAGCATCGACTTGATCTCGCCGAGTTGGCCTTCAATCGACTGAAGCCTCTCCGCGATACCGGTCATCTGCTCGCGGCTCGGCAGGTTCATGGAGAGCAGGTATTTCTCCATGAGATCGCCGATTTGCTTCTGCGCACCTGCAGCAACGCCGCCGGCGCGGTTCATGGCTTGCGAGAATTCGGGCGTCTCCATCGCCTTGGTCGCGAAGGAGTTGAAACCCTTCTCCATCTCGCCAACCATCTTCTGCCACAAGGCGACCGGATCGGTGATCTTGTCGGTCATCAGCGTCCTCCCAATATGGAGGGCTTCGCACCCTTCTTTTCCCGCCATACCACACCGTTGCGAGGTGCCGGTCAACCGGCAAGCAGCGGGCGCGGCGTCGCACACGCGGCTTCTTCGCGGAACGAAACCGTGCGATACAGCATCGATCAGCAGGAGGGACCCGTGACCGCCCATCAGCCGCCCCAGACCGTCCGCGCCAATGGCATCGACATCTGCTACGAGATTTTCGGCAACGACAATGCCGAGCCGCTGCTGCTGATCATGGGGCTCGGGGCCCAGATGATCCATTGGGACGATGGGTTCTGCGAGCAGCTCGCCGCGCGCGGCTTCCGCGTGATTCGCTTCGACAATCGCGACATCGGCAAGTCGAGCCATCTCACGGGCGGCAAGCGCCTGACGCCGCTCGAGCTGCTGAAGCTGCGGTTCCTCAGGATTCCGGTGGCCGCAACCTACAAGCTGATCGACATGGCCAAGGACACGATCGGACTGATGGATGCACTCGGCATCAAGTCGGCGCATCTGGTCGGGGCGTCCATGGGCGGCATGATCGCGCAGGAGGTGGCGCTGTCGTTTCCGCATCGCGTGCGTTCGCTCACCTCGATCATGTCGACCACGGGCAATCCTCGCATCCCGCCGCCGACACGCGAGGCCGCCGCGATGCTGATGGCGCCGCCGCCGCGCAGCAAGGAGGAATTCATCATCCGCTTCGGCCAGACCTGGAGGGTCTTGCGCGCCGGGTCCTTCCCCGAAGAGGAGGCGCAGGATCCCGGACGCGCCGAGCGCGTGTTCGCGCGCGGACTCAATCCGGCCGGCGTCGGCCGCCAGCTCCGCGCCGTGCTGGCGTCCGGCAGCCGGAAGGAGCGGCTCCACGCGGTGAAGACACCGACGCTGGTCATTCACGGCACCGTCGATCCGTTGGTGCGGCCGGAGGGGGGCAAGGACACCGCCGCGTCGATCCCGAACGCGAAACTGTTGATGATCGAGGGCATGGGTCACGCCCTGCCGATGCGCTTCTGGCCGGAGATCATCGGCGCCATCGACAAGCACGCGCATGGCGCAGCGGCGCAGGCGGCTTAGGTCTTCCTTGCGATCCAGATCACGTGGCGCGCGCCGCCGCCTCTGCCGGTGGCGCGGACGTTGATTTCGTTGACGTCGAAACCGGCGCTGCGAAGGCGCTTGGCGAACGCCGGATTGGGTCCCGACGACCAGACTGCGAGCACACCGCCCGGCCGCAGCGCCGTCTTGGCCGCCGCCAATCCGCTCGCATTGTAGAGGGCGTCATTGCCCTTGCGGGTCAGCCCTTCGGGTCCGTTGTCGACGTCGAGGAGAATGGCGTCGAAGGCTGACCGCTGTGCGCGGATGATTTCGCCGACGTCCCTCTCCAGGATGCTCACCCTGACATCATCGAGACTGTCGCCGAAGACCTCTGCCATCGGGCCCCGTGCCCAGGTGACCACCGCCGGCACCAGCTCGGAGACCACGATCTTCGCCTTGGCTCCAAGCACGGCCAGCGCTGCACGCAGCGTAAAACCCATGCCGAGGCCGCCGATCAGGACGACGGGCTTCGCGACCTTCTCGATCTGCTTCGCCGCGAGCGTTGCGAGCGCGGCTTCCGAGCCCGACAGGCGGTTGTTCATCAGCTCGTTGGTGCCGAGCTTGATCGAAAATTCCTTGCCCCGCCGCATCAGGCGGAGCTCTTCGTCCGAGCCGGGGATCTTTGCGGTATCGAGCTTTTCCCAGGGAATCATGGGAGGTGTCTAGCATGTTTTGCTTCGCATGCTCGCAGCCCGGGTGAGCGAAGCGACACCCGGGACCGCTCGTGCCGTGAAATCCCGGATATCGCTTCGCTCATCCGAGCTACAAGGGTGAACTTCGCCTACCCGCCCGCCCACACGTCCAGCACATACCGGTTCTTCGTTCCCATGTCCTCGATCCAGCGCGCACCGGCGGCGGCATCGCTGCCGCTCTTCTCGCGATGAATCGCGACGAGCGCGGCCTTCACGTCGGGCTCCATCCTGCCACCATCGCCGCAGACATAGATGATGGCGCCCTGCTCGATCAGCGGCCACACCTCATCCTTCTGCGCGGCAAGCACATGCTGCACATAGGTCTTCGGTCCGTTCGCGCGCGAGAATGCCGTGAAGAGCTCGGTGATGCCGGCTGCCGCCAGCGCCTTCAGCTCGTCGGCATAGAGAAAATCCTGGTTGGGATGGCGGCAGCCGAAGAACAGCATGGCCGGCCCGAGGACGGCACCCTTCGCCTTGCGCGCGGCGCGCTCCTGGAGGAAGCCGCGGAACGGCGCAAGCCCTGTGCCCGGGCCAATCATGATGATCGGCACCGACGGATCGTCGGGAAGCCGGAAGCCGGCCCTGGTCTCGCGCACAGTCGCGTAGATCGTATCGCCCACGCGCCGATTGGCGAGATAGTTCGAGCAGATGCCCTTGTAGACACCGCGCCCCGACGCGGCCGGCCCCTCGACCACGCCGACCGTGATGCTGCAACGCGCCGGGTCGACGGACGGCGAGGAGGAGATGGAGTAGTAGCGCGGCGCCAGCAGCGACAGCATTTCGAGATAGACGTGGAACGGCAATTCGCAGGCCGGATATTCGAGCAGCAGGTCGAACACCGATTTGCGCCTGGCCAAGATCTCGCCGCGGTAGCGCTCGAGCGGTTCGGCCTCCTCGCCGACGAGGGCCAACAGCTTCGGCTTGGTGACGGGGCAGCGGGTGTGCTCCGCCATGACCTGGATCTGCTTGCGCGTCGCGACCTGCTGCAACTCGACGAACTCGCTGAGCAGGCGGCCGACCGACACCGCCTCGCCGACCGGCAATTGCGCGCGGCGGCCTTCCGCGACCTGCAACCTGATCTGGTCGGCGGGAAGGAAGCCGAAGCGGCGGGCCACCGAATCCACCAGCGTCGGGTCGTTGCGCGGGACGACGCTCAAGTGATCGCCGACGCGGTAGGTGATGTTGGCGGGCAGCTGCACCTCGATGTGACGCGTCGAACGCTCCGACGGATTGGGGCCGCTCTTGTTCTGAAGCTCGTCATTGACCAGCACCTTCATCGCCACCGCGCCGCCCTGGGCGACGATGGTGTTGACGGCGGTCACCGCCACCGGCTCGATCGCATAGAGCGGATCGTCCTCCGGCGTGCGGGTGAAATTCCAGTCGATGCCGAATTCCCTGGTCGCGACCTGGGCCGCTGCCGGGAACCATTTCTGGAACTGGCCGTCGAGATCGCTGCGCGCATCGCCCTCGCCGCGCGGATAGACGGCGCGCGCGCCATGCGCCGACAATTGCTCGTCGATGAAGCGCGGCACCGATTGATAGGTCGCAGCCCAATCGCTGTTGCCGCAGCCGAACACGGCGTAGCGGACATTGGCAAACGCGTCCTTCGGCAGGTCGCTTCCGAGCCATTTGACGAACTGCGTCGCATTGTCCGGCGGCGCGCCGTTATAGGAGGCGCAGATGACGAGCACGCCGCCCTCCTGCGGCAGCTTGCCGACATAGTCGTCGAGCGGGCCGAGGTGCACGGCAAAGCCGTTGATCTCCGCAAGGTCCGCCATGCGCGTCGCGAGCTCCTCGGCGGTGCCGAGATTGGAGCCGTACAGCACCAGCATCGGCGTGTTGTGGCCGGGCCGCGCCGTCGGCTGGCGCGAGACCTTCGGCGCCGGGGCCGCCGCCGCGACCGGCCCGCCATAAGCCCCGCGCTCGCGATCGGCGCGTGGACGAACCCTGATCTTGAAGCCTTCCGGCTTGATCGTCAGCGTCTCCTTCAGGTGCATCTGGTAGCGCTGGTGGTCGATCAGCCTGAAGCGCTGCAGGATCATGCCGAGCGCAAGCGCGGCCTCATGCATGGCGAAGCCGCGGCCGATGCACGCGCGCTGGCCGTTGCCGAACGGCTTCCAGGCATTGAGCGGCCGCCCGGCCTCCGCCTCACGGCTGAAATTCTCGGGGTCGAAGGCATCGGGGTTCGGTCCCCAGACAGAGGGATCTCGGTGCAACGCCGTCACCAGGATGGTGGTGAACGTGCCCTTCCTCAGCTTGTACTTGCCGCCGCCGATGGTCTCGTCCTTGAGCGGCGAGATGCCATAGGCCGGCGCCGGCGGCCACAGCCGCAGCGCCTCTTTCAGGATTTGCGTGATGTAGGTGAGCTGCGTCACCTGCTGGTAGGTCGGCTTCGCATTGACATCGGGGCCGAAGACGCGATCGACCTCCTCGTACGCCTTCTTGAGAATGTCGGGGTGCTTGAGCAGCGCATAGAGCGTGTAGGACAACAGGCCGCTTGTGGTCTCGTGGCCCGCGATCAGAAAGGTGTTGATCTGATAGCGGATGTTGACGTCGTCGAGCTGCTCGCCGGTCGCGCGGTCGACACCGGTCATCATCGCGGCGAGCATGTCCTTCTTGTCGTCGATTCCTTCCGCGCTCTTGCGGCGCTCGGCGATGATCTCGTCGACCATCTTGTTCATGAAGGCGACGTCTTCGGCGAGCGTCCTGCGGCGCTTCTGCATCCAGAACTGCTCGAACGGCAGGCCGCGCGTCATCATGATGGTTTCGAGCGAGCGCACCAGCGACTCGACGAAGGGATGGTAGTCGCGTCGGTAGAACGAGTTGAAGCGGTAGTCGAAGCCGCAGAGGCCGATCGTGTCCAGCGTCAGCGCCGTCATGTCGTGGACGACGTCGATCTCGTCGTCGGCGTTGAGCCGCTCCCATTTCTGGACGAGCTGCTCGGCGATATCGACCATGCTCGGGTGATAGGACTGCATGGCGCGGTTGCCGAAGGGCTGGAGCAGGATGTTGTGCGCCTTGCTCCAGTTCGGCTCCCTGGTGTCGGCGGTGAACAGGCCGTCGCCGCCGACCGCGCGCACGCGCCGCAGCGCACCGCGCACGGTCTTGTCGAAGCGTTTCTCGTCAGAGAGTTCGTCGACGAGATCGTGGCCTGAAACGACCACGATCGGCGAGCCCATCATGTCGAGCCAGAAGATCGGACCCAGCTCCTTCGCGAGCCGTGTCAGGTGTTGCACGGGGGCAGACGAATCCAGCGACAGCATGTTGCCGACCACGGGCTTGGTCGGCGGATGCGGAATCGGGTCCAGACGGTTCTTGGATGACATTTAACTACGCTTCCCACTTGGTAACCGTCATTCCGGGGCGATGCGCAGCATCGAACCCGGAATCTCGAGGTTCCGGGTCTGGTCCTACGGACCATCCCGGAACGACGTTGCCATTTGCATCGACGACTGCGTCGTCACCCAAACCGCCTTCTACGCCATTCGATCAGCTTGGCGCTGACCTCTTCCGGCTTCTCCTGCTGCGTCCAATGGCCGCTGTCCTTCACGAGGTACTTCTCGAGGTCGCTCACGAGCTTCTCCATGCCGTCGGCTGCCGAGGGCGGCAGCACGGCATCGTTCTCGGCCATGATCATCAGCGACGGCACGTGGATATGGTGGTCCAATCCCTTCGCGCGCTCCCAATTGCGGGTGAAGTTGCGATACCAGTTGATGCCGCCGGTGAAGCCGGTTTTCGTGAAGGTGTCGACGAACACCTTCTTCTCGTCGGCCGACAGGATCGGCGTGCGCGGATCGACCTTGGCGTCATAGGCTGCGATCATCTGCGGGAACGCCAGATTGGTCTTTGACGAGGCGCCGACGCCCGCGATCGGCGGCTCCTCCGGCTTCCCCGCCGGTCTGGCCAGTGGCTTGCGCATGAAGGCGTCGAACGTCTGCTCGACGCGGCTGCCAAAAATCCTGTCCGGCTCGCGCGCCGGATTCTGGAACTGGACGATGTACATCTGGTCGCCGAAGCGCTGGCGGAACAACACAATCGGATCGATCGGCGCGCGATCCCAATGCGGCGTGTTGACGCCGACCACGCCTGCCACGCGTGAAGGGTGCCGTAGCGGCATCTGCCAGACGACGAAGCCGCCCCAGTCGTGGCCAACGAAAATCGCCTTCTCGATCCCGAGGTGGTCGAGCAGACCGACGAGATCGCCGGTCAAATGCTCCATGTCATAGGCCTCGACCGGCTCGGGCCGGTCGGATGCGCCATAGCCGCGCTGGTCCGGCGCGATCACCCGGATGCCGGCCTCGCTCAGTGCCTTGATCTGATGGCGCCATGAAAAGGCGAGCTCGGGCCAGCCGTGGCAAAGCACGATCGGCGGCTTGTCGTCGACCGGGCCCGCCTCGTAATAGCCCATGCGGATTCCGTTCGTCTGCGCGAACTTGAGCGGCGGCATTTCAATCATTGCAACATTCCTACTCGGCGGCGCCCTTGATGTCGGCCGCCGGCGGCGCATAGGCCGCCTCCAGTGCGTCGAACTCCTCCGGCAGCATATCGCACATCACCTGCACATGCGGAATGATGTTGGCGCCCACGATGAAGCCGAAATCGAGCTGGTCGCGATAGCTCTGCACGGTGATGTTGAGCGCCTGCCCGTGCGTCGAGATCGATACCGGGAAGATATGCAATAGCTCGGCGCCGGCGGCATAGAGCGTCTGTCGCGGCCCCGGCACGTTGGAGACCGTGATGTTGGCGGCCGGCGGCAGCACGTCCGAAAGGTTGGAGCGGCTGTAGAGCAGCGCCAGGATCTGCACCATGATCGGCGCGCCCAGCATCGAGATGTTGGAGACCTGCGGCATCAGCGCGCGCAAGGGATGCGACATCTCCTTGGACTTGGTCGACTGCGCGATGATCGCCTCCAGCCGCGCCTTGGGATCGTCGATATTGGTCGCGATCGAGCAGATCATGCCGAACACCTGGTTGTTGGCCTCGGTGTTGCCCTCCTCGCGCAGCGAGATCGGTACGGCCGCTGTCAGGGATTTCGCCGGCAGCGTGCCATATTGCAGGAGATAGCGGCGAACCACGCCGGAGGCGAGCGCCAGCACGACGTCGTTGAGCTTGCCGCCGGCCTGCTTGGCCAGCGCCTTCGCCCGCGACAGCGAAATCGACACGCCGGCAAAGCTGCGCTCGGACGAGATCGTCTTGTTGAGCATGGTCGGCGGCGACACCATGCTGGCGAGGCTCTCGCGCGATTTGGGATCGGCGACCTTGCCGAGCACGTCGGACACGCTCTTGAGCACGGTCGGGATGTTGCCGGCGAAACGAACGGCGCTCTCGATCTGGTACATCGCGTTGTCGAACAGGATCGAGCCGATATCGCTCTTGCCGGTGCGCGGCAGTTGCAGGTTCTTCGCCGCCTGCGAAGCGTCGAGCGGCTGAGAGAAGAGCTGCTGATAGGAATCGAGCAGGTTGGCGGCGATGTCGCGTGGCTCCTGTCCGGGCTTGCTTCCAGGCATCGGCGGATCGACCTTACGCGGGATCGGCGAGATGTCGTAGATCATGTTGGTGAGGGCTGCACCCGCGCCGCCGTCGATTGCGGCATGATGCATCTTGGAATAAAGTCCGACCTCGTTGTCCTTCATGCCCTCGAACACGTAGAACTCCCAGAGCGGACGCGCGCGGTTCAGGAGCTTGGCGTGCATCCAGCCGACGATGCGCTCGAGCGTGGCGCGGTCGCGCGGCTGCGGCAGGCTGGCGCGAAAGATGTGACGGTCGATGTCGAACTGATCGTCCTCGACCCAGGAGGGATGGTCGATGTCGAGCGGTGCCTTCTCCAGCCGCGCCTTCAGGATTGGCGCGATGTGCAGGCGCGAGACGATCATCGCCTTGAAGTCTTCGAAGAAGTCGCCCTCGTAGTCGTCGGGCAGTCGAAAGATCGCCATGCTGCCGACATGCATCGGCATCTCAGGCGTTTCCAGATAGAGAAACGACGCGTCCAGCGACGACAGCTTCTTCCCGTCAGCCATGGTTCCCTCCCGCAGGATTCTTGACGGGCGCCTTGGTGGTGCTTCTCGTCAGGCCGATACTGCCTGTTCCGGCGGGGCATATGCAATGGCAAACGGTCCGGCCCGGTCAAATGGCGAAAATTCCCCCTCCGGTTGGGCCAGGCGGTCCACCACGGCCCACAGCGCCGCGGGATTCACCCCGAGCCCGATATGGCTCGCCAAATGCACCTCGATGTTCTCGGCGCGATTGGAGGGACGGAGCAGACAGGTCCGCCAGTTCACGACACCGTCGGCGCGCGAATAGATCGACGTCGCCGGCACCGGCAGATCGCCGGCAATCGCCTCGCGCGCTTCGGCAAAATCCTCCACCCGCTCGCCGGACAGCGCCTCGTAAAGCCGCGTGGCATTGGTGGCCCGCACGTCGTTGGCAAAAGGGCTGCCGAGCGTGACGACGTAACGAACCATGTCGGGTGCCCAGAGCGCGAGATCGCGGGCATAGACGCCGCCAAGGCTCCATCCGACCAGGCTGACCTTGCGTCCGCTCGCGGTATGGATTTCGCTCAAGCGGGTGCGCAACGAATCCCGCATCCGCCCGAGCCCGCCGAGATTGCGGCCCATCCGCCAGGCATGTGCCTCATAGCCGAGTTCGCTGAGATAGCGCCGCATCGGCGCCATCGATAGATCGCTGGCGAGAAAGCCCGGCAGCGCCAGCACCGGATGGCCGTCGCCCCTCGGCGCGCGCATCAGGAGCGGCGACAACAGCAGGCTCGCATTCAATTCGAACAGCCCACGGGCCTCGGCGAGCAGCAGTCCGAGGCCCGGCGGACGAAGCCGGCCTGACTCCCGCGCCCCATCCGGCCCGGACGACACTATTTTTTCTTGTCGCCGCTGCGCGTGCCGCCGAGGCCGGCCATCGCGACGAACATATCCTGAAACCGCTCGGCGATCTTGGGATCGAAGGTGAACCAGCTCTGGATCAGCGATTCCGGCGAGACCTTCTCGATGTTGCTGAGCACCTGCTGCTGCAGCTTGTCCATCACCGCTGTCTGCATCGGCGCCACGTCGGGCAGACCGAAGAACTGGCGGGCCTCAAGGGGAGTGCAGTCGATTTCGATATTTACTTTCATGTCCCCTCCAGATGAGATTCGAGCGGCCTGGTGCAGTATCGCCGCGAGTTGTGGTGCAACGCAAGCGACCTGAAGCGGACGGCGGGGCCGCCGGCTTGCGCAATCGAGGGGTATGGTCGATCAAACCCCTTCGCGATGACCGCACCAGAGGCGCTGCCACCCTGATCCGGGGAATTCACAGGTCAAAAGTCGAACATCTCCCACCACGCTTTCACCCCCAAATTGCCGGCCAGCATTGCTGCACAGCGGCGCAACTTGGCGCGTTCCTTGCTGGAATGGCGCTTGCACCGGTCGATAACTCTGGGCAACATGGATCAATCGGCCGGCCGAACAATCAAAAACCACCGGCATGGCCGTGTGGAGAGGGTGAAGAATGTCAATATGTCGAAGTCTGTTTGCGGCGACGCTCGCCGGTGTGCTGGCGTTGGCAGCTTCGCCCGCGTCGAGCCAGACCTTGCGCTATGCCAATCAGGGCGAGCTGAAGTCGCTCGATCCCTATACGCTGAACGAGACCACGACGCACGCGCATCTCGGTCACGTCTATGAAGGGTTGGTCGAACGGGGCAAGGACCTGAAGATCATCCCGGCGCTCGCCGAAAGCTGGGAAACGCCTGAGCCGACGCGCTGGCGCTTCCATCTGCGCAAGAACGTCAAGTTTCACAATGGCGACCCCTTTACCGCAGACGATGTAGTCTTCTCCGCCCAACGTGTACTAGCTAAGGGCTCCGACCTGCTGACCCGCATCCCCGCCGATGCCAAGGTCGTGAAGATTGACGACTACACCGTCGACTTCATCCTCAGTTCGCCCAATCCCATTCTGATTTCCCAATGGGATACCTGGTACATCATGGACAAGAAATGGGCCGAGGCAAACAATGCAGTGGCACCGACGCCAGTTGCTGCCACCACCCCGAGCTACGCCTCGCTGCACGCCAACGGCACCGGCCCCTTCATGATCGAAAGCCACCAGCCGGGCGTAAAGACCGTATTCAAGGCGAACCCGAATTGGTGGAATAAGCCTGAACACAACCTCAAAGAGATCGTGTTCACGCCGATCGCCTCCGATGCAACGCGCGTCGCGGCGCTTTTGTCGGGTGAAGTTGACGTGATCGAGCCAGTCCCGCTCCAGGACATCCAGCGCGTCAATAGCAGCCCCAACGCGGCCGTCCTGACCGGGCCCGAACTCCGGACGATCTTCCTCGGCATGGACCAGTCGCGCGACGAACTGCTCTACTCGAGCGTCAAAGGCAAGAATCCCTTCAAGGACGTCCGCGTACGCGAAGCCTTCTACAAGGCGATCGACATCGACTTGATCAAGAACCGCGTCATGCGCGGCCTCTCGACCCCTTCCGCGCTGATGGTTGCGCCCGAACTGTACCCGCTGTCGAAAGACTTCACGCGCCCGAAGTTCGATCCTAATGCCGCCAAGAAGCTGCTCGCAGACGCAGGCTATCCTGACGGCTTCGAGGTGACGATGGACTGTCCAAACGATCGCTACGTCAACGACGCGGCGATCTGCCAGGCGGTAGTCGGCATGCTCGCCCGCGTCGGCGTCAAGGTGAATTTGCTGGCGCAGCCGAAGGCACAGTATTTCGCAAAGGTTCTGAAGGCCGGCGGCTTCAAGACCTCCTTCTACCTGCTTGGCTGGACCCCCGGCACGATGGATTCCCACAACGTGCTGCACGACATTCTGGGCTGCCGGGAAGACCCCAAGGATCCCAACCGTGGTCAGGCCAATCTTGGCGGCTACTGCAACAAGGATTTGGACGCGCTCACGGACAAGATCCTGGTTGAGGCCGACACGGCCAAGCGCGATCTCCTGATCAAGCAGGCGTTTGACATATCAATCAAGGACTACGCCTACATCCCCCTGCATCAGCAGTCGCTCGCTTGGGGCGTGTCGAAAAAGGTGAAGCTGACCCAGCGTGCCGACAATCAGGTGCTGCTCTACTGGGCCACCAAGCAGGGCGAGTAAGCGCTAAGAGTTGCGGAAGTCCCGGAAGTCTCGAGCTTCCGGGACTTCCTGTTTCGCGCTACGCCTTCGAACGGCGCCTCTGAAGAGACGTGAAGGGAAAATATGCTCGCTTTCACTCTTCGCCGGATCGTCCAGGCGATCGCCGTTATGTTTGCGGTCGGTATCATCGCCTTTTCGATGTTCCGCTTCGCCGGCGATCCCGTGAACCAGATGGTTGGGCAGGACACCACCATCGCTGAACGCGAAGCGATCCGCAGATCGCTCGGGCTTGACGATCCCGTGATCCTGCAGTTCAGCCACTACGCTGCAAATGCGGCGCAGTTCAAGTTCGGCATATCGTACCAGTTCCGCCTACCGGTCACCGATCTGTTGATAGAACGCATGCCTGCCACACTGGAGCTCGCGATCTGCGCCACCGTGTTCGCAATGGTGTTCGGCATCCTGATGGGCGTCTATTCGGCCCTCAAGCGCGACACCGTGCTCGCCAAACTATTCCAGGCGGTTTCGCTTGTAGGCATCTCACTGCCGACTTTCCTGATCGGCATTCTCCTGATCTATCTGTTCGCGGTGACATTGGGCTGGCTGCCCTCGTTCGGCCGCGGTGAGGTGGTCAAGCTCGGCTGGTGGACGACGGGCCTGCTGACGCTGTCCGGACTGAAGGCGCTGATCATGCCCTCGATCACGCTCGGCCTGTTCCAGATGACCCTGATCATGCGGCTGGTACGCGCGGAGATGCTGGAAGTGCTGCGGACCGACTATATCCGCTTCGCCCGCGCGAGGGGGCTGACCACCCGTGCCATCCATTTCGGCCACGCGCTGAAGAACACGCTGATTCCGGTGATCACGGTGGCCGGGCTTCAGTTTGGCTCGGTTATTGCATTTTCGATCATCACCGAAACCGTGTTCCAGTGGCCGGGCATGGGACTTCTGTTCGTGCAGGCCGTGCAAAATGTCGATATCCCGATCATGGCCGCCTACCTGCTGATGGTCTCGCTGATCTTCGTCACCATCAACCTGGTGGTCGACATCCTCTACACCGTGGTCGATCCGCGCCTGCGCGCGACGGTCGGCCGCGCCGCATAAGGCCGCCTGCATGTCCGACGCAGTCGTCTCCAATTCCGACAAGCAGGGCGCGCAGCCGACGCGTGCCGCCCAGAGCTGGTTCAGCCGCGCGCTCGACAGCGACCTGTTCTATTCGTTCCGGCGTTCCAAGCTCACCATGGTGGCGGCGGCCATCACGGTCCTGTTCTTCCTGCTCGCAATCTTTGCATCCGCGCTCGCGGTGCAGAACCCCTTCGATCCCGCACAGCTGCAATTGATGAATTCGCGGATCTCGCCGCTGTGGACCGCGGACGGCCAGAGCCCGTTCCTGCTCGGCACCGACGAGCAGGGCCGCGACGTGTTCTCCGCCATTCTCTACGGCATGCGCATCTCGCTCGCCGTCGGCGTGGCCGGCGTGATCTTCGCCGGCGCGCTCGGTATCGGGCTCGGCCTGATCGCCGGCTATTTCGGCGGCGCCGTCGATGGCGTGATCATGCGGATCGCCGACGTGCAGCTCACCTTCCCCGCCATCCTGATCGCGCTGCTGGTCAACGGCATCGCGAAATCGATCCTCGGCAACCGGCTCGACGCCACCAGCATGCTCGTCGTGCTGGTGATCTCGATCGGCCTGAGCTTCTGGGTGGGGTATGCGCGGACCGTGCGCGGCTCCGTGATGGTCGAGAAGAACAAGGACTACGTCGCCGCCGCGCAACTGATCGGCCTGCCGGCGCCGAAGATCATGCTACGGCATGTGCTGCCGAACACGATGGGGCCGATCCTGGTCATCGCCACGATCAACCTCGCCCTCGCCATCATCACCGAGGCGACGCTCTCCTTCCTCGGCGTCGGCCTGCCCGACACCATGCCGTCGCTCGGCACGCTGATCCGCATCGGCAACAATTATCTGTTCGCCGGCGAATGGTGGATCGTCGCCTTCCCCGGGCTTGCGCTCGCCGCCCTGATCCTCTCGATCAACCTGCTCGGCGACTGGCTGCGCGACGCGCTCAACCCGAAGCTTCGATGAGCAAAACTTCGATAAGAGCGCCTCGCCCATGACCGAACCCGTGCTCTCCGTGCGCAATCTCCAGGTGGAGTTCGCCTCCCGCCGCGGAACGCTGCGCGCCATCGACGACGTCTCCTTCGACATCGCCAAGGGCGAGGTGCTCGGCGTCGTCGGCGAATCCGGGGCCGGCAAGTCCGTCACCGGCCTCTCGGTGATCGGCCTGATCGATCCGCCCGGCCGCATTGCCGGCGGCGAGATTCGTCTCGCGGGCCTGCGCATCGACAATCTGCCGCCGGAGCAGATGCGCCGTATCAGGGGCAAGCGCATCGGGATGATCTTCCAGGATCCGCTCACCTCGCTCAATCCGCTGTACAAGGTCGGCGACCAGATCGTGGAGACGATCCGGACGCACCTCAATCTGTCGGAGCAGGCGGCGCGCCGCCGCGCCATCGACCTGCTCGCCGAGGTCGGCATTCCCGCGCCCGAAAAGCGCATCGACGGCTATCCCCACGAGTTCTCCGGCGGCATGCGCCAGCGCGTGGTGATTGCGCTTGCGATCTGCGCCGAGCCGGAGGTGATCATCGCGGACGAGCCGACCACCGCGCTCGACGTTTCCGTGCAGGCGCAGATCATCTCGCTGATCAAGCGGCTCGGCCGCGACCATGGCACGGCCGTGATGCTGGTGACGCACGACATGGGCGTGATCGCGGAGACCTCGGACCGCGTCGCGGTGATGTATGCCGGCCGCATCGCGGAGATCGGCCCGGTGCAGGATGTCGTGAGGAACCCGCTGCATCCCTACGCCAAGGGCCTGATGGGCGCGATCCCGACGCTTGCGGGCGAGGACAAGCGCCTCGTGCAGATCCCCGGATCTATGCCCCGGCTGTCGGCGATCCCGCGCGGCTGCTCTTTCAACCCGCGTTGCGCCTTCGCCTTCGACCGATGCCGCGTGGAGCGGCCGGAGCCGCAGCCGCGCGGCGCGCAATCGGTCGCGTGCCATCTCTATGACACCGTACCGGCGGAGAGCGCCGCATGAGCGCGCCTTTCGTCCAGGCCACAAACCTGCGCCGCGTCTTCGACGTCTCAAAACCCTGGCTCAACCGCGTCCTCGAAGGCGGGCAGCTCGAATATCTCAAGGCGGTCGATCACGTCACCTTCGATATCCGCAAGGGCGAGACGTTTGCTCTGGTCGGCGAGTCCGGCTCCGGCAAGACCACGGTGGCGCGGATGGTCGTCGGCCTCCTGCCGCCCAGTTCCGGCGATGTCCTGATCGACGGCGTCTCGATGGCCGATCCGCGGCAGGCGCCGGCGCGGCGCAAGCTGCGTCGCCGCATCCAGATGATCTTCCAGGATCCCTATGCGAGCCTGAACCCGCGGTTCCGCGTCGACGCCATCATCTCCGAGCCGATCCGCGCCTTCGACCTGATCCAGGGCGAGCGCGATATCCAGGCCCGCGTCGGCGAGCTGCTCGGCCTCGTCGGCCTGCATCCGGACGACCGGCTGAAATTCCCGCACGAATTCTCCGGCGGCCAGCGCCAGCGGATCGCGATTGCACGGGCGCTCGCCTCCGATGCCGAGTTCATCGTCTGCGACGAGCCGACCTCGGCGCTCGACGTCTCCGTGCAGGCGCAGATCCTGAACCTGATGCGCGACCTCCAGGACAAGTTCGGCCTGACCTACATGTTCATCAGCCACAACCTCGCCGTGGTCCGTCACATGGCGAGCCGCGTCGGCGTGATGTATCTCGGCCGCATCGTCGAGATCGCGGACGGACGCGAGCTGTTCGCCCGTCCGCGCATGCCCTACACCAAGATGCTGCTCGGCGCCGTGCCGGATCTCGCGATGAGCGGCCGCCAGCGCATTCCGGTCAAGGGCGAGATCCCGAACCCGATCAATCCGCCCTCCGGCTGCGCCTTCAATCCGCGCTGTCCGCTGGCGTTCGATCTCTGCCGCAAGGAGACCCCGGAACTGATCGACGGCGTCGCCTGCCACGCCGTCAACACCGCGCCGGTCCCGGCGTGACGCGCGCGTGCCATGCGGCCTGCGCATTTGGCGGCGGCGTGGCCCTGTGATCAATTGCGCGCACCGCAAATGGGGTAGCCGATGACCAGCAAGATCAATCCCGATCCATTCACGACGAGGCCCGAGATCGAAGGCACCTTCGGAGTCGTCGCCACCACGCACTGGATTGCGACCGCCGTCGGCATGGCTATCCTGGAAAAGGGCGGCAATGCCTTCGATGCCGGCGTTGCCACCGCCTTCACGCTCCAGGTGGTCGAGCCGCATCTGAACGGTCCCGGCGGCGACGTGCCCATCATCGTCCATGACGTGAAGCGCGGCCGCACCGAGGTGATCTGCGGTCAGGGCCCCGCGCCCGCGCGCGCCACCATCGCGCATTACAGAAGCGAAGGCCTCGACATGGTGCCGGGCACCGGCCTGCTCGCCGCCTGCGTCCCCGGCACCTTCGAATCCTGGATGATGCTCTTGCGCGACTACGGCACGATGCGCGTGCGCGACGTGCTGGAGCCGGCGATCTCCTACGCCCGCGACGGCTATCCTCTGGTCGAGCGCGCCTGCGCCACGATCCAGACCGTCGAGCAGCTGTTCCGTCAGCACTGGCCGACCTCGGCCGCGGTGTATCTTCCGAACGGTGAGGTACCGAAGCCGGGCACACTCTTCACCAACAAGACGCTGGCCGCGACCTACACCCGCATTCTCAGCGAAGCCGAGAGCGGCGGCGGTGGCCGCGACGCCGAGATCGAGCGCGCGCGAAAGGCCTGGTCGCGGGGTTTTGTCGCTGAGGCGATCGACAAATTTTGTCGCACTCAGGACGTAATGGATGTCAGCGGCTCCCCGCACCGCGGCGTCCTCTCTGCCGACGACATGGCGCGCTGGCAGCCGACGGTCGAGGCGCCGCTCACCTACGATTACGGCCGCTACACCGTCTGCAAGGCCGGTGTCTGGAGCCAGGGCCCGGTGACACTGCAGCAGCTTGCGCTGCTCAAGGGCTTTGCGCTCGACGGGCTCGATCCGACCGGACCGGAGTTCATCCATCTCCAGATCGAATCCGCCAAGCTTGCCTTCGCCGACCGCGAGAAATTCTACGGCGACCCCAAGTTCACCGAGATCCCGATCGCAACGCTGCTGTCGGATGCCTACAACGACGAGCGCCGCAAGCTCGTCACCGACAAGGCCTCGCTCGACTTCGTGCCCGGCTCGGTCGAGGGTTTTGGCGGCGAGGTCAAGCTGCGCCGCGCCGAGGGCCAGCGCGAGGCTGTCGGCGCACTCGGTGCCGGCGAACCGACGGTCGGGCGCTTCGGCGAGGTGCGCGGCGACACCGTGCATTTCGACATCATCGACAAAGCCGGCAACATGGTGTCCTCGACGCCGTCGGGCGGCTGGCTGCAATCCTCGCCGATCATTCCGGAGCTCGGCTTTTGTCTGGGCAGCCGCGCCCAGATGTTCTGGCTGGAGGAAGGCCATCCCGCCGCGCTCGCGCCGGGAAAGCGGCCGCGCACGACGCTGTCGCCGACCATGGCATTGCGCGATGGCGAGCCGTATCTCGCCTGGGGCTCGCCCGGCGGCGACCAGCAGGACCAGTGGATCACGCAGTTTTTCCTGCGCCACGTTCACTGCAATCTCAATCTCCAGGAAGCGATCGACGCGCCGGCCTGGCACTCCGAGCATTTCCCGATCTCGTTCTGGCCGCGCACCGCGCGCCCCGGCGTGCTCGTGGTCGAGAACCGCGTGCCGAAGGCGACGATCGAAAACCTGCGCGAGCGTGGCCATATCGTCGAGGTCGGCCCCGACTGGTCGGAAGGTCGCCTCACCGCAGCCTCGCGCATCGGCGTACGCCGCCGCGCCGCCGCCAATCCGCGCGGCATGCAGGGCTACGCCGCAGGACGCTGAAAGGCAGCCAATGACCTGGTCGATTATCGCACGCGATCCTGCCACCGGCCATTTCGGCATTGCTGTCGCCACTCGCTTCTTCGCCGTCGGCGCACGGGTCCCGTACATTGCCGCCGGCCTCGGCGCCATCGCCACGCAGGCCTTCGTCAACCCCTACTACGGCATCGACGGCGTCAAGCTGCTGCGCGAAGGCCTCAATGCGCACGATGTGCTCGCCACCCTGCTTGCGACCGATGACGGCCGCGAAAGCCGCCAGGTCCACATCATGGATGCCAGCGGCGAGATCGCCGCGCATACAGGGGGCGACTGCGTCGACTGGTGCGGCCACATCGCAGGCAGCGGCTTCTCGGTCGCCGGCAACATGCTCGCCTGCGCCGACGTGCTCGACGAGACCGCAAGGACCTACATTGCCAACGACAGCCTGCCCTTCCCGCGCCGTCTGCTCGCGGCGATGCGTGCGGGCGAGGCCGCCGGCGGCGACAAGCGGGGCAAGCAGTCCGCCGCGCTGCTGATCCACGGCGAGGAGGAATGGCCGGCGCTGGACGTTCGCGCCGACGACCATCCCGATCCGCTCGGCGAGGTCGAACGACTCGAGCAAGTCAGCCACGAGCTCTGGGTGCACTTCCGCGCCTCCATGCCGACGCGGCAGAACCCGGCCGGCAACACCGATCGCAGCGTCATCGATGCCAGCATCGCAGCAGCGCGCGCAAGGCGGTCATGAGCGCGAGCCCACTCATCGAGATCAGGGACCTGCGCATCCGCTTTCACGGCGACGACGGCCGCGTCACCCACGCCGTCGACAGTGTCGATCTCAGCGTGGCCAATGGCGCCACGCTCGGCCTCGTCGGCGAATCCGGGTGCGGCAAGAGCGTGACGTCGCTGGCGATCATGGGCCTCTTGCCGAAGCAGAGCGCGGAGATATCCGGCGCGATCCGCTTCGACGGTTTCGACCTGTTGAAGACCCCGGACCAGACGCTGCGCGATCTGCGCGGCAACCGGCTGGCGATGATCTTCCAGGAGCCGATGACCTCGCTCAACCCGAGTTTCACGATCGGCGACCAGATCATCGAAACGATCTTGCGCCACCGCGGCGGCTCGCGGAAGAGTGCGCGGAACCGCGCAATCGAGCTGCTGCGCCGCGTCCACATTCCATCGCCCGAGCGGCGCATCGACGAATATCCACACAAGCTCTCCGGCGGCATGCGCCAGCGCGTGATGATCGCGATGGCGCTCGCCTGCGACCCGCGCCTCCTCATCGCCGACGAGCCGACGACGGCGCTCGACGTCACCCTGCAGGCCCAGATCCTGGAGCTGATGCGCGAGCTGAAAGCGGCGAGCGGCGCCGCGATCATCCTGATCACCCACGATCTCGGCGTCGTCGCCGAGGTCTGCGACGAGGTGGCGGTGATGTATGCCGGCGAGATCGTCGAGCGCGCGCCGGTGGACGAATTGTTCTCCGCGGCGCAGCATCCGTACACGGTCGGCCTGCTCGGCTCGATCCCGCGGCTCGACCATCGGGCCGAGCAGCTTGCGACGATCGAAGGCATGGTTCCGAACATGGCGCAGCCGCCCGCCGGTTGCCGCTTCGCCGCGCGCTGTCCCTTCGTGCTGGATGCCTGTACGAAGGTGCCGCCGCGGCTGCTGGAAGTCGGCCCCGGTCACCTCTCGCGCTGCATCCGCGCGCCGCTCGAACGCCTGGTGTCGTGATGGCGCTGCTATCTCCTCTCGTGCCCCGGGCGCGGTGCAGCACAAGCGAAGCGCAGTGGTGCACCGCTGAAACGGGGCCCATGTGGCGAAGAGCTGGGTCCCGGTTCAGCGTCGCAATACTCCGTATTGCGCTGCGCCCGGGACACGAGACCGGATTTCGTGGGGTGTGCAAACAATGACCGCCCTGCTCGAGGTGACAGGCCTGGTCAAGCATTTCGTCGCCGAGCGCTCGCTGCTGGGCCGGCCGCTGGCGCACGTCAAGGCGGTCGATGGCGTCAGCTTCTCGCTCGAAGCGGGCAAGACGCTGGCCCTGGTCGGAGAATCCGGCTGCGGCAAGTCCACCGTCAGCCGCCTGGTGCTGCGGCTGATCGAGCCGGATGCAGGCTCGGTCCGTTTCGACGGCCGCGATCTGCTCTCGCTCGATGCCCGCGGCTTGCGCGCCTTCCGCCGCGAGGCGCAGATCATCTTCCAGGATCCCTACGCCTCGCTCAATCCGCGCATGACGGTCGGCCAGATCCTGACCGAGCCGCTGGCACTGCATGATCTCGCTCCGGCGCCGCGGCGATCCGAGCGCGTCGCCGAGCTGCTGCGGCTGGTCGGGCTGGAGCCACGGCTGGCGCGACGTTATCCGCATGAATTCTCCGGCGGCCAGCGCCAGCGCATCGCCATCGCTCGCGCGCTCGCGGTCGAGCCGAAGCTGATCATCTGCGACGAGCCGGTCTCGGCACTCGACGTCTCGATTCGCTCGCAGATCCTCAACCTCCTGCGCGAGCTGCAAGACCGGCTGGGCCTCGCCTACATTTTCGTCTCGCATGACCTCGCCGTGGTCAAGCACATCGCCGACCACGTCGCGGTGATGAATCTCGGCCAGATCGTCGAGACCGCGGAGGCGGACGCGCTGTTCGCCGCGCCGCGCCATCCCTACAGCCGGGCGCTTCTGTCCGCGATCCCCGTGCCTAAACCGCGGGCAAAGAGCAGCCGGATTGTGCTGCAGGGAGAGATCCCCAGCGCGCTCAATCCGCCGCCGGGATGCCGCTTCCACACCCGCTGCCCCTATGTGGTCGATCGCTGCCGCAGCGAAATGCCTCGGCTCGTCGCGGATGGCATCGGACATGCAACGGCCTGCCACCGAACATCGGAACTGCCCTCCTCGGAGGCGATCGTCCGCATGGACGGCGGCTTCTCGCCGGTCCTGGAAAAACTGGTCGCAGCCTTCAGCGGCGGGCCCGAAGCAGCACGCGGCGGCGGGATACGTTCATTGGGGGCGGCCCCCACATCGCCGTGAAACAGAGGTTGAGAACGATGAGCTTGATGCGCTTGACAATCCTGGCGTCGGCATTGCTGACGTCGCTCGCGGGCACGGCCCAGTCGCAGACCACGCTTCGCATCGGCATCGCCGAAGACCCCGACATCCTCGATCCCAGCATCGGCCGCACTTATGTCGGCCGCATCGTCTTCTCCGCGTTCTGTGACAAGCTATTCGACATCGACGAGAAGCTCAATATCGTGCCGCAGCTGGCGTTGTCCTACGAGACATCGGCCGACGGCAAGGCCATGACGATCAAGCTTCGGCCAAACGTCAAGTTCCACGATGGCGAGCCGCTCGACGCGGAAGCCGCAAAATTCTCGATCGAGCGTCACATGACGCTGCCGACCTCGTTCCGCAAGTCGGAGCTCGCCAGCGTCGACCATGTCGAGGTGGTCGATCCCCTCACGATCAAGCTGGTGCTGAAGACGCCGTACTCGCCGCTGATCACCCAGCTCACCGACCGCTCCGGCATGATGGTCTCGCCCAAGGCTGCGAAGGAGGCCGGTGACAAGTTCGGCCTGCATCCGGTCTGCGCCGGTCCCTACAAATTCGTCGAGCGCGTCCAGCAGGACCGCATGGTATTCGAGAAATTCGCCGACTACTGGAACAAGGACAACATCCACATCGACCGCATCGTGTTCCAGCCGATCGTCGACGCCACCGTGCGCCTCGCCAATCTGAAATCCGGCGCGCTCGACCTGATCGAACGCGTGCTCGCCACCGACATCAAGGACGTTCGCGCCGATCCCCGGCTCGTGCTGTCGACCGCGCCCGAGCTCGGCTATCAAGGCCTCACGATCAACATCGCCAACGACAAAGCCAAGGGACCGCTCAGCCAGTCGGCGAAGGTGCGCCAGGCGCTCAGCCTGTCGATCGATCGCGAGGCCATCAACCAGGTCGTGTTCAACGGCGAGTTCACCCCAGGCAATCAGTGGGTCAGCCCGACGCATCCGTATTATCAGAAGTCTTTCCCCGTTCCGGGCCGCGACATCGCCAAGGCCAAAGCACTGCTGAAGGAGGCCGGCGTCAGCCTCCCCGTGACCATCGACTACATGGTCCCCAAGGGCACCGAGTACGAGGCCGTCGCCCAGGTCGTGCAGTCCATGGCCGCCGAAGCCGGCTTCGGCATCAAGATCCGCGCCGTCGAATTTGCGACCACCTTCAAGCAGCCCAGGCCGGCGAATTCCAGGTGTTTCAGATCCCCTGGAGCGGCCGGATCGATCCCGACGGCAATTCCTACATCTTCATGCGCAGCAAGGCGCCGCAGAATGACGGAGGTTATTCCAACCCAGACGCCGACAAGCTGCTGGAAGAGGGGCGAGCGACATCCAACGTCGACGAGCGCAAGGCGATCTACGCCAAGCTGACCAAGATCCTGCTCGACGACCTGCCGATCATCTACATCTATCACCGCACGCTCCTGATCGCGCACACCAAGAAGCTCGACGGTTACCGGCAGATGCCCGATGGCCTCGTGCGCGTGGTCGGACTGAAGTTCAAGTGACAGATCTGATGACGACGATGGCGTGTCCCGGACGCGGCGCAGCGCATAAGCGCTGCTCCGCAGAGCCGGGACCCACAGCAGCAGCAAACCGCGGCCATTGGGTCCCGGTTCAGCAGCGCAACATTGCATGTTGCGCTGCGCCCGGGACACAAGCCGCATCATGCTGAACTTCCTCGCCCGCCGCATCGCGCAGATCGTGCCGACGCTGTTCTTCGTGTCGGTGCTGATCTTCTCGCTGCAGCAATTGCTGCCGGGCGATCCCGCGCTGGTGATGGCCGGCGAGGAGCGCGATCCCGCGGTGATCGAGCAGATCCGCCAGCAGTACAAGCTCGATCAGCCGATCCCCGTGCAATACGTCTATTGGCTCAAGGGCGTGCTGACGGGCAATTTCGGCGAGTCGCTGCGCAACAAGATGCCGGTGCGCGAGCTGATCGCGCAGAAGCTGCCGGTGACGCTGCAGCTCGGCTCGATGGCGATCCTGATCGCGTTCTTCATCGGCATTCCCGCCGGCATCGTCTCCGCGGTGAAGAAGGGCACGGCCTGGGACTATGGCGCCAATCTGTTTGCGCTGTGGGGCATCTCGACGCCGAATTTCTGGCTCGGAATCCTCCTGATCTTCCTGTTCTCGATCAAGCTCGGCTGGCTGCCCGCCTCCGGCTACGTGCCGCTGACCGAGGACTGGCGCGCGAGCCTGGCCGCCACCATCATGCCGGCGTTCGTGCTCGGCAATGCGATTTCCGCGATCCTGATGCGGCATACGCGCAGCGCCATGCTCCAGGTGCTGGAAAGCGACTATGTCCGCACCGCGCGGGCGAAGGGCCTCTCCGAGCGCTCGGTCATCCTCAAGCACGCGATGCGCAATGCGCTGACGCCCGTGATCACACTCGGCGCGCTCGAACTCGGCACGCTGCTGTCAGGTGCGGTGCTGACCGAACAGATCTTCTCCATTCCCGGATTCGGCAAGCTGATCGTGGACGCCGTCTTCAACCGCGACTATGCGGTGGTGCAGGGCGTCGTGCTGGTGACCGCCACCGTCTACATCACGCTGAACCTTGTCGCCGACGTCGCCTATATCCTGGTCAATCCGCGGCTGCGAGGCTAGCCCATGACCGACGCCGCGCTGCCCAGTCCCGTCACGCAAGCCTATGAGCTGGATAGCCCTGCTCGCCGCGCGCGGCGGCGGCTGTTCAAGCGCAAGGCAGCGGTGTTCGGGCTCGTCGTGATCACGGCATTCATTCTCCTTGCGGCCCTCGCGTCGCTCGTCGTGCCCTATGATCCCGTCGCGACGAGCTGGAGCCTGGTGCGCAAGCCGCCGACCACAACCCACTGGTTCGGCACCGACGAGCTCGGCCGCGACATCCTCAGCCGCGTCGTCTACGGCGCCCGCGCCTCTCTGCTCGCGGGCCTCATCTCGGTGGCGATCGCGCTCGGCGTCGGCGTGCCGCTCGGTCTCCTCGCCGGATATCGCGGCGGCTTCGTCGATGCGCTGATCAGCCGGATCACGGACGCGATGCTGGCCTGCCCGTTCCTGATCCTGGCGATTGCGCTCGCCGCGTTCCTCGGTCCAAGCCTCGGCAATGCCATGATCGCGATCGGCATCTCGGCGACCCCGATCTTCATCCGCCTGACCCGCGGCCAGGTGCTGGTCGTCAAGGCCGAGGACTATGTCGAGGCGGCGCGCGCCCTCGGCAATCCGCCTTGGCGGATCGCGTTCTCCCATATCCTGCCGAACATCCTGCCGGCGCTGCTGGTGCAGGCGACACTCTCGATCGCCGCCGCCATCATCGCGGAAGCCGCCCTGTCCTTCCTCGGCCTCGGCCAGCAGCCGCCCGCGCCATCCTGGGGCAGCATGCTCAACGCCGCGCAACGCTTCCTGACCCAGGCGCCGTGGATGGCGATCTGGCCGGGACTTGCGATCTTCCTCGTGGTGCTGTCGCTGAATCTGCTCGGCGACGGCCTCCGCGACGCGCTCGATCCGCGGCAGCGCTGAAGTTGGATCAGAACCGCGATCTTCACCTCTGCCCCACAGAAGTGAAGAGCGACCGTCGACGGATCAGATCACCACTTCCCGCATCACCCGCCGGCAATCCATCTCGTATTCCAGGTCGACCACCGGCGGCCGGGCAAAATGCCAGGTCAAGCCGGAGCGCAATGCGCCGCGGCGGACCAGTTCGTCGACCAGCGCGTGGTGAAAGTCGTGCACGGAATAGGCCTGAACGCCGGTCGTATCCTTCCAGCCGAAGCCGAAGGCGGCCATCCGGGCCTCCATTTGCGAGGTCGTGGTGAAGCGAACCTTCTCCCGCAGGCCTTCCGGACTGAGGTCGCGGTAGCGCACGGTGCGCTCGACATAGGTCCCACTGCCTTCACGGGCCTCGGCGCCACCGGCAATCACAAACGATGGTGCTTTCGAGTGGGTCGGGCGCGTGAAGGAGAATGCGTAGAAGGACGGCTCTGAGGGCGGCTCGATCTCCGGACACACATTGCTGCGCGCCACCGGATTGGTGGTCCCGTCGAAGATGCCCCATTCCGACAGCGTCTTCACGTAGTGCAAATTGAACGCGCGGAAGCCTTCCTCGCTGAACGCCGCCGGTGAGCGCAGCTCGCAGGCACAGAATGCGGTCAGCGAACGCCCCGCCTCCTGGATGTATTTTGCGGCCCGCGCAAATCCTTCCGCGAGCGGTACCAGGCGGTCGAACCGGACGCGCTCGATCTCGTAGCCCTCATCCGCGGCGGCGCCGGCGGAATACTGGAACACGGATGGGATGAAACGATAGTTGCCGGCGGAGAATTCACGCGTCATGACGGACTCCTATTCCAATTGCATGCGAATGCCTTTGGCGCCGTTGAGCAGACGCCTCAGGTGAAAACCGGCCAGCGGATCGTCGGCATGCATCCCGACCAGCGCGGCAAAGGCCGGCATGGCCGCGGCATCGCCGGCCTCCATCTTGGCAAAAGCTTCGGAATATTGCGCCGTCTCCGGGGCTTCGAATTTCGCCTCGGGCAACGGTTCGAACGCGCGCAGCGGCTCGCTGCGTCCACGCAGCATCAGGTCGCCCACGGGCCGACCATGGAAGTTCGCAGCCGCCTTTGCCACGCTGGCACTGACGCAGATGCGCGTTCCCAGATGCTTGTTGGCGGCTTCCAGCCGCGCCGCCGTATTGACGGTGTCGCCATAGGCCGTGTAGTCGAAAAAGCGGTTGCCGCCGAAATTGCCGACCAGCGCGGGACCAGCATGGGCACCGATGCGGGTGGCCCCGAAATTCACGCCTCTCGCCTTCCAGCGCGCCGAAAAGTCCTCCGCCCAGGCGTCGAGGTCATGAGCGCAGGCAACTGCACGCGTCGCATAGTCCGGCTGGTCGCCTGGTGCATTGAACAGCACCTGGATCGCATCGCCGATGATCTTGGCGACCGTCCCCTCATGAGCGAAGACGATCTCGGTCATGCCGCCGACATACTCGTTGAGAAGCTCGCCCAGCGTCTGCGGGGCCGCGGACTCGACCAGCGAGGTAAAGCCGGTGATGTCGGTGAAGAGGGTGGCGACATCGCGCCACTGCACCTCCATGCCGTCGCCGTCGACATCCGCCGCCAGGCGCCTTGCGATCTCCGGCGAGAAGAAACGCGACAGCGAGGCATGGGCGCGCTCGGCTTCCATCTGGCGCCGCCGCACGTCGCGCAGCATCTCGACATGACGAATGGTCTTCTCGATCGTGGTCTCCAGATCGGCGAAGTCGATCGGCTTGGTCAGGAAGTCGAACGCGCCGCGGTTCATGGCGACACGGATGTTGCTCATGTCGCCATAGGCCGAGACGATGATGGTCGATTTCTTGTCCTCGGCTTCCTGGAGCTTCGCCAGCAGCGACAGCCCGTCCATCCGCGGCATGTTGATGTCGGAAACCACCATGTCGACATGCGGGTTCTGCTCGAGCGACTCCAGCGCCTCCAAGCCGTCGCGCGCGAATATGAGAGCGAACTGTCCATCGCGAATCTGCCTGCGGAATTTCTGCAGGATCAGCGCCTCGAGGTCCGGCTCGTCATCGACGAAGAGGATGGTCGCAGTCATGCGGCTTGCTCGAGCCTCGTGTCGATCTCCTGCCGCAGCAGCACGAAATCGATCGGCTTGGTGAGGAGCCCGACCGCGCCGCGCTCGATCGCCTTTCGGCGCGTCTCGGCGTCGCCATAGGCTGTGATCATGATGACCGGAACGTCCGGATGTGCGGCACGCACCTTCGGCAGCATGTCGAGCCCGCTCATGCCGGGCATGTTGATATCGGACAGGATCAGGATCAGCGAGGGATCGCGAACCTCGGCGGCGCGCTCGAGCGCCTCGGGAGCCGAGAGAGCGAACTCCATCTGGAAGCGGCCGGCGCGCAGGTCGCGCCGGAACTGCTGCCGGAACAGCGCCTCGACGTCGGGCTCGTCATCGACGACCAGGATGTAAACGTTCAAGACTCGCCTCCAAGTGTACTGCCAGCTGTACTACCGGTCGTGCTGCCCGGTGTCATCGTCCGCGGCAAGGTGATGACGAATTCGGTGAATACACCGGGTGTGGTGTTCACGTCGATCGTCCCGCCGTGTTGTTTCACCACGATGTCATGACTCATCGAAAGACCGAGCCCGGTCCCCTCGCCGGCCGGCTTGGTCGTGAAAAAGGGATTGAACATCTTCTCCTTCACCTCGGACGGAATCCCGGTGCCGTTATCACGGATCCGGATCTCGACCTTGTCGCCGAGGTTCTTCGTCGCGGCGCGCAAGGTCGGCTCGAAGGCGTCGCCCGCGCTCTCCTTGCGCTTGGCAGTGGCATAGAAGCCGTTGGAGATCAGGTTGAGGAAGACGCGCGTGATCTCCTGCGGATAGATATCGACCATACCGGCGGCCGGGTCGAGCTCGCGCTGGAGCGTGACGTTGAAGGCCGGCCGCTCGGCGCGCGCGCCGTGATAGGCCAGATTGAGGCTTTCCTCCACGACGGCATTGATGTCGGCGGCGCGATGTTCGCCGGAGCCCTCGCGCGAATGCAGCAGCATGTTCCGGACGATGGAATCGGCGCGCTTGCCGTGCTGCACCACCTTTTCGAGGTTGCCCTTGAGCGTGCCGGTCAGCTCCTCGATCTCCTCCTTCGTCTTGCCGTCGAGCGCGGCGGATTGCAGGGCCTCGTTGAGCTCGTCGATCAACTCGGTCGAGAGAGCCGAGAAATTGTTGACGAAGTTGAGCGGGTTCTTGATCTCATGAGCGATCCCCGCGGTAAGCTGGCCGAGCGAGGCAAGCTTCTCCGTCTGGACCAGGCGGTCCTGCGCGGTGCGCAGATCGTCGAGGGATCGCGACAGTTCTGTCGTGCGTTCCTGAACCTCCTCGAACAATCGGACATTCTCGATCGCGATAAGGGCCTGATCCGCAAAGGTCGTAGCGAGTTCTATTTGCTTGTCGCTGAAGGGCCGTACCATATGCCGCGTCAGGACGAACACGCCGATCGGTGTCCCCTCCCGAAGGAGGGGGACACCGAGCATCGTACGCACGTTGGAACGCCGTCGCGCGGCCGAGGGGGCATAGTTTGGGTCGGCCTGCACGTCGGGAACATGGACCGTCCTGCCATCAAGCAACGTGCGTCCGACCACACTCCCGCGCTCCGGTACGGACGCGAAGGTCCGAAGCTTGCTTTCCTGCTCCGCGTCGAGCCCGCAGCTTGCCGCCAAATAGAAAACGCCGTCGCGAGGCCGAAAGATCGTCCCCTCGTCGGCGTCGCACAAGCGGGCGGCCGATCCGACCAGCGTGTTCAGGACGGTCTGCAGATCAAACGCCGAACGGCTGATGACCTTCAGCACATCGGCGGTCGCCGTCTGCTGCTGCAAGGACTCGCTCAATTCCGCAGTTCGCCGTTCGACCTTGTTTTCGAGGTCGGCATAGGATTCCTGCAAGCGCGCACCCATGTCGTTGAACTGATCGGCAAGGCCTTCGAGTTCGTCGCCGGTCCGGATCGAGATGCGCTGGGAGAAGTCGCCGCCGCCGATCCTTTCGGCGCCGCTGCGCAGCGCCTGGATGGGCCCGACCATGCGACGTGCCAGGAATATCCCGGCGAGCACGGCAAAGATCGATGCCGCGAGCAGCACGATCGCGAGCCGTTGCAACGCGGCGTAGAGTGCGGCATAGGCCTCCTCGACCGGCAGTTCGACGAACATGGTCCAGTGCAGCGGAGCGATCGGCGCCGACGCGGTCAGCACCTTCTGCCCTTCGATGTTGCGCGCCTCGGAGAGCCCGTCGCCCATAAGGCCGCCTGAGGCAAGCGCGGCCCGCACCTGCGGCAGGTTCGACATATCGGTGTTGCGCAGGACCAGGCTGATGTCGGGATGCGCGATCAGGCGTCCCTCGGGGCCGACCACGTAGGCGTGCCCGTGCTTGCCGACCTTGATCTGGGACACGAGGTCCCAGATCAGCTTGAGATTGACCTCGGCGATGCTGACGCCGGCATCCTTGCGCACACCGGCCAGCGCCAGCGTCATGTAGGGCTCGGACTCCCGGCGGAAATAGACCGGGCCATAATAGATCTTGTGCGCGACCGCCTCGGTGAACTTGGCATCCCTGGACAGGTCGATCCCGCTCTCGATGGCGTCCATCGCCAACCGCGAAACGCGCAGCCGCTCCTTACCGGTCGAATCCGCCTGGGCAAGCTCTGTAATGGCGGGGACTTGGCGCAGGAGACGCAGTGCATCGAATCGGCGCTGCTCGATTGAGCCCGCCGACCACGGCAGTTGCGTGGTCCAGCCGAGCTGGCTCTCGATCTCCTTCACGAAATGGCCGATCTTGGCCGCGGCGGCCTCGGCCTGCTCATGCTGGACACGGATCAGCGCCGCCTTGTGCTCGCGGTAATAGAAGACGACCTCGAACAGGCCGTTCGCAAGCAGGGCGACAGCAACGACCGCCACGAACAGCGCCACATATTTGATGAACAGCCGGCTTCTGATCCCCCGTGCCGCCTGGCCGCCGGAGGCAACGCCATTCGAAGCTCCGCTCGGCAAAGACCTCGCTTGCCGGCTATCGGGATGGACGGAAAGGCTCATACCGCGGAACCTAGCAAGAAGACCGGACCTTGTCTCTCGCAGGCGCGGAAAAGCGGCTATCCCGGGACACAACAAAAAGGGCGGCAGCGGATGACCGCTACCGCCCTTGGACCAGCTTGCCTTGCGGCCTCAGGTCGGCCGCAGCGCCTTTGAGCCGAGGTCGAGCTCGTTGACCTGCTTGTTCCGCTCCGAATCGGCCGCAGCGCGATGGTCGGTCGCCAGCACCACATAGACCGCCGGCAGCACGAACAGGGTGAACAGCGTGCCGATCGACATGCCGGCCACGACGACC
>NZ_AJQE01000262.1 GCF_000261685.1 Bradyrhizobium genomosp. I (2014) | reverse complement strand
GCGGTTGGCCGCGCCCGCGCCGGTCGCGGTCAGGAGCGGGATCAGGCCGGTCACCATCGCGGCCGTCGTCATCAGGATCGGCCGCAGGCGGATGCGGGCCGACATTTCGATGGCTGAGCGGCGGTCGAGCCGTTCGTTGACCTGGAGCTCGTTGGCGAACTCCACCATCAGGATGCCGTGCTTGGTGATCAGGCCGACCAAGGTGAGCAGACCGACCTGGGTGTAGATGTTCATGGTCGCCGCGCCGAAGAACAGCGGGATCAAGGCGCCGACGATCGCCATCGGCACCGAGATCATGATCACCAGCGGGTCGCGCAGACTCTCGAACTGCGCGGCGAGCACCAGGAAGATGATGATCAGCGCGAAGCCGAAGGTGATCGCGAGCTGATTGCCTTCCTGCACGTATTGCCGGGAGTCGGCCAGGTAGTCGTGGCTGAAGCCCTGCGGCAGCTTCTTCGCCTCGCCCTCCAGGAAGTCCACCGCCGCACCGACGGTCACGCCCGGCATCGGCACGGCCGAGAACGTCGCCGAATTGAGCTGGTTGAAGTGAGTCAGCGAATTCGGGTCGGTCTTGGTTTCGATGGACACCAGGGTCGACAGCGGAAGCTGCTGGCCGGTATTGGTCGTCACGTAGTAGCCGCCGAGCGATTCCGGCGACAGCCGCTTGGCACGCGGCACCTGCGGAATCACCTGGTAGGACCGGCCCTCGAGATTGAAGCGGTTGATGTAGTTGCCGCCGAGCAGCACCGCGAGCGTAGCGCCGAGGTTCTGCATGTTGACGCCAAGATCCTGCGCCTTGGTGCGGTCGATCGTCACCTTCACGTTCGGCTGGTTGTAGGCGAGGTCGCTGTCGGAGACGATGAACATGCCGCTCTTGCGCGCGGCGTCCTTCAGCTTCTCCATCTGCTCATAGACCGTCTGGAAGCCGGCGGTGGAATTGATCACCATCTGGATCGGGAGGCCGCCCGGCCCGCCCGGGAGCGGCGGCAGGTTGAACGCGAAGGCCTGGACGCCCTCGATCTTGGAGAGCTCGGCCTGCACCAGCGGCTTCAGCTGGATCGACGAGCGCTTGCGCTCGTCCCACGGCTTGAGCAGCATGCCGGCGATGCCGCCCTGCGGGCCGTTGATGCCGTTCAGCACGAAGCGCAGATCGGTCTCGGGGAATTTCGCGAATTCCTTGTCGAGCTTGTCGCCGTAGAAATCGAGATAATCGATGTTGGCGTATTTCGGGGCCTTGGTCACGGCGAACACGATGCCCTGGTCTTCCTCGGGCGCCAGCTCCTTGGAGGTGTGCATATAGAGGAAGCCGACGAGGCCGAGGATCGTCACCGCGAACAGGCCGGTGACGGCCTTGTAGTCGAGCGAGCGATCGAGCCTGCGCCCGTACCAGCGCGTCATCGCACCGAACACCCGGTTCACGAGCTTGGCGAAGCGGCCTTCTTCGGCGTTCTTCAGCAGCACCGAGCACATCATCGGCGACAGCGTCAGCGCGATAATGCCCGACACGATCACCGAGCCCGCGAGGGTGAAAGCGAATTCGCGGAACAAAGAGCCGGTGAGACCACCAAGGAAGCCGATCGGCGCGTACACCGCGGCCAGCGTGATGGTCATCGAAATGACGGGGCCCACGATTTCGCGCGCGCCTTGTAGTGAGGCCTGAACCGGTGTCTTGCCCTCCTCGAGGTGGCGATGGATGTTCTCCACCACGACGATAGCGTCGTCGACGACGAGGCCGATCGCCAGCACCATCGCGAGCAGCGTCAGCAGGTTGAAGCTGAAGCCCAGCGCCAGCATCAGGGTGCAGACGCCGATCATCGACAGCGGAATGGTGACCACGGGAATGATGACCGACCGCAGCGAGGCCAGGAACAGGAAGATGACCACGATCACGATGATCACGGCTTCGCCGAGCGTCTTCTCGACCTCGTCGATCGAGGACTGGATGAACTTGGTCGAGTCGTAGGCCACCTTCATCTTCATCGATGGCGGCAGATTGCGCTCGAGCTCGGGGAACAGCGCGCGTACGCCCTTCACCAGCGTCAGCGGGTTGCCCTGCGGCGTTGCCTGCACGCCGATGAAGATCGCGTGCTCGCCGTTGAAGGCAACACTGGCGTCCGTGCTCTGGGCGGCAAGCTCGACGGTGGCGATGTCCTCCATCCGCACGAAGCCGCCGTCCTTGGCCTTGACGATCATCTTCTTGAACTGGTTGACGTCGGTGAGGCCGGTATTCGTCGAGACGTTCGAGACGATGAGATAGCCCTTGGTCTGGCCCGCCGCGGACTGGAAGTTGTTGGCGGTGATTGCCGCGGCGACGTCGGCCGGCGACACGTTGCGGCCGGCCATCTTCACGGGATCGAGCCACAGACGCATCGCGAAAGTCTGGCCGCCGAGAATGTCGGCCGAGGCGACGCCGTCGACGGTCGATAGCACCGGCTGCACCACGCGCGTCAGATAGTCGGAGATCGCCGAACCGGACAGCTCCTCGGACGAGAAGCCGAGATACATCACCGCGGTGGTCTGGCCCGTGGTCTTGGTGACGATCGGATCGTTGGATTCCTTCGGGATCAGGTATTTGACCGAATTGGTCTTCGCCAGCACCTCGGTGAGCGCCTGGTTCGGATCGAAGTTCAGCTTGATGTAGACCTGGATCGTCGAGGTGCCGAGCACCGAGGACGAGGTGATGTAGTCGACACCCTCGGCTGAGGCGACGGCCTGCTCGATCGGCGTAGTGATGAAGCCCTGGATCAGGTCTGCGGACGCGCCGGGATAGACGGTCGTGATATTGATGACCGTGTTCGACAGCTTCGGATATTGCCGGATCGGCAGCACCATCGCCGCGCGCAGGCCGATCAGAAGGATCAACAGGCTGACGACGACCGACAGAACCGGGCGCTTGATGAAAATATCGGTAAAGGCCATCGCGGCGATCTCGATTTCTTTGTCTCAAGATGCGTGATCCGGCCGGGCCGGATCACGCGAGGATGTTGTCAGTAGCGCGGCGGCTGCGCCGGGATCTGCGGGGCCGGGTCGGTCGAAATCGCGACCGGCGCGCCCGATTGCAGCTTGAGCTGGCCGACGGCGACGACCTTGTCGCCCGCCTTGAGGCCCTTGACGATCTCGACACGGCCTTCGACCCGGTTGCCGGTCTGCACGAAGGTGCGTACCGCCGAGAGGCTGGTCTTGCCGTCCGCCTCCTTCTTCTCGGCGATCACGAACACCGAGTCGCCGTAAAGCGTATAGTCGACCGCCGTCTCAGGCACGGTGATCACGGCCGGTTTGTCCGGCAGCACCACCGTGGTGGTCACGAACATGCCGGGCTTGAGGATCTTCTCCGGATTGGCGATCGTCGCCTGCACGCGGATGTTGCGGGTGTCGGCCGCGATCTGCGGCTCGATCGTGGTGATCTTGCCCTCGAAGGTGCGGCCCGGATAGGCGTCGACCTTGAGCCGGACGGTCTGGCCGACCTTGAGGCTGCCGGAATCCTTTTCCGTCACCGTGAAGTTGGCCCACAGCTCCGACAGATCGGTCAGCGACACGATCGCCGTACCTGCCGTCAGATATTGGCCGACCTCGACCTTGCGCATGCCGAGATCGCCGGAGAACGGCGCGCGCACCAGCTTTTGCGAGATCAACGCTTCGGTCTTGGCGATGCCGGCCATTGCCTGGTCGTAGGCGGCCTGCGCGGTATCGACGGTCGCCTGCGGACCGAACTGGCGCGCGGCGAGTTGCTTGGCGCGATCGAGCGACAGCTGCGCGACGGTCGCCTGCGCCTTGTAGTTGGCGAGGTCGCCCTGCTCCGGCGCGTCGAACAACTGCACCAGCGGCGTGCCGGCCTCGACACGCATACCCGGCTCGAACTTGATCTCGGTGACGCGGCCGTTGACGTCGGCACTGACGTCGACCTGATGCACGGCGACAAGGCTGCCGACCGCGGTGAGCAGGTTCGGCACCACCTCGGATTTGGCCTCGGCCGCGCTGACGGCGGTCGGCGGCGGCTTGTTGTTGGCGAAGAACTGCTTGATCATCTGGCCGCGGAAATAATTGAACCAGACGAGGCCACCGACGAGCGCGGCCAGAAGCGTGCCGATGATGATGAACCAAAGCACCGGCCGGACCGGACGCTTGGGAGCCTTGTCGATCGGTTCGCCCGAAATCTTGTGTTCGGTTACGATGTTCATGTCATGCACTTTCTGCAATCGCCGCCTCGCCGGCATCCGCGGCCTGATTGCGGCCCAGATGCGAAGCAATTGCGGCGTCGTTAAGTCCGATACCCCTCAGGAGAAACTCACACAGCTGCCGCTCCAGATCGTTCGCCTTGCCGTAAGCGAGACAAGGCGTGGCCGGCAGCCTGGTCAGCGCCGCGGTCATCACCGAGTGATGCGCGAACCAGAACAGATTGAGCGGCTCGCCAACGCACGGCCGCGCGTCACCGCTCGCAATCGCGCGCTCGAGCGAGGTGACGAAGACAGCCCCGATCAGCGTCTCGATCTTGGCATATAGCAACCGGGCGAATTCGCCATCATCCAGGTGGCTGGTGACCATCAGCCGCAGGCGCTGCGCCTCTTCCTGGTCGGGCCCGTCCGCGACCGCGAGGAAATGCTGAACCATGCCGCGGATCACTTCGACCAGCGTGGCGGTCGACGGCTCGCGTTCGAGCAGTTCCATCAGGGCCGGGTCCGCCTCGCATTCGTCGCTGAGGATCTCGGCATACAGCGCCGCCTTGGAGGGGAAATGCTTGAACAGCAGCGCCTCGGAAATGGCAGCGGCGGCCGCCACGCTCTTCGTCGTGGTGCCGGTATAGCCGTGTCGGGCAAAGCAGCGTTTCGCGGCACCGAGGATCAATTGACGCCTCAGGTCGCTCGTCATACGCAATGAGCTCATGCGGGGTGAGTAAGCACTCACCCACGCAGAAGTCAAGCACTATGTTGCATCGCAACCTGAATGCGTTGCAAATTCAGGGGAAATTTGCCCCGCCACCCGGCCTGCGTGCAGGGTGAACCCGTCTTGCGAGCCGCGGCGGGCTAGATCGGCTGGAAGCCGAGCTCACCGCGGATCCGGTTGAGGATGTAAGTCCCATCCCGGCTTGGCAGGATCCGCTCCAGGCTGGCGCCGTCGATCTTCACATTGGCAAAGCGCGGCCCGGCCGAGACGTCGTGGACGGCTTTGGCGAAGGCCTCGACCTCGGCCATGGTCGTGACAGCCCGGCTATCCCTGATGCCGCAGGCCCTGGCGACGCCGACGAGATCGGC
>NZ_AJQE01000261.1 GCF_000261685.1 Bradyrhizobium genomosp. I (2014) | reverse complement strand
CTGGTCTGGCCGCCGGTCTCGCCATAGGCCTCGTTGTCGAGCACTGCGATCGAGAGGTTGGCCGGTTTCTGCAGGCCGATGGTGGCGAGGCTGCCCATGCCCATCAGCATCTCGCCGTCGCCGGTGATGACCAGCACCGGCAGCTTCGGCTGCGCCAGCGCGAGGCCCAGCCCGATCATCGCGGCACCGCCCATGCCACCCCAGAGGTAGAAGTTGCGCGCATGGTCGCCGGCCGCGCACATGTCGTTGGTGGAGGCACCCAGGCCACCGATCGCAACCACGTCCTTGCGGTCCGCAAGCAGCGTGGACACCACCTGGCGTCGGTCGAGGAGATTGGCCTTGCTCATTTGGTGAAAACCTTGGCGCCGATCAGGCGCTGCGACAGAAGGACGGCGGTGGGGGTGAGCGCGTTGTAGGCCTGCGCCGCGGCTGCCTCGAGCACCGCCGGCACCTCGGCCGCGTTCGAGGCGCGCAGCACCTTGACGCCGGAGAGCTCGAACACGCCCTGTGTGGTCGATCCCATCGGCACCTGCCACGGATTGAACTCGCCCCATTCGCCGCGCATGGTCACGAGCGTGAGGAACGGAAAGCGCAGGATCGGGATCAGCGACAGCATGTTGATGCAGTTGCCGACGCCGCTCGATTGCATCAGCAGCACGCCGCGCTGCCCGCCCGTCCAGGCGCCGGCGAGAAGCGCAACGCCCTCCTCCTCCGTCGTCAGCGGAATGCCACGCATGGTGGAGGAGTCCAGCACGCGCTGGATCAGCCTGGAATGCCCGGCGTCAGGCACATACGGCACCTGCCGGACGTCGAAGCGCTGCAATGTCGCAAAAATATCGTCGGGCCAGTTCGGGGCCGTGTCGGGAGCGTCAGCGCGCGCGTGCATTTTCCTGTCCGGTCGGCTAGCAAGGTGCAACGACTGTAGACGCATGCACGCGCCGACCAGAACAACAAAAACGGCATAACGGCTTTAACCGGCGAGTATAACGGGATGAACGCAGATGCGAAGGCGCTGGCGGCAAGCTTCGACCTCGAGAAGCTGACGCCGGAGTTCCATGACAACCCCTACCCGACTTATCGTGCATTGCGGGAGAACGAGCCGGTCAAGCGCCTGCCGAACGGCACCGTGTTCCTGACCCGCTATGACGACCTCGTCGCCACCTACAAGAACACAAAATCGTTCAGCTCGGACAAGAAGCGCGAGTTCGCGCCGAAATACGGCGACACCCCGCTCTACGAGCATCACACCACGAGCCTCGTCTTCAACGATCCACCCTCACACACCCGCGTGCGCCGCCTGATCATGGGCGCGCTGTCGCCGCGCGCGATCGCCGGGATGGAAGGCGATCTCGTCAAGCTTGTCGACGGCCTGCTCGATGCCATCGCGGCCAAGGGGGCTTGCGAGCTGATCGAGGACTTTGCCGCTTCCATTCCCATCGAAGTCATCGGCAATCTGCTCGACGTCCCCCACGACGAACGTGGACCGCTGCGCGACTGGTCGCTGGCGATCCTCGGCGCCCTCGAACCCGTGGTATCGTCCGAAGCGGCGGCGCGCGGCAACAGGGCGGTGACGAACTTCCTCGCTTATCTCGAAACGCTGGTCGCGCGCCGGCGCGCGAAGCCCGGCAATCCCGAGCGCGACGTGCTGACGCGCCTCATCCAGGGAGAAGGTAGCGGCGGGGAGAACGGCGAGCGGCTGACCGAGAAGGAGCTGCTGCACAATTGCATCTTCCTGCTCAATGCGGGCCACGAGACCACGACCAACCTGATCGGCAACGGCCTCGTCGCGTTGGACCGTCATCCCGACCAGAAGCAGCGCCTGATCGACAACCCCGAGCTCATCAAGACCGCGGTCGAGGAGATGCTGCGCTACGAGAGTTCCAACCAGCTCGGCAACCGCATGACCACTGAACGGGTCGAGCTCGGCGGCGTCATGCTCGATGCCGGCACGTCGGTGACGCTGTGCATTGGTGCGGCCAACCGCGACCCCGCGCAGTTTCCGGACCCGGAACGCTTCGACATCGCGCGCACGCCGAACCGGCATCTCGCCTTCGCCACCGGCGCACATCAATGCGCCGGCATGGCGCTGGCGCGGCTGGAAGGGGCGATTGCGATCTCACGCTTCCTGGCGCGCTTCCCAAACTACAGCGTGAGCGGCCAGCCGGTGCGGGGCGGACGGGTCCGGTTTCGCGGCTTCTTGAGCGTGCCCTGCGCGATCGGGTGAGGGCCAACAAAAAGTGCGAAAACAACCCCATGCACAGTAGCGGGTGAGCCGGCGAACGGTGCCGCGTGGCCCCGTAGAACTATCTGACATTCCAGGTAAATCAGGCCGTGTGACGCGATCGGGCGCATGAAGGCTTCCGAGTGCCCAAACTGATACCCACATCAATTGGAGCGCGGCCCATGCAGTCGTCGACGCCCCGGCGCGCGCAGCAATGGAGTGGCGACAGATGAGCTCGTCGGTCATTGATTTCATCGCAACAGAAGCACGCTTTGGCGCCCAGAATTACGAGCCGATCGGGGTCGTCCTGTCGCGCGGCGAAGGTGTCTGGGTCTGGGATACCGAAGGCAACCGTTATCTCGATTGCCTCTCGGCCTATTCGGCGGTCAGCCAGGGCCACTGCCACCCCAAGATCCTGGCGGCGATGGTCGAACAGGCGCACAGGCTGACGCTCACCTCGCGGGCCTTCCACAACGACCAACTCGCCCCGTTCTACGAAGAGATCGCGGCGCTCACCGGCTCCCACAAGGTGCTGCCGATGAACAGCGGCGCCGAGGCGGTCGAAAGCGCGATCAAGTCGGTGCGCAAATGGGGCTATGAGGTCAAGGGCGTGCCGGACGGCCAGGCCGAGATCATCGTCTGCGCCAACAACTTCCACGGACGCACGCTGGGCATCGTCGGCTTTTCAACCGATCCCGAGACGCGCACACATTTCGGGCCGTTCGCGCCAGGCTTCAAGATCATCCCGTTCGGCGACGCCGCGGCGCTGGAAGACGCAATCACGCCAAACACCGTCGCCTTCCTGGTCGAGCCGATCCAGGGCGAAGCCGGTGTCATCATTCCTCCGGCCGGCTATTTCACTGAGGTACGCAAGCTCTGCACCGCCAACAACGTGATGCTGGTGCTCGACGAGATCCAGACCGGACTGGGCCGCACCGGCAAGCTGCTCGCCGAACAGCACGAGGGCATAGAGGCGGACGTGACGCTGCTCGGCAAGGCCCTGTCCGGCGGCTTCTATCCGGTGTCGGCCGTGCTCTCGAACAACGACGTGCTCGGGACGTTGAGACCCGGCCAGCATGGTTCGACCTTCGGCGGCAACCCGCTTGCCTGTGCGGTAGCGCGCGCGGCGATGCGCGTGCTGGTCGAGGAAGGCATGATCGAGAACGCGGCGAGGCAAGGCGCGCGCTTTCTGGAAGGCCTGAAAGACATCCGCGCCAACACGATCCGCGAGGTGCGCGGCCGCGGCCTGATGCTGGCGGTCGAGCTGCATCCGGAGGCCGGCCGCGCCCGCAGGTACTGCGAGGCGCTCCAGGCCAAGGGCATCCTCGCCAAGGATACCCATGAGCAAACGATCCGGATCGCTCCGCCGCTGGTGATCACAGGCGACCAGGTCGACTGGGCGCTGGAGCGGCTCGCCGTCACCCTGACGCAGGACTTCTCCTGAGACTGCCCTGCGTCCGAAGATCGCACACCCGCCGCCGCCAGCAACGAACGATTCCGCAACCTGCGCGTTGAAACGTTGTGGGCGATTATGAGCTGGGAGCTAAGATCATGCTTCCGCGTGGCGTTTGCCTTACCTCTGTTCTAGTTGGTGTCTCGATGCTGGCGGCGAGCGTCGGCGCGTTCGGCCAGGGACATGGAAGGGGCGGGCCACCGGGTCAAGCCGCAGCGCCGGCAGCACGGCCAGCGGCACCACCGGCCATGGCCCGTCCAACAGCGCCGCCCGCCATGGCGCGTCCCGCTGCGCCGGCATTCCATCCGCCGGCCATGCCGCAGCGGCCGGCCATGGCGCCACATCCGGCGCCGCATATTGCCTCGCCGCCACCGCGTCCGACCCAGCATTTCGCTGCGCCACCGCGGGCCGCCCCGCACGTGGCGGCGCCACGGCCGGAATTCCATCGGGCGCCGGCAGCGCCGCAACGACCGGCCATGGCACCGCGGCCGACGCCGCACATCGCCGCCCCCTCGGCCGCCCCCTCGCGGCCCAGCGTACCGCCCGCCGCGAGCGAGCGGATGTCGCGGCGGGATCAGATCGAGCAGCGCGCGCAACAACGACAGCAGCAGATCCAGCAGCGCCAGCAGATCGTGCAGCAGCGGCAGCGTGAGATGCTGTCGCGCCAGACGACAGAGCGTCAGACCCGCATCGAACGCCTCCAGCAGCGCGTGCAGCAATTGCAGTCGCAAAAGCCGGAAGGTGCGCGGGCACAACGCCTGCAGCAACGGATGCTCCAGACCCAGAACCGCTTGCTTGGCCGTGAGCAGCGAGCGCAGCAGAGTGACCTCGCGCGCCAGCAGCGGCTTGGCCTCCAGGCTCCGGCCGCGCGCGCCCCGACTGCCACGGCCGTCGCACAGGGTTCCGAGCGCGGGCGGTTTGCAGCGCGCTTCCGCGAGCAAACCACTCCGCAGACCCAGGCGGCCCTCGTCGCCCGCCAAAGCGGCTGGGCACCCCGGCAGGCCTGGCGGCACCGTCATCCCGCGGTGTTCGTGGCGTGGCTTGGGCCGGTGTTCTGGCCATACGCTTACTCCGACATTTTTGACTACACGTTCTGGTCCTATGCCTACGAGCCCGGCTATTGGGCGTACGCGTATGACGACTTCGTCGACACCGTGTTCTGGGGCGGTGACAGCCCGTATTCCGCCTTTGCCAGCACCAACCCATATGATTATCCACAAGCCGGCGGCGGCCGCGCACGTCCGCGCACCAGCGTGAGCCCGCAGACGCTACGGCAATTGTGCGGCACACCGGACAAGGGCGTCACCGCCTGGCCACTGGCCGATATCGCGCGAGCCGTGCAGCCGACGGCGGAGCAACGCGCGCTGCTCGACGAATTGAAGACCGCGGCGGCCAAGGCTGCCGATGTCTTCAAGGATTCCTGTGCGGAGACCTATGCACTGACGCCGCCTGGCCGCCTGCGCGCGATGATGAATCGCGTCAGTGCGACGCTGGAGGCCGTCAGGATCGTGCGACCGGCACTGGAGACTTTCTACAGCTCGCTCAGCGACGAACAGCAGGCTCGCTTCAACGCGCTCGGCCCCAATGTCGGCGACCGCTCGTCCCAGCAGCAGGAAGCGAGTAGCGAGAGCTGCGGTGATCCCAAGTCCGGCCTGACCCAGTTGCCGATCCAGAGGATCGAGGCGGTGCTCCACCCCGCGGGCAAGCAGAAGGAGGCGCTCGACCGTCTCAGCGAAGCGACGGCGAAGGGCGTTCAGGACCTGCAGGCGGCCTGCCCGAATGATGTGCCGCTGACGCCGGTCGGACGGCTGGAGGCGATGCAGCACCGGCTCGAGGCCATGCTGACGGCCGCCAAGCTGGTCGAACCTGCGCTGGACGAGTTCTACGCCACGCTGAGCAGCGAGCAGAAGGCCCGCTTCAACACGTTGCAACAGGTCGCAAGCCCGTGAGGGCAGCGCACGCGTGACCTAAACCACCGCCTTGTGCCGCGCAATGCAGGTGCGCAGCACCTCGTCCATCGGCCTACCCCACCAATCGTTGGAGAAGATCTCGATCTCGGAATAGCCGGCAAAGCCCTGCGCTTCCACCGCTTGACGCACCGATTTGATGTCGATGACGCCGTCGCCCATCATGCCGCGATCGTTGAGGATGTCTTTCGTCGGCACCAGCCAGTCGCAGACGTGGAAGGCGAGCAGCCGGTCCCTGCCGGCGCGCGCGATCTGGCCCATCAGCTCCGGGTCCCACCAGACGTGATAGACGTCGAGCGCAACGCCGAGCATGCCGCTGCGGCCGGAGTCGAGCCGGTCGCAGATATCGAGCGCCTGTTTCGTGGTGTTCACGCAGGCGCGGTCGGCGGCGTAGGCCGGATGCAACGGCTCGATCGCCAGCGGCAGCTTTGCCTGCCTCGCATAGTCGAGCATCTCGGCGAGAGCTTCCTCGACCTGGCCGCGCGCTGCCACGAGATCCTTCGAGGCCTCGCTGCCCGGCCGCGAATATTGCGGCAGGCCGCCGACGACGAGGACGATGCAGGGCGCGCCCAGCGCCTTGGCTTCGTCGACGCAGCGCCTGTTGTCGTCACGCACCTCGCCCCGGCGCGAGGCGTCCGAGGTGAACATGCCGCCGCGGCAATAGCCCGACAGTTCGAGGCCGGCATCGCGCACAACACGCACGGCGCGATCGAGGCCGACGGCGGCGACCTGGTCACGCCACGGATCGATGGCGCGGATGCCGTGCTTCGCACAGGCGTCGATGATCTCGATGAGGTCACCCTGCTTGCGGACTGTCGCGGTGTTGAGCGACAGCCAGCGATGGTCGGACGAGAAATCGCGCATCAGGACTCCAGCCCATGCGAGGCCAGCACGGTCTTCATGCGACGTGTCGCCAGTTCCGGATTGGCGAGCAGGCCGGCCTGATCGGCGAGACGGAACAACTCGGCCAGATGCAGCATCGAACGCGCGCTCTCCTGCCCCCCGACCATGGTGAAATGATCCTGGTGGCCGTTGAGGTAGGCCATGAAGACGACGCCGGTCTTGTAGAACCGCGTCGGCGCCCTGAAGATGTGGCGCGACAACGGCACCGTCGGCCCCAGCACGTCGTGGAAGCCGGCTTCGTCACCGGCCGCAAGCCGCGACAGCGCGTAGGACGCCGCCGGCGCGATCGCGTCGAAAATGCCGAGCAGCGCATGCGAAAAGCCCTGTTCGTCGCCGGCGATCAGCTCCGCGTAATTGAAGTCGTCGCCGGTATACATCTTGATGCGCCTGTCCAGGCGCCGGCGCATATCGATCTCGCGCTGCTTATCGAGCAGCGAGACCTTGACGCCGTCGACCTTGGCGGCGTTGTCGTTGATGATGGCGACGGCCGTATCCATGGCCTTGTCGAGATCCTTCGTGCCCCAATAGCCCGTCAGCGCCGGATCGAACATGTCGCCGAGCCAGTGGATGATCACGGGTTCGCGGACCTGCGACAGTACGCGGCCATAGACTTTCGCGTAATCGTCGGCGCTGCGGCCGAGCTTGGCCAGCGCGCGCGATGCCATCAGGATGATGCGGCCGCCGACCTTCTCGACGGCCGAGATCTGCTCCTCGTAAGCACGGATCACGTCATCGAGGCTCTTGGCATCCTCGACTGCAAGATGGTCCGTACCCGCGCCGGAGAACACCAGCGCGTTGCGGCGCTTCGCGGCGGCGACCGAACGCGTGATCAGCTCCAGCGAGGTCGGCCAGTCCAGGCCCATGCCGCGCTGCGCGGTGTCCATCGCTTCGGCAACGCCGAGGCCGAGGTCCCACACGTGCTCGCGGAAGGCGATGGTCTTGTCCCAGTCGACGGCGACAGACAGCCAGGGATCATTGTCCGCGAAGGGATCGGCCACGGTGTGCACGGCCGAGAAGGCAATGCGGTTCAGCGGTCCCCCGAGCTTTGCGGGGAACGTGCGCGAGGCAGCTAACCGATAGGTCTCGATCGAGCGATCGGCCTTGGGCAGCTTGAGCGACAACGACGACATGGAAGGAGACTGGGGCGGGACGGGCTTGTTCATGATTTCGAACCTCTCTCCGTCATTGCGAGCGAAGCGAAGCAATCCAGAATGTCTCCGCGGCAACGGTCTGGATTGCTTCGTCGCTTCGCTCCTCGCAATGACGGCTTAGTAGACATCGGGGCTATATCCAATCGACCTCAGACCTTGATCGGGGCGACGTCGATCCAGCGCCGCTCCTTCCAGCTCTTCAGCGCGCATTCGGCAAGCTGCACGCCCTTGGCGCCCTCGAGCAGCGTGAACTTGTAGGGCGCATCCTCGTAGACGTGGCGGATGAACATCTCCCACTGCTCTTTGAAGCCGTTGTCGTAGGTGACGTTGTCGGGCAGCTTCTGCCAGTCGCCGTAGAAATCGTGCAGCCGCTTCTCGTCGGGATTCCAGACCGGCCGAGGCGTGGCCTGCCGCGCCTGGATCATGCAGTCGGTGAGCCCGGCGACCGCCGAGCCGAGCGTGCCGTCGACCTGGAAGGTGACGAGGTCGTCGCGATAGACACGCGTGACCCAGGACATGTTGATGTGGGCGATGATGCCGCCCTCGAGCTGGAACGTCGCGTAGGCGGAATCATCGGCGGTCGCCTTGTACTTTTTGCCCTGCTCGTCGTAACGCTCTGGAATGTCGGTGTTGCCGATGCAGCTCACGCTCTGGACGTTGCCGAAGAGGTTGTCGAGCACGTAGCGCCAGTGGCAGACCATGTCCAAAATGATGCCACCGCCGTCCTCGTCGCGGTAGTTCCAGGACGGCCGCTGCGCTTCCTGCCAGCCGCCTTCGAACACCCAGTAGCCGAACTCGCCGCGCACCGAGAGGATGCGGCCGAAGAAACCGGAGTCGCGCAGGAAGGCGATCTTCTTCAGGCCAGGCAGGAACAGCTTGTCCTGCACCGTGCCGTGCTTGACGCCCTTGGCGTTGGCGAGCTTCACGACCTCGACGGCTTCCTCGAAATTCGTCGCGATCGGCTTCTCGCAATAGACATGCTTGCCGGCGTTGATGGCCTGGGTGAGCAGACCGGGGCGCGCCTGCGTGGTTGCGGCGTCGAAGAACATGGTGTCGTTCTTGTCGTCGAGCGCGGCGTCGAGGTCGGTGGTCCAGCGCGCGATGTTGTAGCGCCTGGCGAGCGCCTCGACCTTCTCGGCACTGCGGCCGACCAGGATCGGATCGGGCATGACGCGGTCGCCGTTTTTGAGCCGGACGCCGCCCTGGTCGCGGATCGCGACGATCGAGCGGATCAGATGCTGGTTGAGCCCCATGCGGCCGGTGATGCCGTTCATGATGAGGCCGAGGCGTTGGGTGGTCATGCCGATTGCTCCTGAACTGAATTTGGCCGTTCGAGCGGGCGGAGCGCCGACCAGTCCGGATGGACCGACGAGGCGAAGCCCGCTGTGTTGAGCGATCCCGTCAGGAGATCGCCGTCATGAATGGAAAGCCGGATGCCCTGCCCGGTGTCCGTGTAGAGATCGGGATGCGCAGCCGCGAAGGCCTGCGCTTCGGCGGCCGGCGCTGCGCCGAAACCGTCGACATAATGGTGGCCGTTGCGTTCGGCATGGGTGATGCCGAGGAAGGCACCGAGCGCGAGGTCCTGCTGCACGGCGAGGCCCGCCTGGCAGGTGAGGTCTTCACCGGTCACGAAGAACCGCGCGCCACCTGCGCTCCATTTGGCCGCGCGTGTCGCGTTGACGATGGATTTGTAGAGACCCTTGCAGGATTTTGACGAGATGCCGGAATAGCCGAGCGCACGCGCCGCAGGGAAAGCGTCGTAGGAATCGTCGGCCTCGTCGATGATGAATCCGCGCGCGGCGAGCGAACCCAGCGGCGATTGCCGTGTAATGTCGCGCGGCATGGGCTGTTCGACATACAGCAGGCGCGATGCGATCGGGTGCAAGGCGGCATCGCGATCGAGCCGGTCCATCAGCGCATGCAGCGCGCTCAGGTCAGCGTACTGCTCGTTGGCGTCCAGCGTCGCTCTAGTGTCACGCCCAAGCGTGTCGAGCTCCTTACCGATCCTCGCCAGCCGCGCCGCATCGGCTACGGGATCGCCCGACAGCTTCAGCTTGAAATAGCTTGCACCAGCGTTCTCACGGGCATCGGCTACACCGCCCTCGCCTTCAACAGTGTCGTCGAGGCCGACCGTATGCCTGATCGCAACACGCTGCCGCGGCACCCGGCCGGACAGAAACGTTCCGATGTCGCTGTCGCCGAGGTCAGGAGAAAGCCGCGCATCGATGCCGGCGACGTTTGCGGCCATGCCCTCGAAGAAACTGGTTTCGACGGCGCGCAAAAGCGCATCGAGGATCGCCTTGTCGATCTCCGCGGGACCATAGGCGGCGGCCAGCGCCGGAATGTTCTTTGTCGCACACGTCGCCACCTGCGCGCCGATGCACGAGGCGTGGAGATCGAACGCGGTCAAAAATCCGGTCCGTGCCAGATAAAACCCGCGCGCGATCTCCAGCGATTGTCTCAGCCCATCCACCGTCTGCGCCGGCGACAGCTCCGGCCGCTTGTCGAACCATTTCGGCACCAGCAGCTCGGCGCTGGCGCCGACCGCAACACCCCGGCCTTCCACCTCGATCTCGACCCGCACGAACAGCTGCGGCGTTGCATTGATGGTGATTGCGCCAAAGCGGAACGGCCGCGCGAACTGCACGGGACGTTCGAAGAAGGCGATGTCTCGCAGCTTCAGGCGCACGGACATGGTCCTATGAAGGTCGTCATGCCCGGGCTTGTCCCGGGCATCCACGTTCTTTGTCGCGCGGAGTAAGCCGTGGATGGCCGGGTCAAGCCCGGCCATGACGCTCTGAAAGTTCGAGCTGCTCCCATCGCCCTAATCCAATGCGCCTTGCGAGAAGAAGTGCTTGCGGATGCGCTGCACGAGCTCGGTGAAGACGGGGTCGGCCATTACGTCGAGCGAGCGCGGGCGCGGCAGCGGCACGTCGTAGATCGCGGCGACCGCGCCGGGCCGCTCGGTCATGACCAGGACGCGATCGGCGAGGAACACGGCCTCGGGGATCGAGTGCGTGATCAGCAGCACCGTCTTCCTGGTCTCGCGCTGGATCCGCATCAATTCGACATTCATGCGCTCGCGCGTCAGCGCGTCGAGCGCGCCGAACGGCTCGTCCATCAGCATGATCCTGGGATCGTGCACCAGCGCGCGGCAGATCGAGGCGCGCTGCTGCATTCCGCCGGAGAGCTGCCAGGGCAGCTTCTTCTCGAAGCCTTCGAGGCCGACCAGCTTCAACAGCGACTTGGCGCGGTCGAGATATTCCTGCCGCGGCAGCCGCTTCATGTCGATCGGCAGCATCACGTTGTTGAGGATGTTGCGCCAGGGCAGGAGCAGCGCGTTCTGGAACACGATGCCGACATTGCCGTGCGGCGTCGTCACCTTCTCGCCCTCGACCAGAATTTCGCCCGTGGTCGGCGGCAGCAGACCCGAGATCAGCTTGAGCAGCGTGGACTTGCCGCAGCCGCTTGGGCCGACCACGACGAAGAACTCGCCGTCATTGATGTGGAAGTCGAGCGGCCGAAGCGACGGCACATCGCCGTCGCGCGTCCGATATGTTTTCGACACGCCTGACAGCTTGATGCCCGACGCATCGCCCGCCCGGTCGTTCACCAGTCTCAGATGGGCGGCCGGCTGCACGGTGTCATTTGGCCTTGTTGCTGGATTCATTCAATTAAGCCCGTTCGACGATAAGAACCGTCATTCCGGGATGGTCCGAAGGACCAGACCCGGAATCTCGAGATTCCGGGTTCGCCCTTCGGGCGCCCCGGAATGACGGTGTTTGGCTCACGAGCCGCTCTTCGGCAGATAGTCGTTGCTGTAGAAGGCCTTCGGGTTGTCCTTGGCCTTGGCATCGAGCCCGCCATATTCGACCAGAAGATTGACGGTCTCGGTCATGTTCTGGTCGGTGACCTGGAATGGCCGCTTGGACTTGGTCTCCGCGGTGCGGTACAGCGGAATGGTCAGCTCGAAGCCCTGCGTCAGCGTGTCGATCTTGCCGCCCTTGGGGTTGGCATCGAGAATCGATTGCGCCGCAGCCTTCGGCTCCTTCTCGGCAGCTTCGACAGCCCTGGTCGTTGCCGACATGAAGCGGCGGACGAGATCGGCATTGGCCTTCACGTAGTCGGTGTTGGCGATGATGCCGGAGGAGACCATGTTGATGCCGTAGTCGGCGAACTTGATCGGGTAGACGTCCTTGCCGGTGGCGTCCTTGATCTTCATCGACTGGTCCATGACGTAACCGAGCAGGAGATCGGCCTGGCCATTGATGACGGCGTTGAGCTTGGTCTGGCCGTCGCCGGCAACGGTCTTGAAGTCGCTCTCCTTCAGGCCGGTCTTCTTCAGGAACAGCGGCCAGATCTGGGTCATGGAGTCGGCCGGCGTGATCGCGACGGTCTTGCCCTTGATGTCCTCGGGCTTCCTGATGTTCTTGTCGGCGAAGCCCATGGCGGACATCGGCGAGGTCTGCAGCAGCACGCCGGTCGCAACCACAGGCGCGCCCTTGATGGCGGCGCGCATCATGGTCGGGACGTCGACATAGCCGAAATCGGCGGTCTTGGCGGCGACGGCCTGCGTCGTTGCAGCCGAGCCGCGACCTTCCTGGATTTCGAGATCGATGCCTTCGGCGGCATAGATGCCCTTGGCCTTGCCGTAATAGAACGGCGCGTGCTCGCCATAGACGTACCAGTTCAGCATCAGCACGACCTTGTCGGCCGCCTGCGCGGGCATGGCTGCGAAGGTCATCAGCACCGCCGAAACAGCCCCTATCCACCGCTTCATCGTCACTCTCCCTTTGTCGTTGTTGCGTCGGCCGCTGGTGGCCGTTCGTTGCTACGTTGTTGTTTGAGCATGATCTTATCGGAAAACCGCTTCACACTTTTCCGGATCATGCTTTAAGAGGCGAAAATCACGTCTTCGCGCTGGCTGACATGCCAGGGAATGACCAGCTTCTCGATCCGGTCCACGACCCAGAACAGAATCACGCCGAGCAGCGCCAGGATCACGAGCGCCGCGAACATCGTCGGCAGGTCGAACGTGCCGATCGAGCGCTGCATCACGTAGCCGATGCCGGAATTGGAGCCGACGAACTCGCCGACGACGGCGCCGACCACGGCCAGCGTCACCGACACCTTGAGGCCCGAGAAGATCGCCGGCAGCGCATGCGGCAGGTTCACGGCGCGGAACACCTGCAAGCGGCTGCCCTGCATGGCGCGGGCGAGGTCGACCATGTCGGGATCGACCGACTTGAAGCCCTGCACCGCGGAGACCACCACGGGGAAGAAGCCGAGCAGGAACGCCGAAATGACCTTCGGAATGATGCCGAAGCCGAACCAGACCACGAACAGCGGCGCGATCGCGATCTTCGGCACCGATTGCGAGAACACCAGCAGCGGATAGACGTAGCTCTCCACCGTCCTCGAGCCCGCGATCAGCATCGCGACGGGAATGCCGAACAGCGCCGACAGCAGGAAGCCGCAGACAGTCGCATAGGTGGTCGGCCAGGACTGACGCAGCAGTTCGGGCCATTCGGTGCGGAGCACGGCGACGACGTCCAGCGGCGACGGGATCTGGTAGGCGGGGATCTTGAACAGCCGGATCGCCAGATCCCAGGCGACGACGATGAAGACCAGGAACAAGAACGGCCGAACCCAGGCCGCATTCAGCATCTTGGACACCGCACTCTGCGGCTTTGGCTCGGCCAATTTCCACTCCCGGCATTTTTTTCGTTGCCGGGAGAAATTAACCCGTTGGATAAATACTGTCCAGAGCTTTCGCTGTGACGTTTTGCGGCGGTTCCTTGGAGCTTTGGGAAGGGGACTATCGCCGCGGTGTCCCGGACGCGCTGCGACGCGAAGCGTTGCTGCGCCGAGCCGGGACCCAGCGGCCGCGTGCTCGGTAGTGATATGGGCCCCGGCTCTGCAGCACATCGCAAGAGCCCTGCGCTGCGTCCGGGGCACGAGATCGCCCCACCCTCGATGTCATTCGCCACGAAGGCGGGGAATCCAGTACGCCGCGGCCTCGCCATATCCCACCAGCGTCTCTGGAATGCCCGATTGCCCGCCTTCGCGGGCAATGACAGTGGAGATTGAGGAAAGCCACGTCTGCCCTGCGTGCGGACTCCGCCGGCTAGGCCGTCTGCACCACCGCGGCGCGCGACTTCGGCGCCTTGGCGATCTCGAACAGCGCGACCGATTGCCCGGTCAGCGCAGCCAGCACGAGGCCCACCATGTGCGCGAGACGCTCGTCCTTGGCCTTCTTGTCCAGGAGATCGCGGCCGAAGATCACGCTGAGCGTCGCCGAGTTCGAGAGATAGAAGAAGCTGAGCGCCGCGATCGAGATGTAGAGCTGCACCGGATCGACGGCGACCTGGAAATCGCCCGTCTCGACGCCGCGCCGCACCACGGTGCGGATCATCTCGACGAAAGGCGAGTGCATCGACTTGACCTTGGTCGAGCGCTTCAGGTGCTTTGCGCGCGCGAGGTTCTCGGTCTGGAGCAAAGACAGGAATTCGGGATTGCGCAGGAAATAATTCCAGGTGAACTCGATCAGGCGCCGGATGGCCTCGGGCGGATCGAGATGCTCGAGATCGAGCCCCCGCTCCTCGCTGCGGATCTTGTCATAGGCGCCTTCGAGCACCGCGAGGTAGAGGTCGTCCTTGTTGCCGACGTGGTAATAGAGCATGCGCTTGTTGGCGCCGGCCTTGGCCGCGATGCGGTCGACGCGCGCGCCGGCGAGACCATGGGCGGAAAACTCCTGCTTGGCGGCTTCGAGAATGCGCAGCCGCATCCCCTCGGGATCGCGCTGCCATTTCAGAGTTCGCTTTGCCTTCGCCAAACCGGGTGCTCGCTGGATGGTCTCAAGTCAGCGTGTAGCACGCGCACGGGTGTTTGAGAACGATCTCGTGCCCCGGACGCGGCGCACCGCTCCCGGCGATGCGAAGCATCGTCCGGTGCGGTGCGCCGCACAGCCGGGGGCCCATGTTGCCGATCGTCGTGCGGCCGCATGGGTCCCGGCTCTGCGCAGCATCGCCAAGGGCGTTGCAGCGCGTCCGGGACACGAGAGTGCATTACGCGGTCCCTACCCCGCCGGCTTCGGCGAGCGCTCCAGCAGCACCGTCTGGATGCCGCAGGTACCATCGCGCACCGTCATGATTCGCGTGCCCGGCTTGCGGCCGTTGCGGACTTCGCTGACGTCGAGGCCGCCAGCGATCAGGCGGGCGCGCGTGGCGTCGATGTCGGCGACGCGCCAGCTCAGACCCCAGAGCCGGTCATGCGCGGCATCGCCACCCGCCACCGGGCGGCGGACCACCTCGACGATGAGGTCGCCGCAGCGGAAGAACATCAGCTGGCCCCAGTCCTGGTGCGAGCGGTCCAGCGCCAGATCAAGCCCGAGCCGTGCACCGTAGAGTGCGGCGGCGCGCTCGGAATCCTCGGTGGTGATCACGACGTGGTCGAGCGCGTCGATCGGCGCGATGTCGGTCACGACCGACTTCGGACGCTCGTCGGCCAGTTCGAGGAAGAACATGCGCACGCCTCGCGTGAGCTCCGTGGCGGCACGCGTGCGCTTCCAGTGCAGCACGGCCTCGGTCACGGCATCGCTGCTTTCGACCTCCGCAACAGGGTCCGGCCTCAAGGCCACCCGCTCCAGCCGCCGGTGCATCTTGCCGATGTCTGCGACACGAAAGCACAGGCTGGCGAGCACGCCTTCCTGATCATCGAGCAGCGCGCGCATGCGGTCGGCGGTGACGCTGAAGCCGCTCGGCGCCATCAATTCGATCGTCATGTTGTCAAGCGTGAACAGCACCCGGTCAGCGCCCTCGCCGGAGTTCTGCCAGGCCGGCGCGCGGGCGAGCAGCGTCTGATATGCCGCCTTGGCCGCACCGATATCGCTCACCAGAGCGACGATGTGATCGAGGCCGGTGATCATCCTGCATCCTTTTGATCGACTTGGAACCCATGGACCGGCAGACGGCGTTCGTCCGGGCTTGGCATTGGCCCGACATGGTCGTATTCCGGCACCATGCTGACCTCAAGCGCTTCGGGCGGCAGTTTTGCGAATAATTTCAGCGTCCCTCCGGAGCGGAACCGGTGCTAGAGTAATCCCGCCGGCCGGGACCACAAGCGCATCACGGACAAGCAATGCAGGCTCTCTTCATCGGACAGACCTATATCGACGTCGTCTTCATCACCGACCACATGCCGACCGGCGACGAGAAGCACGTGGCCTCGGACTACGCAGTCTCCTTCGGCGGCAATGCGGTGACGGCGGCCTTCTGCTGCGCCAAGCTCGGCATCGTGCCGGATCTCATCGCCACCGCGGCCAATGACTGGCTGGGGCGCATGTTCCAGGACATGTGCGCGAAGTACGGCATCTCGCTGCATGGGCGCAAGGTCAACCAGTCCTCGCTCTCCTTCATCATGCCCAAGGACGGCAAGCGCGCCATCGTCCGCTGCCGCGACGACGAACACATCCACCCCTTTCCGATGCTCAACCTCGGCGGCTGCCGCGCGCTGCATGTCGACGGCCATCAGCCGGACGCAGCGATCCACTACGCCAAGGTCTGCCGCGAGGCCGGCATCCTGACCTCGCTCGACGGCGGCGGGCTGCGCACCAATACGCATGAGCTGCTCGAATTCATCGACGTCGCGATCGTCGCCGAACGGCTGTGCGAGCAGATGGACCTGACGCCGGAGAAGATGCTCGACTACCTCAAGGGCCGCGGCTGCAAGATCGGCGGCGTCACCATGGGCGAGAAGGGCCTGCTCTGGTACGACGAAACCGGAACGGTGCAGGTGATGCCGGCGATGCCGATCCCGCGCGAGCGCGTGATCGACACCAACGGCGCCGGCGACGTCTTCCACGGTGCTTATGTCTACTCCTATCTCGCCCATCCCGGCAAAAGCTGGCGCGAGCATTTTGATTTTGCCCGCGCCGCCTCGACCTTCAAGATCCAGCGCCTCGGCAACGAGGCCGGCTTGCCGACGCTCGTCGACATCGCCAAGGTCAGGCACGAGTTCGAGGTCAGGGTCTAGCAGTCGCAGAGGTCTCATATGGGACGCGTCTTCGTCGCCGGCAGCATCAACATGGATGTGGTGGCGACCGCCGATCGCCATCCCAAGGTCGGCGAGACCGTCGCCGGCCGCCAGGTGCTGTATTTTCCCGGCGGCAAAGGCGCGAACCAGGCGGTGGCCGCGGCCCGGCTCGGCGCGCGAACCACGCTGATCGGGCGGCTAGGGAAGGATTCATTCGGAGGCGAGCTGAAGGCCTTTCTCGGCGAACAGGGCATCGATCTCGGCTACGTCCAGGAGACGGCGGAGGCCCACACCGGCACGGCTATCATCACGGTGGCGGAGGCCGACAACACCATCGTCGTCATTCCCGGGGCGAACGGGCTGGTCGGCGCCGACGACGTCGACGTCGTGCCGCTGCTGGAGGGCGACGTCGCCGTCAGCCAGTTCGAGATTCCTCTGCCGGCCATCGCGGCGTTCTTTCGGCGCGGCCGCGCCGCCGGGGCCACGACGGTGCTCAACCCGGCACCGGCGCAGGCGATGTCCCGCGAACTGCTCACGCTCGTCGACATCCTCGTGCTGAACGAGACCGAGCTCGGCTTCCTCGCCGGCAGCGAGCTCTCCGAGAGTGACGAAGCGGCAAGGATCATCGACGTCGCGCGAAAGCTTCAGGCGCGCGAAGACCAGACCATCTGCGTCACGCTCGGCAAGCGCGGCGTGCTCGCGCTGGCGGGGCGCGAGCAGATTGCCGTGCCCGGCCGCTTGGTGAAGGCGCTCGACACCACAGGCGCCGGCGACTGCTTTGTCGGCGCGCTGGCCGCACAACTGGCCGACGATGTGCCCTTGCGCACCGCCCTCGCCTTCGCCAACGCCGCCGCCTCGATCAGCGTGCAGCGCATGGGCGCCGGGCCGTCGATGCCGACGGCGAAGGAAGTGGCGGCAGTGATGTAGACCACGGCGCTTTCTTCGCCTCTCCCCGCAAGCGGGGCGAGGGAGACGATCACGCCAGCGCGCTCTTGAGGTCAAAACTCTCGTCCGCGGCCTGCTCCGGCGTGATCGAGCGATCCATGGCCTGCAAGCGGCGGCCGAACATGTGGTCGCCGGCGCGGTTGATCGATTCGATGCCGAGCAGCTTGTCGCCCTTGTAGCAGAAGGCCGAGAATGCCTTCTTGGCGGGGTCTCCGCGCAGCACGACGCGGTCGTAGCCGGTGGTGAGCCCCGCGATCTGGAGCTTGTCGTCGCCCTGGTCGCTCCAGAACCAGGGATGACCGTCGTAAGGTTTGGGGACGCCAGTCAGCCGCGCCGCGAGGCAGCGGGCGTGATCGGTAGCGTTCTGCACCGATTCCAGCCGCAGCGAGCCGCCGAAGCGCGGGCTTGCGAACAGCGCACAATCGCCGATCGCGGAAATGTTCGGGTCAGCCGTCGCAAGATATTCGTCGACGATGATGCCGGCCGCGACCGGCAGCCCGGCCTCGGCCGCGAGCTCGATGTTCGGCAGCACGCCGACGCCGACCACGACGAGGTCCGCAGGCAGATGTCGGCCGTCGCTCAAGGAGACGCCGGTCACCTTGCCGTTCTCGGCCTCGATCGAGGTGGCCTGCACACCGAGATGGATGCGGATGCCGGCCTCGCGATGGCGCTCTTGAAAATACTCCGAGACCTCGGCCGTCACAGCGCGCGCCATCACGCGCGGGGCAAGCTCGAGCACGTCGACCTCGAGGCCCTTGATCCGGGCGGTGGAGGCGAATTCGAGGCCGATGAAGCCGGCGCCGATGATCACGGCGCGCTTCTTCGACGGCATGATCTGGCGCAGCGCCTCGCTGTCGTCGAGGATGCGCAAGTATCTCACGTCGGGCAGATTGGCATTGGGCAGGTCGAGCAGGCGGTTGCGCGCGCCGGTCGCCAGCACGAGGTGGCCGTAGGCCAGCGTCTCGCCGGATGCGAGATGCACCTTGCGCCCCGCGCGGTCAATCGAGGCCGCGCGGCCCGCGATCAGCTCGATCTTCTGGTCCTGGTAGAATTTTTCGGGGCGGAACATCAGGCTCTCAGGACCGGCGGAGCCCTTGATATAGGCCTTTGACAGCGGCGGCCGCTGATAGGGCAGATGCGCCTCGTCGTTGATCAGGCAGACGCGCTGCGAAAAGCCCGCCTGTCGTAGGGACGCCGCGACCTGATAGCCGCCATGGCCGGCACCGACGATGATCACCGGACCTTCGCTCATTGGACGGCCCATTTGCGGAAGACACGAGCGTGACCCATGCCGCCTCCTATCTCGCTGATTTTGATTGCTGACCTTACGAGGAGCCGGCGCTCGTGTCCGTCCCTTGGAAAAGGCGGGTCCATTTGAGCCTATCGTTCCGTCCAGTGCAAGGGCGCACCGCGGGGATTGTCTCCCCCGCGCTTCTGCGATTTAGTTGCGCGAACGACCTCATTGCCGGGGACATTCCAGATGCCAGCTCCAATCTCCCAGCCCGACGATCCCGCCTTGCTGCGAATCGACGGCCCGATCGCGACCATCACGCTCAACCGCCCTGCCGCGTTCAACTCGATCAACCTCGCCATCGCGCAGAAGCTCGAACAGCTCGCCGCTCATATCGAAGGCGACGACGCAATCCGAGTCGTGGTTCTCGAAGGCGAAGGCCGCGCCTTCTCTGCCGG
>NZ_AJQE01000260.1 GCF_000261685.1 Bradyrhizobium genomosp. I (2014) | reverse complement strand
GGGGCGGCCGCCGAAGCCGGCACGGTGACGCCGGTCGTCGGGGAGCTCTTGAAGCACTATCATGCCTTCATCGAGATCATCAGGCGCATGCCGAAAATCTCGCTGTCCAGTGTGCACGGCTCGGCGGCCGGCGCCGGCATGGGCCTCGCCTTCGTCACCGATCTGTGCATCGCCGCGGAAGACGCCAAGTTCACGCCGGCCTATGCCAAGATCGGAGTGTCGCCGGACGGCGGCTCTACGGTGGGCATCGTCGGCACGGTCGGATCGCGCCGGGCGCTGCAGATTTTCCTCGCCGAGGACAATTTTACCGCGCAGCAGGCCTATGAATGGGGCCTCGTCGCCAAGACCGTTCCCGCAACCGAGCTGAAGGCGGCGACGCGGCAGCTTGCCGAACGGCTGGCGCAGAACCCGCCGGCGGCGATCGCCGGCACCAAGCAGCTGGTCTACCAGGCCGCAACCACGCCGGTGAAGCAGCAGCTGGATGCCGAGGAGCACAAGATCATCATGGCGATGAACACGGACGCGTTCCGCATCGCCGTGAAGAAGTTCACCAGCAAAGGGAAGTAGAGGCCACGCGGTCGGTGTCTCAGCCCTTTACCGGCCCCGTCCTCTGCATGAAATCGAAGTCGCAGCCCTCGTCGGCCTGCATGATGGTCTCGTTGAACAGCCAGGCGTAGCCGCGTCGCACTTCCCCGGGCGCAGCAGCCGGCTTCAAGGCGGCGCGGCGCCGCTCCAGCTCGGCGGCATCGACCAGCAGCTCGATGCTGCGCTTGGCAACGTCGAGGCGGATCATGTCGCCGTTCTGCACCAGGGCGAGCGGTCCGCCGACGGCGGATTCCGGCGCGATGTGAAGCACGATGGTGCCGAACGCGGTGCCGCTCATGCGCGCGTCCGAAATGCGCACCATGTCCTTGGTGCCGCCACGCGCGAGCTTCTTCGGGATCGGCAGATAGCCGGCCTCGGGCATGCCGGGCGCGCCCTTGGGGCCGGCATTGCGCAGGACCAGCACGTCGTCGGCGGTCACGTCGAGATCGGGATCGTCGACCCGCAAGGTCATGTCCTCGACGGATTCGAACACCACCGCCCGCCCAGTGTGCTGCAACAGTTTCGGGCTCGCGGCCGACTGCTTGATCACGGCGCCGCGCGGGGCGAGATTGCCGCGCAGGATGGCGAGGCCGCCTTCCTTCTTGATCGGGTTGTTGCGCGGACGGATCGCGTCCTGACCGGGCACGTCTTCCGCATTCGCCGCGACCTCGCGCAGCGTCTGGCCGGTGATGGTCCTGGCATCGAGATCGACGAGATCGCCGAGCTGCGCCAGCAGTTTCGGCACGCCGCCGGCGTGATGGAAGTGCTCCATATAGTGCTCACCGGACGGCTTGAGATCGACCAACACCGGCACCTCGCGGCCGATCTGATCGAAAGCTTCGAGATAGAGCCGGTGCGGCGAGCGATGTGCCATCGCGGTCAGGTGGATCAGGCCATTGGTCGAGCCGCCGATCGCCTGGAGCACGACCTGCGCATTCCTGAAAGACGCCGGCGTCAGCACTTCGCTCGGCTTCGGACCCTTGGACTTGGCCATCTCGGCCGCCACCTTGCCGCTCGCCTCGGCGAGGCGGAAACGCTCGGCATGCGGCGCCGGGATCGTCGCGCTCATCGGCAGCGACAGGCCCATGGCTTCGATCATGCAGGCCATGGTGGAGGCTGTGCCCATCACCATGCAGGTTCCGACCGACGGCGCGAGACGGCCGTTCACCGCCTCGATCTCGGCATCGTCCATGTCGCCGGCGCGGTATTTCGCCCAGAGACGACGGCAGTCGGTGCAGGCGCCCAGCACCTCGCCCTTGTGATGGCCGACCACCATGGGGCCGACGGGAATGACCACGGTCGGCAGATCGGCGCTGATCGCGGCCATCACCTGCGCCGGCAAGGTCTTGTCGCAGCCACCGATCACGATCACCGAGTCCATCGGCTGCGCGCGGATCATCTCCTCGGTGTCCATCGCCATCAGATTGCGCAGATACATCGAGGTCGGATGCGCAAAGCTCTCGGCGATCGAGATGGTCGGAAACACGAACGGCATCGCGCCCGACAGCATCACGCCGCGCTTGGCGGCTTCGATGATCTGCGGGACGTTGCCGTGGCAGGGATTGTAGTCGCTATAGGTGTTGGTGATGCCGACGATCGGGCGCTCCAGCGCGTCGTCGGAATAGCCCATCGCCTTGATGAACGCCTTGCGCAGGAACAGCGAGAAGCCGGCGTCGCCGTAGCTGGTCAAACCCTTGCGCAAACCACTCGTCATCAGGTCGCTCCGTCCCGTTTGCCATGGTGGTACCGCCTCGCCCCGTATTGTCAACAAGACGCGCAGATGGATGGCGGAGCTCATCCCTCCCGAGGACAATCGTCTGGTAGATGCTCCTCGATCGCACAACCGATTAACGACTCGTTAGAAGACTCTAGCGCAAATGGTTCTCGAACAAAATAACAACCATGCCGGGTTCCATCACCCGGAGAAATCCCATGAATGTACCCGGTGTCCTGATCGCAGCGGCTTTCGGCGCAGCATTTTTCGCCGTGGAGTTATGTGTGGTACTACCAGCCCGAATTGATCAATCCTGACGTCCTGATCAGCGCGCTCTCCACTGAACACATGAAAGCTCGCGCAGCCGTTCGGCATGCGCTGATCGATCCAGCGACGGCCACATTCGGCGCGTTGCGTTCGGTAGAGGCCGGATCAGCGCGGTATGTTTGCGGCGGCGTCAAGGCAATGGACAAGTCCGGCCAGTTCATCGACGCCCCTTTCGTCTACACCGTGGCGATTGATTTTGCCCGCATCGATGATGACGGACGCATCACGCGTCAGCGTTCGGGATACAGGCCCTGCCCCACCGAGGACGACAAGGTCGCGCAACAGCGGCCTGCTCTGCCACCCGGGGCGGCGGCGGTCGTCAACACCGTTCAGAAGGTTGCTCCCGACGTACAGACCTCGATTGCGCCCGGTCTGACGGCGCCTGCGCGCTCGGCGGGCGGACCGTCGGCTGGCGGGACAATGGAGCAGCAGATCCGCCAGTTGGCCGGCCGGACCGTTCCGCCTGATGCCGCATCTGGACAGGCAAATCCGCCCGCGAAGCGCGAGGCCGCCATGGAAGGCGACTGGCGCGCCGATCGGCCTCCCACCGCCTGGCCCACATTCCCTCCGGACCACGCATTGGCGAAGCCAACCCGGAAGCGAACCCCGTCGGAAGCACTGGCCCTGGCGAAAGAGGTCGAGGACCGCTGGAAGCAGGCGGAGTCATCGGGCGACATCTCCATGCGTCCTTCAGCGGACGACATCAACGAGGCCTGCCGCGCGCTGATCACGATCGATTCGAGAGACGCCCAATATCCAAACGCGTGGGCCGCCTTTGCACGATTGCAGAAGATAAGCCGGGACATCGCCAGGGGTTGATTTCGACTAGCTTGACTGGCTAGGCAGACGTTCTTTCGCAGCCTCTTGCCGACAGCACGTTCAATGCCTCCGGCCGGCACGCCGTGGCCCATCGCATAGTCGGTGCGGCCACCTCGTCTTGCATCAATTGAGGCCTGACCCGCGCGAATTCCCGCGCTGGCCCCGGCCTTCCCAAGGCGATTTGCGCTGAGGCTCAGCCCAGCCGCGACACTTGAACGCAACTAAGAACGAGTCGCAACAATTGCATCGAGGCCAATTTCATGGGATGTCATTGCGAATGACTTGCATTTGCATACTGTCTGCGCATGCCTGAGACCTTTCGTCCATCAACGAGTCTCGGCTTAGAGGTGAATTGTTCGTGTCTGGAATATTGAGCTTCCCGTACGCCGTAGCGGCGACAACGATCGTGGCCAGTCAGCTGGCGAGCTGCGCCTTGGCCTTCGCCGACGACAAGCCGGGGCGCACATATGGCACGCCTCGTGGCCCGCTTAGCCACGCCGCCTCGAAGCCTGCGCAGAACCTGCCGTCAGCTCACGCGGAGATCGATACGGAGCACATCTTCGGTATCAGCATGGGCTCCGATATCGGCAAGCCCGGCGAAATCGAGATTGAGTTCGAGAATGTCGGCGCGTTCGGCAAGCGCTCCGGCAGCTACGCGGCCTGGGCCAATCTCAATCAGATCAAGTACACGGTCTCGGACAATTTCCGGATCGCGCCCGGATTTGCGCTGAGCGGGCAGCGCATCAACGGCGTTCCGGGACTTGCCGATCATCGGGACGTCGCTTTCAGCGGCGCCGCGCTCGAACTGCGCTACAAGCTGGTCGATCGTGCCGTCGCGCCGTTCGGGCTCACTCTCCATGCACAGCCCGGCTGGAGCCGGATCGACGACGCCACCGGCATGAATATCGCGCAATATGGCGCAGAGTTTGCCGCGTTGTTCGATCGCGAACTGGTCAAGGACAGGCTGTTTGCGGCCTTCAATGTCTGGTACGGGACCGGCGGAACCCGCGAGACCCTGACCAATCTTTGGCGACACGATTCGGAGATGCAGCTCCAGGCGGCGATCTCGTACGCAGTGCAGCCCGAGCTCTTGTTCGGCCTCGGCGTACGCTACGCGCGGGCCTATGACGGCGGCGCGCTCAACCGCTTCGTAGGCGATGCGGTCTTCGCCGGCCCGACCTTCTCCTACACCATCTCGAAGGAAGTCGGCATCTCCGGTACCTGGCAGATGCAGGTTGCCGGCAGCGCGATCGGCGACAGCCGCAGCCTCAACCTGGAGCAGTTCGAGCGGCACCAGGCGCTACTGCGTCTCAACCTGCATTTCTGAGGTCGGCTGCGGGTGAGCTGCGCTCTCGCGGAAGCCGCATCTCGGCGAGCGTTGACAAAGATTGTTGACGATGCGGTGCCGCGACTCATTCGCTCGCGTGAAATGTTCTCTCAACGCGTCATTGCGAGCGCAGCGAAGCAATCCAGGCTCTTATCGCGGAGGGATTCTGGATTGCTTCGCTGCGCTCGCAATGACGGCTTGCCAAAGCCGGAGCTAAATCGACTACCGCTTCCTCCAATCGATGATCCGGCCTGGGTCGGCATCGAACTCCATGCTGCAGAACGTGCCGCCCTGGAAATAATCGCCGACGGGATCCGGCTTGAGCTTGGCCTGCTCCTCCATCGCGTGCTCACGGAAATCTTCGGCGCGGCCGGTCGGGCGATAGCCTAGTTCGTAGGCGCGGTGATTGTCCCACCAGGCGCGCTCGTTGAAAGAGGCACCGTAGAAGACCTCGAAATGGATGTCGGGATGTTCGAGCCCGATGCGGCAGAGCTGCACCAGGTCATCGGGCTTGAGCCAGATCGCGAGCCGGCGCTGGTCGAGCGGCATGTCGCCGAAATTGCCGATGCGCAGGCAAGTCACCTTCAGGCCATGCTTGTCGGCATAGAGCGCGCCGACGGCCTCGCCGAACACCTTGCTGACGCCGTAACGGCTGTCGGGCCGCGCAGTGACGTCAGTGCCGATCTTGTGGTGGCGTGGATAGAAGCCGACCGCGTGATTGGACGAGGCGAACACCACGCGCTTGACGCCCTTGCGGTACGCGGCCTCGAACAGATTGTAGCAGCCGATGATGTTGGCCTGGAGGATATCGTTCCAGGGACCTTCGACCGAATAGCCGCCGAAATGGATGATGCCGTCGACGCCCTCACAGATCGCCTCGACTTGCGCGAGATCGGCGAGGTCCGCCGCCTTGAACTTTTCGTTTGCGTCGAGATCGGCTGGCGGCTTGATATCGGAGAGCAGCAGGTCCGGATAGATCGGCGGCAGCAGTTTGCGCAGGCGCGTTCCGATTCCGCCCGAAGCTCCCGTCATCAAGATGCGCGGCATGTCTGTCCCCGTCGATTGCGCCGATTTGCGGCCATGGATATCTGATGCTAGCAGACTTGGACAGAGGGAACGCAACGACGAGAACCGCACATGAACGATGCATCGTCCCATGATCAAGGCTGGCGGCCGGCGACCTATTACCCTGATCCCGCGATAAAGGCACTCGATCCCCGCTTCGAAAAGTACTGGCTGAAACTTTCGGCGGTGGAGCGGCTGACGACCGGCCTGCGCTGGGCCGAGGGTCCGGTGTGGTTCGGCGACGGACGCTATCTGCTCTGCAGCGATATTCCGAACCAGCGCATCCTCAAATGGGAGGAAGAGACCGGCACCGTCAGCGTGTTCCGCAAGCCCTCGAATTTCGCCAACGGCAATACGCGCGACCGGCAGGGACGGCTGATCACCTGCGAGCACGGCGGGCGGCGCGTCGTTCGCACCGAGTATGACGGCAGCATCACCGTGCTGATGGACTCGTTCGACGACAAGCGGCTGAACTCGCCGAACGACGTCGTGGTGAAGTCCGACGGCTCGATCTGGTTCACCGATCCGACCTTTGGGCTGCTCGGCAACTACGAGGGCTACACGGCAGAACCCGAGATCGAGCCGAACGTCTACCGGCTCGATCCCGCGACCGGCAAGGCAACCATCGTCGCCGAAGGCGTGCTCGGTCCAAACGGGCTGTGCTTCTCGCCGGACGAGACGATTTTGTACGTCGTGGAATCCCGCGGCGTGCCGAACCGCAAGATCCTCGCCTATGACGTTTCGGCCGACGGGACGACGATCTCGAACAAGCGCATCTTCATCGATGCAGGTCCGGGCACACCCGATGGCATGCGCTGCGACATCGACGGCAATCTCTGGTGCGGCTGGGGCATGGGCGATCCCGAGCTCGACGGCGTCGTTGTGTTCGCGCCCGACGGCGTCATGATCGGCCGTATCGCCCTGCCCGAGCGCTGCGCCAATATCTGTTTCGGCGGCCTCAAACGCAATCGCCTGTTCATGGCCGCAAGCCAGTCGATCTACGCGCTGTACGTAAACACACAGGGGGCGCCCGGCGGCTAACGCCGGTCTTGTAGGG
>NZ_AJQE01000259.1 GCF_000261685.1 Bradyrhizobium genomosp. I (2014) | reverse complement strand
AGATTAGCCGAAGGCGTAACCCACCACTTCTGTCTCCGCGGAAGAAGAAGAGGTGGGTTACGCCGAGCAGATGCGCGTCGCGCATCTGCAGGGCTAACCCACCCTAGGGCACCTACCTCCGCCCGAACAGCTTCTCCACATCCGACAGCTTCAGCTCGACATAGGTCGGCCGGCCGTGATTGCACTGGCCGGAGTTCGGCGTCTCCTCCATCTCGCGGAGCAGGGCGTTCATCTCCTCCGGCCGCAGCCTGCGGCCGGCGCGCACCGAGCCGTGGCAGGCCATGGTGGCGGCGACATGCATCAGGCGGCGCTCCAGCGGCAGCGCCTCGTCCCATTCGGCCATGTGCTCGGAAAGATCGCGCACGAGGCCGCCGGCATTGGACTTGCCGAGCAGCGACGGCGTCTCGCGCACCGCGACCGCGCCGGGGCCGAAGGATTCGATGGCAAGGCCGAATGAAGCGAGCTCCTCGCTGCGCTCCAGCAGGCGCTCGACCGTGGCCTCATCCATCTCGATGATCTCGGGGATCAACAGGATCTGCCGCTGCACGCCGTTTGCGGCGAGCGAGGCCTTGAGCCGCTCATAGACGATGCGCTCATGCGCGGCGTGCTGGTCGACGATGATGAGGCCGTCGCGGGTCTGCGAGACGATGTAGGTCTCGTGGATCTGCGTGCGCGCCGCGCCGAGCGGGCGGTCGACCAGGTCGCCGACGGGCTGGGTCTCGATCCGTATGTCCGCGCTGGGCGCACCGACATCGAACGCGGCCTGCGCGCGCTCCGCGAAAGCCGGCGCGGCGGCGCCTTCGAATGATGGCATCGGCGCCGCGGGAGCAGATGGCGAAGCGCGCCAATCCCAGCCTGCCGGACGCGGCGGCGTGAACGCGGGGCGGAACGAGGACAGCGCGCTCTCGCCGCTGTTGGCGGCCGTGCGGCGGCCCTCGCGCGCGAGGGCTTCCTTCAGTCCGTGCACGATCAGCGCGCGCACGAGGCCGGCATTGCGGAAGCGCACCTCGGTCTTGGCTGGGTGCACGTTGGCATCGACCTCGCGCGGGTCGAGCGTGACGAACAGCGCCAGCACGGGATGGCGGTCGCGCGGCAGATAGTCGGCATAGGCCGCGCGCACGGCCCCGAGGATCAGCTTGTCGCGCACCGGGCGGCCGTTGACGAAGAGATATTGTCCGAGCGCATTGGCCTTGGTCAGGGCAGGGGTCGCGGCGTAGCCGGCGACGACGACGCCGTCGCGCTCGGCATGGACCTCGATGGCGTGGCCGCGGAATTCGGCGCCAAGAATATCGCCGAGCCGGGTCAGGCGCCCGGCGGAGCCCGGCAGGGCGGCGGCCCAGGTCACCGGCGCGCGCTCCTCGCCCGCAAGCGTGAAGGCGATATCAGGCCGCGCCATGGCGAGGCGCCGCACCACCTCGCGGATCGCTTCCGCCTCGGTGCGGTCGGTCTTCAAAAATTTCAGCCGCGCCGGCGTCGCATAGAAGAGGTCGCCAACCTCGACGCGCGTGCCATGCGCCAGCGCCGCGGGCATGATCTCGGACTTCTCGCCGCCCTCGACGTTAAGCGCCCAGGCATGCGGCTCGCTGGCGTGCCGTGTCGTGATCGACAGACGCGCCACCGAGCCGATCGAGGGCAGTGCCTCGCCGCGGAACCCGAGAGTGCGAATCTGGAGCAGGTCCTCGTCGTCGAGCTTGGAGGTAGCGTGGCGCTCCACGGCGAGCGCGAGGTCTTTTGCGGTCATGCCGCTGCCGTCGTCGGTGATGCCGATCCGGCGCCGCCCGCCGCCGTCGGTGAAGACGTCGATCCGGCTTGCGCCGGCATCGATGGCGTTCTCGACCAGCTCCTTGACCACGCTCGCCGGACGTTCGACCACCTCGCCGGCGGCGATGCGGTTGACGACCTGTTCTGGCAATTGACGGACGGGCATGGGCTCGATCTGGATTCGCTGACGGCGCTATTCTAGGCCGTGTTGCGTCAAAAGCATGCGTTGGGCAACAGGGACGTGGCGGGCTGGGGAAGAGCGGTGTCTATCACATTGAAGACATTGGGCGTTCGAGAAAACCGCACAACCCGGATGACGCGGCTTCCGGTGACCGTTCTGATTGTGGGGGGCCGGGCTGCGGTGTAGCATCGTGAAAAAGCGGCAACAGGACGGGAGGACGCCATGTGCCATCTCTTCGCGCATCAGCCCCAACGCGACTACGAATCCCAGACCCGGTCTTTGCGGATCGGTGGGCACTGCACCTCGATCCGGCTGGAAATGGCGTTCTGGGACACGCTGGAGGAGATCGCGGCCAAGGAGAGCATGAGCCTCGGCAAGTTCCTGACCACGCTCTACAACGAAGTGCTCGACCATCATGGCGAGGTCAACAATTTCGCCTCGCTGCTGCGTTGCTCCTGCCTGATCTACCGGTCCAGGAGCATGATGCCGGTGCCCGAGTTCGAGGGCGCGGTGGCGCCGATCCTCGACGCGGCGGAATGACGAGTTCGTAGCCCGGATGGAGCGCAGCGCAATCCGGGATCGCGCCGCGCGCGCCGACGGCCTCGGATTATGCTCCCGCTCCATCCGGGCTAGGACGCCGGCTCCGCCGTCATTGCGAGGAGCCCCTGCGACGAAGCAATCCGGGCTGTCGCTGCGGAGGGATTCCAATGACGGGGAGGGCGCCCGGCCTCAAATCTCCTTCTTCTGCATCGCACCTGCAATGTAGTCCGCCTGCCGGATTGCGAGCGCGACGATGGTCAGCGTCGGATTGCAGGCCGCGCCGCTGGTGAACTGGCTGCCGTCGGAGACGAACAGGTTCTTGACGTCGTGGCTCTGCCCGAACTTGTTGACCACGCCGTCGCGCGGCTTCTCGCTCATCCTGTTGGTTCCGAGATTGTGCGTGCTCGGATAGGGCGGCGTCGGATAGGTCACGGTGGCGCCGACGGCGTCGTAGACGGCCGCGCCCTGCTTGTAAGCATGGGCGCGCATCGCGATGTCATTGGGATGATCGTCGAAATGCACGCTCGCGACCGGCTGGCCGAACTTGTCCTTCACGACCGGATCAAGCGTGATACGGTTGGTTTCCTGCGGCATGTCCTCGCCGACCAGCCACATGCCGGCCATCCGCGGATAGCCGTCGAGTGCTGACGTGAACGAGCGTCCCCAGGCGCCGGGGTTGAGGAACGCCGCCATGAACGGAAGTCCGATCGACAGCGTCTCCATCTCATAGCCGCCGACGAAGCCGCGTTTCGGATTGTTGGCCGCCTCGTCGCGGATGATGCCGGCCATGGTGGTGCCGCGATACATGTGCACCGATTTCTCGAACACCGCGTAGACGCTGCCGGTCATGTGCCGCATGTAGTTGCGGCCGACCTGTCCCGATGAATTGGCCAGGCCGTCGGGGAACATGGTCGAGGCGCTGTTGAGCAGCAGCCGCGGGCTTTCGATCGAATTGCCGGCCACGGCCACGATGCGCGCCTTCTGGCGCTGCATCGCGCCGGTCGCGTCGGCGTAGACGACACCGGTGACCTTGCCGCTGGCGTCGTGCTCGATCTTGATCGCCATGCTGCTCGGCCGCACCTCGAGATTGCCGGTCGCCTCGCCCTTGGGGATCTCGGTGTAGAGCGTCGACCATTTCGCGCCGGATTTGCAGCCCTGGAAGCAGAACCCGATCTGCTGGCAGGAACCGCGCCCGTCGCGGGGCTGGCTGTTGATCGCCATGTTGCCGGTGTGCACGGTCTTGTAGCCGAGCTTCTTCGCGCCGGCCTCCAGCACCTTGAAGTTATTGTTACCGGGAAGCCCGGGAATGCCGTTGGTGCGGGTCACGCCCATCTTGTTCTCGGCCTTGGCGTACCACGGCTCCATCTCCGCGAGCGTGACCGGCCAGTCCAGGAGATTCGCGCCGGGAATGTTGCCGTAAGTGCTCTTCACCCTGAACTCGTGGTCGTCGAAACGCAGCGAGGCGCCGGCCCAATGCACGGTCGAGCCGCCGACCGCCTTGACGATCCAGGCGGGAAGACCGGAGAAATCCTTGGCGACGCGCCATGTGCCCGACGTGGTGCGCGCATCGGTCCAGGCAAGCTGGGAAAAACTCTCCCATTCGTCGTTGATGAAGTCGTGGTTCTCGATGCGCGGACCCGCTTCGAGAATGACCACCTTGACGCCCTTCTGCGCGAGCTCGTTGCCCAGCGTGCCGCCACCGGCACCGGAGCCGACGATCACCACAACGCTGGAGTCGTTCAGATCGAATTTGGCCATATGCGTTCTCCTGAACCGTTACGGTGGCGATCTAGGCCTTCGGCAGCCAGTCGATGTCGGCGAAGCCACGGTTGATGTAGCCGCCGTGCTCGGCCGAGGAGCCCTCGTAGCCGAACCGCGGCCAGATCTCTTTCTGGTTGTAGAGCGAGACGACGAGATCGCCGCGCACCTTCTGGAAGAAGTCGCTTCCCTCGATCTCCTTCAGGAGCACGACGCGGTCGGCTTCCCATGGCACTTCGGCGTAACCAACCTTGTGGCGGTCGCGCGCGTTCTGATCGAGGCGCGTGACGCCGTCGCTGATCAGTGATTTGACGGCGGGATCCTTCGCCGCCTTGCCGTCCCACGGCTTGATCGCAGTGACGTAGTAGCTGTCGCCGAGCACGTCGTGCGGATAGATGTCGCGCGCGATCTTCAGCAGCGTCTTCATCGTCGCCGGCGAGAGCGCGCTGGCATCCTCGGCCCAGGCGTCATCGAGGCGGACGGAGACGCTGGTCGCGACAGCGACGACGGGCACGGCGGTCGCCGCGCCCTTGAGAAAGACACGGCGGCTGTGCTTGCTTCGACGATCGATTTCTCTCATGGCATTCCTCCGTGGATTTTTATGGTTTGGATTTTGGCGATTGATCAGCCGAAACGTCCGCCTCGCTGGATCACCTCGATCTTGTAGCCGTCGGGGTCGCTGACGAAGAAGAAGCGCGCCAGCGTTTTGCCGTCGTGCTTGAAGTCACGTAAGGGCCCCGGTGCGAGCTTCTCGCGCTCGAAGCGGGCGTGTTCGGCGTCGAGATCCTCGACCACCACGGCGAGATGGCCGTAGCCGTCGCCGAGCGTGTACGGCTCCTTGCGATCGAAATTCACCGTCAGCTCGACTTCGAAAGGTGAGGAGGGGTGACGCAGATAGATCAGGGCAAAGTCCGCGAACTTCAGATGGTCGGTGACCTCCAGGCCGAAGGCGCGCCTGTAGAAGTCGAGCGCGCGCGCCTCGTCGAGCACGCGGATCATGGAATGGACGGGCTTTGCCATTCAGTTCTGTTCCTTCAGATAAGTGATGATGGCGGCGCGGGTCTCCGGTTTGGCCTGCCGGTAAACCATGGTCACGCCGGGAATGACGGCTTGCGGATTGGCCAGCCAGGCATCTAACCTGGTCTCGTCCCAGGCGAAGTCCGCCTTCGACAGCGCCTCTGAATATTTGAAGTCGTCGACCTTGCCGGCGGGGCGGCCGACGATCTTCACCAGTGGCGGGCCTTGCCGCATCGGTTCCGACGGACCTAACGTGTGGCACACCGCGCATTGCTGCTTGAACAGCGTCGCGCCATCCAGGGGCCTCGCCGCCGGCAATAGCATCTGCGCGTCGGCGCCTCGCACCATCAGCACCATCGCGGTGCACAATCCCAGCACGATCGTGCGCATCACCAAGAGCTCGCCCATCCACGTCAATCCAGCGTGTGCAAACTCTAGTCGGCGTCGCAGATGCGGTGGTAGTAGCGGGCTGTTTCGCGGCGTGCGGAGATGTCTGCGGCCGTGTGATGTTCTGCACCGCCTTATATGCGGAGCACAATTCCGCGAAACCGCCGTCAAATCCCTAAACGATCACCACACCATGCGCATTGCATGATGGTCGCGCCACTTGGACTCTCTACGCGATGCAATGGTCCGGTGCAGAGGGTGGCGCGGGAGCTGCCGAGCCGTTCATTGCGAAAGATCCAGGAGAAATGGATGAAGTTGGTGAAGACCTCGATGTTCGCATGCGCCCTGTCGGCTCTCGTTGCGACGCCCGTTCTCGCGCAAGGCGCGCCACCCGCCAAGACAGGCGGCACGGTGCAAAGCAAACCCATGCAAGGCAGCACGATGGGTAGCGGCGATGACGAGATGAATGCCCAGCCGGGCGCCGCGGGCGAAAAGACCGGCATGAAGTCGACAAAGGGCACCAGGGGCACGGTCGGCACCACGGGTAGCGCTGGGCACAAGGGAACGGCCAACGATTCCACGACGGGCGGCGCAGCCCCGTCCAAGCGTTACTAGTCCAGGCGGGTAAACCGGCACAACTCCGGTCGCCTTGCGGCCGGAGTTTCTTGCCGCGCCAGTTAGTCGTCGAAGCTGCGGCCGCGTCCGGCCTTGACGTCACTGCGGCGCTTCTTGCCCTCGAGCCGGCGCTGCTTGGAGGCGTAGGTCGGCCGCGTCGCTCGGCGAGGCGTCGGCCTGATCATCGCCTCGCGCAGCATCTCCGTGAGACGGTCGATGGCGTCCTGGCGGTTGCGCTCCTGGGTGCGGAAGCGCTGCGCCTGGATCACGATGACGCCGTCCTTGGTCATGCGCTGGCCGGCGAGGCGCGCAAGGCGCAGGGCCGCGTCCTCCGGCAAGGTCAGCTTGCGGGTGTCGAAGCGCAGTTGTGCCGAGGTCGCGACCTTGTTGACGTTCTGCCCGCCCGGGCCGGAGGCGCGGACAAAACCGATTTCGATGTCGTCCTCGTCGATAACGAGATCGCGGGATATCCGCAGCATGTGGGCACCATCCGTGGTGTCCGGACATATCGCGGACGTCCAGGTTCGGCAATGGTGCTCATGCAAACGCAAATGGCCGGGGAGAGCCCGGCCATTCGGGAAGCGTATGGAGAAGAGATCAGTTCGACTTTGTTGGCGTCGCAGCCGCCGGTTGCGCGGCGGCCTGCGGCGCGCGGCCCACGACGACGGTCAACAGCCCCTGGCCCCAGAGGCGCCTGGCGGCCGCCTTGGCGTCGTCCAGCGTCACGGCGTCGACGATGGCGTTGCGCTTCTCGATGTAGTCGATCGGCAGCTTGTCCTGCTGATACTGCAGCAGCGCCTGCGCCAGCTTGGAGGAGGTGTCGAGCGCCAGCATCTGCGAGCCCTTGAGGTAGGCCTTGGCCTCGTCGAGCTCCTTCTGCGTCGGGCCTTCCTCGGCGATGCGGCGCACCTCCCTCTCGATCGCATCGATGGTGTCGCCGGCGCGGTCGGCGCGGGTGCCGGTATTGCCGACGAAGAGCGCCGAATGCTCCATCCAGAGCAGCGATTCGAACACCGAATAGGCCAGCCCACGCTTCTCGCGCACCTCGCGATAGAGCCGGGAGGCCAAGCCGGCGCCGCCGAGGATGTGGTTGACGACATAGGCCGCCATGAAACTCGGATCGCTGCGTTTCACGCCGGGGCCGCCGAAGGTGATCACGGTCTGCGGCACGTCGAGCGTCACGAAGGTGCGTTGCGGCGGCTTTGTCGCCTCGATGTCGGGCACTGGCGTCAGATTGGCCTTGGCGGGCAGGCTACCGAACGTGTGGTCGAGCAGCTTGCCCAGGGTTGCCGGATCGACATCGCCGACGACCGCGATCTTCAGCCCATCCTTGGCGAGGACGCGGCCGACATAATCCCTCATATCGGCGACTGTGATGGTCGGCACGCTGTCGAGGTTGCCGTTGGTCTGCCGGCCGTAAGGATGCCCGCCGAAGGCGACTTCCAGGAACTTGCGGCTCGCCAGCGAGGTCGGATTGGTGGTCTCGCGGCGCAGGCCCGAGATGACTTGCGAGCGGATGCGCTCGACGTCGACGGGATCGAAATGCGGCGAGGTCAGCGCACTCCTGAGCAGATCGAAGGCTTCGTCCTTGTTGTCGCGCAGCATGCGCAGGCTGCCGCGAAACGTGTCGCGCGTGGCATTGAAGGAGAGCTCGATGGCGCGGCGGTCGAGCCGTTCATGAAACGTCTTGGAATCGAGATCGCCGGAGCCTTCGTCGAGGAGGTCGCCGACCAGGTTGGCGACGCCCGGCTTGTCCTTGGGATCCTGCGCCGAGCCGCCGGCGAAAGAATATTCCATCGCGATCAGCGGCACGGTTGCGTCCTGCACGAACCAGGCCTCGATGCCTCCCGGCGAGATCAGGTGCTGGATTTTCGCGGCGGCCTGCGACGGCGAGACAGCCGCCAGCGCGAGCGCCGCGCCGGTGACGAAGGACAGCGCGAAGTGTCTTGTGCGTGGGAAGTGTCTTTTGCGGGGGAAGTGTCTTGCGCGAAGAAGGGGATAGGTCACGAACGCTTCTCCTCGCGCTTGGCGGTGGCGGTGTTCTTGATCAGATAGCCCGTCACCGAGCGCTTCTTCTCGAGCCATTTCTGCGCAGCGGCGCGGACCTGCTCGGCGGTGACGGCGCGGATGCGGTCGGGCCAGCTCCTGATGTCCTCGATCGACAGGCCGGTGGTCAGTGCGCCGCCATACCAGCGCGCCAGCACCGCCTGGTTGTCCTGGGCGTAGATGGCTTCCGCAATGAGCTGGGTCTTCACGCGCTCCAGATCCTCGGCCCGGATCGGGTTCTGCGCAACGCCGGCAATGACACCGTCGACCGCCTGCTCCACTTCCGCGAAGCTGACGCCGGGCTTCGGCGCGGCCGAGATCGCGAACTGGGTCGGGTCGAGCGAGATGCTCGAATAGCTGGCGCTCGCGGAGACCGCGAGCGGCTTGTCGACGACCAGCGCGCGGTAGAGATAGGAGTTGCTGCCGCTGCCCATCAGTTGCGCCAGCACGTCGAGGGCCGCGCTCTCGCCGGCAGCGGCCGTGGTTGCGGAGGGCACCAGATAATAGCGCCGCATGCTCGGCTGCTCGACGCGCGGGTCGGCCAGCGTGACGGTGCGCGGTGCCGCCGGCTCCGGCTCCTGCGGACGGACGCGCCGCGCCGGGATCGCGGGCTGCGCAGGGATGGAGCCGAAATTGCGCTCGACCAGCGGGCGGATTTCGGCGGCGTCGACGTCGCCGGCGATCACCAGGATCGCATTGTTCGGCGCATAAAAGCGGCGATAGAAGGCGAGCGCATCCTCGCGATCGAGCTTTTCGATCTCCTGGTGCCAGCCGATCACCGGACGCCCATAGGGATGGTTGAGATAGAGCGCGGCCATGATCTGCTCATTCAGCCGCGCGTCCGGATTGTTGGCGACGCGCATGTTGTACTCTTCGAGCACGACATCCCGCTCGGGCAGCACGTTCTCGTCCTTGAGGACGAGGCCCGTCATGCGGTCGGCCTCGAACTCCATCATGGTCGGCAGCTTCTCTTTCGGCACGCGCTGGTAATAGTTGGTGTAGTCGACCGAGGTGGAGGCGTTCTCGTTGCCGCCGACGCGAAGCACGGTCTGGGAGAACTCTCCGGCCGGATGCTTCGAGGTGCCCTTGAACATCAGGTGCTCGAGGAAATGGGCGAGGCCGGACTTGCCCGGCGTCTCGTCGGCCGAGCCGACCTTGTACCAGATCATCTCGGTGACCACGGGGGTGCGGTGATCGGGGATCACCACGACCTGCATGCCGTTGTGGAGCGTGAAGCTTGCGGGTGGGGCCGATGTCACCGTGGTCTGGGCGAGGGCGGCGCCGTCCGAGAGGACACTCGTCGAAAGCAGCGCGGCAAGGAGGCAGGCAGCCGATCGGTAAGAGGACATCATGATCCCTGGTGAAAGGTCGAGCCCGGATCTCCGGCTCGGAAGGCACGGCATGCTACACCGTGCGGCTGAGGCTTCGCGTCACGAAGCAGAGAACTCAACGCGTAGGCAAGTTACTGATAGGCAATTTTGTAGGCAATTTCGAAGGGCGTCGGGCGGACGTGAGCCGCCGACCCTCGATTCGAGTCTGTCAGAATGTCGCGACAGGACAGGAACGCTATTGTTCCTTCTCCTTGCCCGACATGATGTCGTAATACATCCGCCGCGACTTGTCCGGCCCGGCGCCATAGGCATAGTTCGGCGACGGCGTCTGGTAGCCCGGCGGCGGCTCGACCAGCGACTGGCGCGGCGGCTCCGACGTGAACGGCTTGGACTCGGAGCTGTTGCCGCCCTTCATCATATTCCAGAGGCCACCGGTGAAACCGAGCTCGGCGGGGCTCAGCGAGGGGTTGCCGTTGGTGCCCGGTTGAATCGGATCATTGCTGGTGCGGGGCGCTGCGGCGATCTGGCCGGCCCTCATCTCGGCTGGCGTCAGCGGCTGGGCGGCCTGCCAGTTCTCCGTTGCCTTGGTGGCTTTCTTGCGCGCGGCGATAGCTTCCTTGCGGCGCTTCTCGTCGGGGTCCTTGGGCCAGTTCGGTGCAGCCTTGGCCTCGGTCGCAGGCGGCGGCAGATCGAGCTTGGGCGGCACGACCAGCGGCGAACGCTCGCGGTACTCGATGCCCTTTTTCTCCATGCTCTTGGCACCGATGCCGGACATCAGATTGTCGATGAGCCTCTCTTCGAAGGTCATGTCGTCCTCCTCGTCGTCGTCACCGGCGCGGGCCGCGCCAGTTGCCATGACGAGGCCGATACCGAGCGCGACGGCAGACAATTTCAATGCCCACCTGAACCCCCAGCGGGGGTCTCGAGCCATCGAACCGCTGGTCTTCGAGCTGCGCATCACTTTACCTGTTCCATATTGTGGCAGATTGCCGCTCGCACGCGGTGCCAACCCTCGCAAAAGCCGGGTTCCACCTTCCGGTCCGTATCGGCCGGGATCAGGGCGCTTTTGCGGCGGGTACCCCCAGGAAGGAATCATACAATAGCACTGCCACCCCAGCAACGATGGCCACGTCCGCGAGGTTAAATACATACCAATTATAGGCTTTTCCGGCGACCTCGATGTGGAACAGGGCGAAATCCACCACCGCGCCATAGGCCAGACGGTCGATGCCGTTGCCGACGGCGCCGCCGATGATCAGGCCGAGCGCGATCGTGCCAAGCCGGGTGTGCGAGCGGGCCATCCAGATCGCCAGCGCAACCACGGCGACGACCTTGACCGCCATCAGCGCGAGCTGCGCCGCCTGGCTGTCGTTCTGGAGCCAGCCGAAGCTGATGCCGGGGTTCAAGGCCAGCACCAGGTCGAAGAACGGCGTCACCCTCACCGCGCCGCGACGGGCGAGGTCGAACACGTTCAGCAGCCAGAGCTTCGAGGCCTGGTCGGCCACGAGCGTGACCATTGCCGCGAGGATGCCGGCGCGGAGCGGGGTCATGGGCGACCGATCAGACGCTGACCCCCAGCGCCTTCCATTCGCGCAGCGCCTTCGCGTCGCGCGGGGTGACGTCGGGGTATTCGGGGTCTTCGCCGACCGTCGGCGAAATCTTCCAGGAGCGGGCGCATTTGGTGCCGGCCGCCTTCTCCACCACGACCGCAACGCCGGGCACGGCATCGAGACGGAACGCCGAAGCCGGCGCCTCGCCCTCACGCACCTCGTAGTTCGAGGTGATGCAGATCTCGGCGAGATCGGTGTCGAACAGCGCCATCAGCATGTCGCGGTCGGCGACATAGATCACCGGCGAGGCCTCGAGCGAGGAGCCGATGTTCTTGGCGGCGCGTTCCAGCTCGAGCGCCCCGGTGACGACGCGGCGGACGTTGCGGATCGTCTCCCATTTTGCGGCGAGCTTGTCGTCGCGCAGGTTCTCCAGATCGGTCGGGAACAGCGTCAGATGCACGGACAGCTCGGCGTCGGGCCGGTACATGCGCCAGCCTTCCTCCGCGGTGAAGCTGAGGATCGGCGCCAGCCATTTCAGGATCGAGGCGCACAACAGGTCGATGGTCGTCAGCGCCGCCTTGCGCGTCAGCGAAGAGGGCGGATCGCAATAGAGCGTATCCTTGCGGATATCGAAGTAGAACGCCGAGAGCTCGCTGTTCAGGAAGGCGGACAGGATCGCGACCACGGTCTTGTAGTCGAACTCCCGATAGGCCTTGCCGATCGCGGCGGCGCGAGCTGAGAGCTCGTGCAGCATCAAGCGCTCGAGCTCGGGCATCTCGGAGGGCGCGACTGCGTCGGCCGGGTTGTAGTGATGCAGCGTGCCCAGCATCCAGCGCACCGTGTTGCGCAGCTTGCGATAGGTCTCGACCGTGTTCTTCAGGATCTCGGGCCCGATACGCTGGTCGTCGGTGTAGTCGGAGGACGCGACCCAGAGTCTCAGGATGTCGGCGCCGGACTCCTTGATGACGGCCTGCGGCTCGATGGTGTTGCCGAGCGATTTCGACATCTTGCGGCCGTCCTCGGCCTGGGTGAAGCCGTGGGTCAGCACGACGTCGTAAGGCGCCCGACCGCGCGTGCCGCAGCTTTCCAGCAGCGAGGAGTGGAACCAGCCGCGGTGCTGGTCCGAGCCTTCCAGATACATCACCGTGTCGGTGCCGCCGTCGACCTTGCGCCTGATGCCTGACAGCCCCGGGAAATGCACGGGGTCTTCGAGCACGAAGGCGTGGGTCGAGCCGGAATCGAACCAGACGTCGAGAATATCGTCGACCTTCTGCCAGTCTTCGTTCGCGCGCGACCCGAGGAAGCGCTCGCGCGCGTCCTTGGCGTACCAGGCATCGGCGCCTTCCTTCTCGAAGGCTTCACCAATGCGCGTATTGACGGCCTCGTCCTGGAGGATCTCGGCGGAGCCGTCCCCCTTCTCGCGCACGAACACGGCGATCGGCACGCCCCACGCGCGCTGACGCGAGATCACCCAGTCCGGGCGCGCCTCGATCATGCCGTTGATGCGGTTTTCGCCCGATGGCGGCACCCATTGCGTCACCGAGATCGCGTGCAGCGCGCGGGCGCGAAGCGTGTCGCCGCTCTTCGTCTTGCCGTCCATCGCGATGTCCTTGTCCATCGCGATGAACCATTGCGGCGTATTGCGGAAAATCACCGGCTTCTTGGAGCGCCAGGAGTGCGGATATTGATGCTTCAGCCGGCCGCGGGCGAGCAGCATGCCTCTGTCGACGAGCGCCTTGATCACGGCCTCGTTGGCATCGCCCTTCTCGCCCTTGTCGGTGATGACGCGCTTGCCGGCAAAGCCCGGCGCATGATCGGTATAGGCGCCGTTCTCATCGACGGTGTAGGGGATCGCGGTGGTGATGCCGCGCGCATCGAGATCGCGCGCCTGCGCCGTCCAGACATCGAAGTCCTCGCGGCCATGGCCGGGCGCCGTGTGCACGAAGCCGGTGCCGGTGTCGTCGGTAACGTGGTCGCCGGGTAGCAGCGGCACGATGAAGTCGTAGCCGCCGGCAAGGCCCTTGAGCGGATGGGCGCATTCGATCGCGTCCATGGTGTCGCCGGGGACCTCGCGGACCTTCTCATAAGCCGTCACGCGCGCCTGCTTGAACACCTCTCCGGCGAGGGCGTCGGCGAGGATCAGGAGGTCGCCGGTCCTGGCCCAATTGTCGGCGGGGGCATCCGTCACCTTGTAGAGACCATAAGCGATCTTCGGCGAGAAAGAGATGGCGCGGTTGCCAGGCAGCGTCCAGGGCGTGGTGGTCCAGATCACGACGCTTGCGGAGGCGAGCGCACCGTGCGCGGGCGAGGTGACCGGGAATTTCACCCACACCGTATCGGAGGTGTAGTCCTCGTACTCCACCTCGGCCTCTGCCAGCGCGGTCTTCTCGACCACGCTCCACATCACCGGCTTGGAGCCGCGATAGAGCGTGCCGTTGGCGGCGAACTTCATCAGCTCGCGCGCGATCTGGGCTTCAGCCGGATAGCTCATGGTGGCGTAGGGATGGTCCCAGTCCCCGATCACCCCCAGGCGCTTGAACTCTTCGCGCTGCACGCCCAGCCAGTGCGTGGCATAGGCGCGGCACTCCTTGCGGAAATCGATCATTGCGGCACTGTCACGGAAGTCGGGCTTCTGCTTGCCCTTCTTGCGATAGTGCTCTTCCTCGACCTTCCACTCGATCGGCAGGCCGTGGCAGTCCCAGCCGGGCACGTAGTTGGAATCGAAGCCGAGCATCTGCTGGCTCTTGGTGACGAGATCCTTCAGGATCTTGTTCAGCGCCGTGCCGATATGGATGTTGCCGTTGGCATAGGGCGGGCCGTCATGCAGCACGAACTTGGCGCGGCCCTTCGCAGCTTGGCGCAGCTTCTCGTAGAGGCCGATCTCGTACCAGCGCTTGAGGATCTCCGGCTCGCGCTGCGGCAGGCCGGCGCGCATCGGGAATTCCGTCTGCGGCAGGAACAGGGTTTTCGAATAGTCTTTGACTTCAGGCTTTTGGGACTTTTGCGGCTTTTCGGACATGAGGTTGACTGGCTCGGAAGGGCGCGGGAACGGATGGCGATGCGGAATCGCGGGGTGAAACGACAAAATCCCGGTCTTGCGCCGAGCCAAAGGCTCAGGCGGAAGCCGGGCCGCTAATCCCTATGATGCGCCGCGCAAACATGGGCTCTCCATAGCAGGGGGCCAGGGGAAGCGCAAAGGTTCGGGGAGGCCGGGTTCAGGCTCGATCAATGACGCCGAGCCGCGGAAACGCATCCGGGGCGGCGGCCAGGATGGCGCGGGCGCGGGCGGAATCGTCGTCCATCTGGCGGATCAGGGCCTCCAGGCTGTCGAATTTCAGCTCCTCGCGGATGAAGCCGATGAAGGCGCAGTCCAGCACCTGCCCGTAGAGGTCGTCCTTGAAGTCGAACAGGAAGATCTCGAGCAGCGGGGCGCCATTATCAAAGGTCGGGCGGCGGCCGAAGCTGGCCACCCCGTCCAGCCGCTCGGCGCCGCGGGCGACCCGCACCGCATAGATGCCGTGCTTCAGGCCGCAATTGGCGTCCAGGCGGATGTTGGCGGTGGGATAGCCGAGATCGCGGCCTCGCTTTTCGCCGTGGGTGACCTCGCCGGTGACGAACCAGGGCGCGCCCAGCATGGTTGTCGCGTCGTCGAGCTGGCCCTCGGCGAGGGCGATCCGGATCGCGCTGGAGGAAACCGGCCGCTCGTCGATATCGACATGCGGTTGAACGTCGACCTCGATGCCGAGCCGTGGCGCCTCGTTGACGAGAAGGCTCGGCGAGCCGACCCGTCCCTTGCCGAAATGGAAGTCGTAGCCGACCGCGATGCCGCTGACGCCGAGGCGCCCGATCAGCTCATGGTGAATGAAGTCCTGCGCGCTGGTTCCGGCACGTGCCTTGTCGAAGGTCATGACCACGGCGCCGGCGAGCCCGGTGCCGGCCAAGAGCCGCAGCTTGGCCCGTTCGTCCGTCAGGCGGAATTGCGGGGTGTTAGGGCTGAAAAACCGCCGTGGGTGCGGCTCGAAGGTCAATGCCAGCGCAGGGCGGCCATGCGCCCTGCCCATCTCCAGGGCAGCCGCGATCACGGCGCGATGGCCGAGATGAACGCCATCGAAATTGCCCATGGCGACCACGGCGCCCCTTGGAATCGCGGAATCCGGCGTCGTGTCGCGGATAACGGTAAAAGGCGGAGCCATCAGGGGAAATTCTCGAACCAGGCAGGACCGGCCCGGACCGTGGCTCGACCGGCCTGACGAAGTCAAGCGGGGGGAGCGCGGACATTGAACACGATTTCAGTCTTTTGGCGATGTCCGCAGTTAACGCGCTGTTTAACGCCTTGATGCTAGTCCTTGAGGCGTGGAACTGCCGGGCTCCGGCCTGACAGGTCCGATCCTAATATTCCTGGGTTTGCGTTGGGGGAGTCGAGATGGCGGTTGATTTGTCGATGCCGGTTCTGGTGGTGGATGACTACAGCACCATGATCCGTATCATCCGGAATCTGCTCAAGCAGCTTGGCTTCGAGAACATCGATGATGCCAGCGACGGTTCGGCAGCGCTGAACAAGATGCGCGGCAAGAAGTACGGGCTCGTGATCTCCGACTGGAACATGGAGCCGATGACGGGCTACGACCTCCTGCGCGAAGTCCGCGCGGATCCGAACCTCGCCACCACGCCTTTCATCATGATCACGGCGGAATCCAAGACCGAGAACGTGATCGCGGCCAAGAAGGCCGGCGTGAACAACTACATCGTCAAGCCGTTCAACGCGGCGACGCTGAAGACCAAGATCGAGGCGGTCTTCCCGGACATGGCGAGCGCGTAAAGGGCCGCCTGACCGCAAGAATAGCTATCTGTAGAGATCGTCATGCCCGGGCTTGTCCCGGGCATCCACGTTCTTGGACAGCAGAAGAAAGACGTGGATGGCCGGGTCAGGCCCGGCCATGACGGTGTCTGGAGCTTGGAGATTCGCCTAAGCCGACATCGCTTCACGCCCCGCCGTCACCACTTCAATTCGCGCATCAGCGCCTTCGGCGGGTGGCCGAACAATTCCATCACCGATGTCGGGTCGAGCTGGTCGAGGCCCTCGAACTCCTCGGCATGGATGCCGCGGGTCACGAACAGGCAGTCGATGCCGAATTCGCGCGCGCCGGTTAAGTCGGTGCGGACCGAATCCCCGATCGCCAGCACCTTTTTCCGGTCGATCTGGTGGCCCTGCCGTTCGCCGGCAAGCGCCATGGCGCGCTCGTAGATCGGCCGGTGCGGCTTGCCGTAGAAGATCACCTCGCCGCCGAGCTCGCGATAGAGCTCCGCGATCGCGCCGGCACAATAGATCAGCCGGTCGCCGCGTTCGACCACGATGTCGGGGTTGGCGCAGACCAGCGTCAGCTTGCGCTCGCGCGCCTTCAGCATCATGCCGCGATAGTCTTCGGCCGTCTCGGTCTCGTCGTCATAGAGGCCCGTGCAGACGATGTAGTCGGCTTCCTCCAGCGGCGCGGTCACTGCATCGAGGCCGCGGTAGATCGAGTTGTCGCGCTCGGGCCCGAGCCAGAACATCTTGCGGCCGGGATGCTCGGCGACATAGAGCCTGGTCAGGTCGCCTGAAGATACGATCGCGTCATAGGTCTCATCGGGGACACCGAGCTTGCGCAATTGCCGCTGTACGGAGTCGGCTGGGCGCGGCGCGTTGGTGATCAGGATGACCGTACCGCCGCGGCTGCGATAGGTGTGCAGCGCCTCGCAGGCTTCGGGGAAGGATTCCAGGCCGTTATGGACCACGCCCCAGATGTCGCTGAGCACGACGTCCACGCCGCCCACGAGCTGGCGCAGGCCTTCGGCAAAATGCAGCGTGGTCATGATCTGCGTGGCCGATCAGATGCGGCGCGCGAGCGCCGCGTTGCCGGTGATGCGCTGTGGCGGAGGCGCCGAAGACGTCGCGCCTGAGCTTTGTGTGCCGGAGCCATGAGGTCCCTGAATGTCTTTCGCCTGGTTCGGCGGGGCCCCGGCGGTAGCAGATGGCCCTTCCGGCCGCAATGGCCGTGGCGGCGCGAACAGGAACCCCTGGCCGAACCGCACGTCATAGTCGAGCAGGTCTACGACCGCGCGCTCGCCTTCGATCCGTTCAGCGATCAGGTCGATGCCGAACCGGCCGAGCAGATCGGAGAGATCGGAGGGATGGATGTCCGTCGTCGAGGCCTGCCTGGGATCGAGCAGCAGCGCGGCCGGCACCTTGATGAAGCGCACGCCGCGGTCGGCGAGCTCGCGCGGCTCGATGCGCAGATCCGTGACATGGTCGATCGAGAAGCGGAAGCCGCGCTGGGCGAGCGCCGCGAGATTCTCGGTCTCGGCCGGGCCGAGATTGCGGAACGTCGACTGCTTGAACTCCAGCACCAGCGAGGGCGCCAGCGCCCGGTTGGCTTCGAGGAAGTCGAGACATTGCGCGAAGGTGGTGGAATTGCCGAGCGTGGAGGCCGCGACGTTGCAGAACACGCCGACGTCCTTGTTGCGCACCATCAGGCGCCGCAGCACCTGTACGCAGCGCAGCATCACCGTGTTGTCGATGCGCCCGATCAGCCCGGAGGCTTCCGCGATGCTGATGAACTCCTCGGCGGCGATCAGCTGGTCGCGTTCGTCGCGCAAGCGCGTCACCGCCTCGTAGAACCGCACCTTGCGTTGCGGCAGCGTCACCATCGGCTGCAGGAAGATGTCGATGCGGTTCTCGTCGATGGCATTGCGCAGCGTCGCCAGCAATTGGGTCTGGTTGCGCCCGGCGGCGGCTTGAGCCGGGTTGGCGGTCTGGGTCTGAACCGCCGGTGCCGGGCGCGGCTGCGCGGCTGGAGGCGGCGGTGCTGCGGGAAGCGGGGGAGGGGCGGCCGGCCGTTCGTCGAACGGTGCAACCAGATCGACCTGCGTCTCCGGCTCGAGCTGGGCGACCTGGCCGGGAGCCGGCGCGGCGTCGGCCAGCAGGTCCTCATGGGCCGACACGGTCGCAGCGAGCTGCCTGACGAGACCGCCGAGCTCGTTGATCTCGCCGACGACCGACTGGATACGGTCGGAATTGGTCGAATTGGACGAGGCGATGCGGCCCTCGATGGCGGCCAGGCGGCGCCCGAACTCGGCCACCTGGCGGGCGAGGTCGGCGGTGCCGCGCGAGAGGTCGGCGATCTGGCCGCCGACGTCGCTGCGGTCGCGCAACCGCATCGACACCGCGTTGTAGAGGATCAGGAAGGTCAGCGCGGTCAGCGCCACGATCGCCGATTCCGTCCCGCTAATGCCAGCGACCGAATAGAGCACGAGCCCGAGCGAGGCCGCGACCAGAACCATGCAGATGGCGATGAAGATCGTCGAAATGCGAATCATGCCGCGCGTTCGCCTCAAGAGCTGACTGCCTCATCCGGGAGAACACGGGTCGCGTCCGAACCCGTCACGCCACATGCTCCCCAAACACGCACGACCCTAACATCATTGTTGATTCGAGGGGATAGCGACTGTCTCGCAGCCCATGTCAGGCTCGCCGGCGGCCCCCGTCCGGAAATCAAGGCGCTCTCAGCGTAAAATAACGCCGCTCTCAAGGCCAGCGAGCCGTATGCGCCCTATCGTTCCGGCATCTTCAACCGCAGGAGATTGCCATGTCGACATCCGCCGCACCAAGCCAGCCCCAACCCAACCTGATCTCGCCGCCGTCAAGCAGCGCCAGCACGGCGCCTGGTCGTCGGGCGACTATGCCGTGGTCGGCACCACCCTGCAGATCGTCGGGGAACAGCTCTGTGAGGCAATCGACCTACGCGCCGGCAGCAAAGTGCTGGACGTCGCCGCCGGCAACGGCAATGCGACGCTGGCCGCGGCGCGGCGCTGGTGTGACGTCACGTCCACCGATTACGTACCGGCGCTGCTCAAGCGCGGGCGCGAGCGCGCGGCGGCCGAACATCTCATGGTCGAGTTCCGCGAGGCGGATGCCGAAGCGCTGCCATTCGCCGACGCCAGCTACGACGTCGTGCTCTCGACCTTCGGCGTGATGTTCACGCCGGATCAGGACAAGGCGGCCTCCGAGCTCGCGCGGGTCTGCAAATCCGGCGGCAAGATTGGCCTCGCCAACTGGACGCCGCAAGGTTTCATCGGCCAGTTGTTCAAGACCATCGGCAGGCATTTGCCGCCGCCGGCGGGGGTGAAGTCGCCGGCGCTGTGGGGCACGGCGGCGCGGCTGGAAGAGATGTTCGCAAGCCAGGCTTCGGAGATCGCCGCCGAGCCGCGCATGTTCGTGTTCCGCTATCGTTCGCCGGACCACTGGCTCGAAATCTTCAAGACCTTCTACGGACCTACGCTGAAGGCGTTTGCCGCGCTTGACGAGGGCGGCCAGGCCGCGCTGAAGCGCGACCTCCGGGCGTTGCTCGAGGAGTTCAACCGCGCCGACGACGGCACGATCGTGGTGCACGGCGAATATCTGGAAGCCGTGATCACCAAGCGCTGATAGCGCCTGAGATGCGGTCAGGCCGGCCTCCGGCCTGACCGCCACCGATCAATATGGCGCGGCGGCGCCGACCGTGTCGGCCGAGACGGCCTCGCGGCTGCCGAGCGGCTTCGGTCGCCCGGTGGTCGTGTCGCGCAGCGTCTGCCGCTCGATCTCCGAATTCAGCTCGGCGCCGAACATGATGACGATCGCCGACATCCACATCCACATCATCAGGCCGATCGCAGCGCCAAGAGAGCCGTAGGTCGCATTGTAATTGGCGAATTCCGAGAGGTACCAGGAGAGCAGGGCCGAACCGGTGATCCAGAGGATCGCAGCCGTCACGGCGCCGAGGCTCAGCCATTGCCAGCGCGGCGCGTCACGGCTGGGAGCGAAGCGATAGAGGATGGCGAGTGCGACGAGCAGGATCAGGAACAGGAGCGGCCATCGTGCCAGTGCCACGATCAGCTTGCTTTCAGGCGCCATGCCGAGATGATCGAGCGCAAGCGGAAAGGCGACGACGGCCCCCACCATCAACAGCAGCGCCACGATGCCGCCGACGGTGAAGGCGAGCGAGACCATATTGAGCCGGATGAAGCTGCGCTTCTCGCGTTCTTCATAGGCGACGTTGAGCGCGTCGAAGATCGCCTTGACACCGGCATTGGCGCTCCAGATCGCAAGCAGCAGGCCGAACAAGAACGTGACACCCAGCGTGGTGTTGCCGTTGGATACCACGCGCGCGACCTGATCCTCGATGATCTGGAACGAGCTCTCGGGCACCATCGTCGCAAGCGTCTGGAGGTTGGCGCTGATTGTCGCGGGATCGGCGAACAGGCCATAGGAAGAGACGAGCGCCGTGACTGCGGGGAAGATCGCGAGCAGTCCGAAGAAGACGACGCCGCCCGCCGTCGCGAGCAGGCGATCCTCGTCGATGCGCTGATAGGTCCGCCAGACAACATCCTTCCAGCCCGCCCAGGGGATCTCGATGGGACTTCTCGCCCGGCGGCCGCGGCCGGGCTGCATTGCCGCACCGGCCGGGTGCGTTTCCGGTGAATTCGCTTCGCTTTTGCGGTGGTCTTGCGGAGGTCCCGACCCGATCAGGCCAGAGTCCTGAAAGTAGCGCTCCGCCGTCAGCACGAAGACGGCCGTCGCCGCCATCAGCAGGCATGAGTCGATCTGCTCGGAGCGCCGCGCCGGCATTTAAGCGTCCAGTCTTTGACGGTGACGCCTTCGTCGCGCCGCCGTAAACCCCGCAAGCCCGATCGCCGCGAGCATCAGGCCAAGCTGCACGGGGCGGTTGGTGGGCCAGGCGGTTCTGCCATGGCCGCGCTCACCGGGCGCGAGCGGCACCAGGGGAATCGTCGTCGCGACTTCTTTGACGGCCTGCTTGACCGTTCCGCGCGGGATCCGCGGGGTGGCGATCGCAACGCGCATCCGGCTGGCAAGCGGCACGATCGGCTTGGTCGGTCGCTTCATCATCGCCATGGCGACGCCGACGCAGATCGCGGCCAGCACCAGCAGCACCGCACCGACGGCGCCAAAGCCCCAGAATTGTCCGTAGGTGATTGCGATCCAGCGGTAGAGGGCGATCAGGCCGACAAAGAAGGCTGCGACCACAAACAGCCCGGCCACTGCGAACAGGCCGCCCGCGACGGCGTAGGACGTCGCCCGTCCCGTGGCCTGGCTGGTACGGTCGCGCAAGTATGATTGCGTGGCGCGCTTGAGATGGTTGAGCTTGAGCGCCAAGCCGGCGCGCAGCAGTTCGCCCGATGGCGCGAGCATAAGGACATCCTCCGAGAGCAAGAAAATGCGTCTGGGGATGAACGTGGCGGAATTTGACTTGTTCCGTCGAAGTGAGGCGGCCCTGATGGATCAGCCGAGATCGGCGGCTGCGATCCAGAACACCTCGCCCTCGGAATCCTCGGTGTCCAGCCAGAGCAGCGGCAGTTCCGGAAAGGCGTCGTCGACCAACTCGCGGCCGCGGCCGATCTCGCAGATCAGCCCGCCTTCCGGCGTCAGGTGATCGGACGCATCGCGCAGAATGCGGCGCACCACGTCGAGACCGTCGGCGCCGCCGTCGAACGCGAGCTTCGGCTCGGCCCGGCACTCCGGCGGCAGCGCCGCCATGCCTTCGGCATCGACGTAAGGCGGGTTGGTGATGATCAGGTCGTATCTGTTGTCGCCGAGCGGGGCGAACAGGTCGCCGCGATAGAGACTGATCCGGTCCTCGAGCCCGTATTCGCCGACATTGCGCGCAGCGACTTCGAGCGCGCCCTTGGAGATATCGACGGCGTCGACGGTGGCGTTCGGGAAATGATGCGCCGCGAGGATCGCGAGGCATCCCGAGCCCGTGCAGAGATCGAGCACGCGCTCGACCGCCGTGGGGTCGTCGATCAGCGAGCCCGCCTCGCCGCCGGCGCCGAAATGCGAATCCAGGAGCTCGCCGATGAAGGAGCGCGGAACGATGACGCGCTCGTCGACATAGAAGGGCAGGCCGCGCATGTAGATCTTGTTGATGAGATAGGCAGCCGGTTTGCGCGTGGTGACGCGCCGATGAATCAGATCGAGGATGGTCTTGCCTTCCGCGGCGGTGACGCGAGCGTTGGCAAAGATCTCGAACTGTTCGGGATTGAGATGCAGCGCCTCGCAGACCAGGAAGGCGGCTTCCGCGACCGGATCGGTGGTGCCGTGGGCAAAGGCGAGCTTGGCTTCGACGAAGCGGCTCACCGCATAGCGGACGAAGTCGAGCAGCGTGAGGAGCTCGCCGCGTCCGACTTTCGCAAGCTTCGGCGCCGCGCGGCCGCGCGCGGGTTTTTTCGAGACTTTTGCCATCAGGATTTCGTCCAGCGCGCGGCGGCTTCGTCGTCTCGGGCGTGGGCCTCGACCCAGCCGGTGCCGGTGGCGCTCTCTTCCTTCTTCCAGAACGGCGCACTGGTCTTGAGATAATCCATCAGGAACTCGGCTGCCTGGAATGCGGCCTGCCGGTGCTGCGAGGCGGTCAGCACCAGCACGATGTTCTGGCCCGGCATGAAGCGGCCGACGCGGTGGATGACGGTGACGCCGTTCAGTGGCCAGCGCGTTGTGGCCTCGTCGGCATGGCGTTTGATCTCTTCCTCGGCCATGCCGGGATAATGCTCCAGCGTCAGCGCGGCGACCTTGGCGCCGTCCTCGTCGGCGCGGCAGATGCCGGAGAAGCTCACGACCGCGCCGATGTCGGTGCGGCTCCTGGTCAGGACCGCGATCTCGCGCGCGATGTCGAAATCATCTTCCTGGATGCGGATGGTGACGGGACAGGCGGTGACGGCGGAGGTCATGGCCTAACCGCCGGTCATCGGCGGGAAGAACGCGATCTCGCGGGCACCCGCGATCGCGGCGTCTGATCTGACGTGGGCGTGGTCGATCGCGGCGCGGATCACCTTCGGCTTCTCGAACGCATGGGCGTAGGCGTCGCCCTGGCCGGACAGCCAGGCGATCAGCTCCTCCACGGTGCGCACGGTGGCGGGCGGCTCGATCGTCTCCTCGGCCTTGCCGACGCGCTCGCGCACCCAGGCGAAATACTTCACCTTCATCCCTCGTCCTCCTTGATGAGGTGATGGATGCCCGCGCGGAAATAGTCGTAGCCGGTATAGATGGTGAGGATCGCCGAGGCCCACAGCAGCGCCAGTCCGATCATCGAGACTAAGGGCACCACCTCGTCGCCAGCCGGGCCGGCGAGCAGGAAGCCGATCGCAACCAGCTGGACCGTGGTCTTCCACTTGGCAAGCTTCGTTACCGGCACGCTGACGCGCAGCGCGGCGAGATATTCGCGCAGGCCCGAGACCAGGATCTCGCGGCACAGGATCACGATGGCGGCCCACAGCGACCAGCCGTGGATGATGCCGTCAGCGGCAAGCATCAGCAGGCAGGAGGCGACCAGCAGCTTGTCGGCGATCGGATCGAGCATGCGGCCGAATGCCGATTGCTGATTCCAGATCCGCGCGTAGTAGCCGTCGAGGTAATCGGTCACCCCGGCCGCGATGAAGATGGCGACCGCGAGCCAGCGCAGCCAGAGCGGCTGATCCAGAATCGACTGCGCATAGATGCATCCGACCACGACCGGAATCGCGGCGATCCGGCCATAGGTCAGGATGTTGGGGAGGGACATCGCGCGGCTGGTGGTCCCTCGTGTCGTGGCGATGTTCATCCGTCCTACCAATACCGCTCAAGCCTGAAGGTCAACCGTCCTGCTCCCAAATGCGACGCGGGATGCGACGACCATATGACCAAGGCTACCCTTGATGACCAAGGCTACCCTTGACAAAGGCTACCCTTGACCAAGGCTACCCTTGGGTCCCCTTTAGTTCACCCCGGCTGGGGATGGAAATACTCGAAAATCCTGCGGGCGCTCTCGGCACTCACCCCTGGAACCTTGCCGAGATCGGCGATCGAGGCTCGTTCAATCTCCTTCAGGGTGCCGAAATGATGCAGCAGGGCACGTTTGCGTGACGGGCCGATACCCGGAATCTCCTGCAAACCGGCCTCGCGGATGTCCTTCTTGCGCAGCTTGCGGTGCGAGCCGATGACAAAGCGGTGGGCCTCGTCGCGCAGGCGCTGGATGAAATAGAGCACGGGATCGCGCGGCTCGAGCTTGATGGCCTCGCGTTCCGGCATGAACAGGGTCTCGCGGCCGGCATCCCGGTCCGGCCCCTTGGCGACCGACATCAGCGACACTTGGTTCAGGCCGAGATTGGCAAAGATCTCGCGGACGGCATTGAGCTGCCCGCGGCCGCCGTCGATGATCACGAGGTCGGGCCATTGCGGGAAGTCGTCGTCCTTGGCCTTGGTGCCGGCGTCCTCGGGCGGGTTGATCAGGCGCTTGAAGCGGCGCTCCAGCACCTCGCGCATCATGGCGAAGTCGTCGCCGGGCGTGATCCCTTCCGACTTGATGTTGAACTTGCGGTACTGGTTCTTCACGAAGCCGTCGGGACCGGCGACGATCATGGCGCCGACCGCATTGGTGCCCTGGATGTGGCTGTTGTCGTAGACCTCGATGCGCTTGGGCGGGTGCGGCAGGTTCAGCGTCGCGGCCATGGCATCCAGCAGCCGGCTCTGCGTCGCGGTATCCGCGAGCTTGCGGCCGAGCGCCTCGCGCGCATTGGTCAGCGCGTGGGTGACCAGCTCCTTCTTCTCGCCGCGCTTGGGCGCTGCGACCTCGACCTTGTGGCCGGCCTTGATCGACAGCGCGTTGGCGAGCAACTCGCTCTCCTCGATCTCATGCGAGAGCAGGATGTTCCTCGGCGGCGGCTTGTCGTCGTAGAACTGGGCGAGGAACGAGCCGAGCACTTCTTCCGGTGTAAAGGTCTTTTCCGCGCGCGGGAAATAGGCGCGGTTGCCCCAGTTCTGGCCGGTGCGGAAGAAGAACACCTCGACGCAGGAGAAACCGCCCTCCTGGTGGATGGCGAACACGTCGGCTTCTTCCACCGTGCGCGGATTGATGCCCTGCTGCGACTGGATCGCCGACAGTGCGGCGAGGCGGTCGCGGTAGAGCGCGGCGCGCTCGAATTCGAGCTCACTGGCCGCCTTCTCCATCTCGCCGGCAAGCTCCTGCTTCACCGCATGGCTCTTGCCCGACAGGAAGTCGGTCGCCTCGCGCACCAGCGTTGTGTAGCCGGGGAAGTCGATCTCGCGGGTGCAGGGACCTGCGCAGCGGCGGATCTGGTAGAGCAGGCAGGGCCGGGTGCGGCTTTCGAAGAAGGAATCGGTGCAGGAGCGGATCAGGAACGCGCGCTGCAGCGCGGTGATGGTGCGGTTCACGGCACCCGCCGAGGCGAACGGGCCGAAATAGCGCCCGGGCCGGGTCTGCGCGCCGCGATGTTTCAGGATCTGCGGCGCCCAATGGTCGCCGGTGATCAGGATGTAGGGGAACGACTTGTCGTCGCGCAGCTGCACGTTGAAACGCGGCCGCAGCTGCTTGATCAGGTTGGCTTCCAGCAGCAGCGCCTCGGTCTCGGTATTGGTCGAGACGATCTCGACGGTAACCGTGGCGGCGATCATGCGCAGGATGCGGGCCGGAAGCGGCGCACTCTGGCGTGCATAACTGGAGAGGCGCTTTTTGACGTTCTTGGCCTTGCCGACATAGAGCACGTCGGCATTCGCATTGAGCATGCGATAGACGCCGGGCGAGGTGGGGGCGAGCCGGACCGCGCGCTCGATCGCCTCATGGCCGGTTGCCAGCGGGCCCTCGCCGACGGCGCCGTTCTCTTCCAGGATATCCGGCAGCCGCGCATCGTCCTCGTCGTCGCCGCCTGAGCTGGCGGGATCGAGGTCCGGCGGCGCCATTTCCGTCCCCTGGGGCGGGGCGTCCGGCGCGGTGACGTGCACCGGTTTGCGCGCACCTGCGTTGTCCGGATTGTCGGGGGAATCGTGAACCATGGTGCGAATTTAGGCGCTGGGGGTGCCGATTTGAAGTTCCGGCCGTGGCGCACGCACAGGGAGGCCGGCGCAGTTCCCGGTAACGCTTGCTTAAGCCTGTTAACAGCACGGTAACCCGGCTTAACAGCCCTTTAACTTAAAACTCTCGATAAATCTTACGCGAAAAAGTGGTGGTTCCGTAGCCATGCGGTCTGGCCTCGCGTGGCGGCGCAGGCATCGCACGGGTTGCGGCAGTTGCGTTGGAGTGAGTGATGAAGAGGCTCGTTGTGGGCGCGGCCGCGTTGGTTGCAGCCGGCTGGACAGCTTCGGCAGAGGCCGCCGATCTCAATTACGGGCAGCGGGCGCCCTATACCGTCAATCAACCGCTCAATGCGTATAGCTGGGCAGGTCCCTATCTCGGCGGCAACATCGGCTATGAATGGGGCTCGGTCGACAACAACCCTTCGAAGCCGTCGGGCTTCGTTGGCGGTGTGCAAGCCGGCTACAATTTCCAGAACGGCCCGTGGGTGTTCGGTGTCGAGGGCGACATCCAGGCCGCCGGCGCCGACGACACCTTCGCGCCGTGGAAGTTCTCCAATCCGTGGTTCGGCACCCTGCGCGGCCGCGCCGGCTATGCCTTCAGCAACGTGCTGTTCTACGGCACCGCCGGCCTCGCCTTCGGCGAGCTGCGGGGGCAGACCTTCGGCTGGACGGAGTCGCACACCACCGCCGGCTGGACCATTGGTGCCGGCGCGGAGGTGGGACTCGCGCCGAACTGGAGCGCCAAGCTCGAATATCTCTACATCGATCTGTCGACCAGCCAGTTCGCAATTACGGGCGTGTCAAACGGCTATAGCGCCAGCGTGGTGCGCGCAGGCGTGAACTATCGCTTCTGATAGCTGAAGAAGAAAATACCGGACAACAACCTCCCGGCCGCCCGCGGCCGGGATTTTTTGCGCCGAATATTGCGCCAAGCGTTGTGCGTCGGGCCCGCTAGGAGAGGATGACCAGATTGACCGCCTTCGGTCCCTTCCCCTTCTTGTCCGGTTCGACTTCAAAAGTTATGCGCTGTCCTTCCGCAAGGTCCTTTAGTCCGGCCCGCTCCACAGCAGTAATGTGCACGAAGACGTCGCGGCCGCCGTCGTCGGGCTTGATGAAGCCGTAGCCGCGCTCGCCGTTGAAGAACTTGACCGTTCCCGTCATGGCCATCGGGAAACTCCCCCTCATTGCTCCTCCGTCGCGACGCAGACTCACGTCACGACATGACCGGGCCTTACGAAGCCCGGGAGCTGGCCATCCTTGGACGGACCTCATCGGTCCGGCGGGATCTTTCTTGGGGCCTTCACTCCGCCGCAACCATTCGCGGAAGCGGAACGTAAAGCCAGTCACACAAACAGCATAATACGGTTCTCTCCAGATTGACTACCGCTCCTGCATATTTTTCCCAAGAATGCCGGAGTGTTACGGCTTGGCTTTAAGGCTGGGCACCTCCAATCGGAATCTGGCAGCCCCGCCCTGGCCGAGCGGCATTTCCAGCTCGGGCAGGATGGTCTTGAGCTCGCCCTGCAGCGTGTAGGGCGGATTGACGATCAGGAGCCCGGCAGAGGTGAGGGCCCCGCCATCGGCTTGCGGCGCGACGCTGAATTCGAGGCGCAGGCATTTGCCCGGCGGTTTTGCTGCAGCTGCGAGCCGGGCGACCGCTTGGGCAAGCGCGTCGGTGGCGCGCCGGTTCTTGGCCGGATACCAAATTACATAGATACCGGTCGGCCATTTCGCGAAGGCCGCCGAGAAGGATTCGCCGAGCCGCTCGAACTCGTTCTTTGCCTCGAAGGGCGGGTCGATCAGCACGAGGCCGCGCCGCTCCTTCGGCGGCACGAAGGCCGGCAGCGCCACCCAGCCGTCGAGATCGACCACGCGGGCCTGTTCGTCACGGCGCAGCACGTCGATCAGCGCTTTCCGCGCCTTCGGTTCGAGCTCGCAGGCGACGAGCCGGTCCTGCGGCCTGAGCAGGCCGCGCGCGATCAGCGGCGAACCCGGATAGGCCTTGAGTTCGCCCCTCGGATTGAAGGCGCGGACGATGTCGAGATAGGGCCTGGTCAGCGCCGCGGTCTCGTTCGACAGGCGCGCCTGCAGCAGCCGCGCAATGCCGGTCAGCCATTCGCCGCCCCGGCGCGCCTCGTCGCTGTCGAGATTGTAGAGGCCGGCGCCGGCATGGGTGTCGATGACGCGGAACGCCGCCGGCTTGTCCTGCAAATATGTGAGGATGCGAGCCAGCACGATGTGCTTGATGACATCGGCGAAGTTGCCGGCGTGGAAGGCGTGGCGGTAGTTCATGGCGGAGAGTTACGACATCGCGAGACGAAAGTAACTGCCGTCGTTCCGGGGCGCGCGAAGCGCGAGCCCGGAATCTCGAGATTTTCAGGTGCGCAATTGCGCACCATAGTTCGGCGCTCGCGCACCGCCCTGGAATGACGACCAGAGTGTTGTGCCTTCAACCTCCCCTGATCGGCGGCATCGTCACTTGCTCGCGGCGGCAGGCGCGGCGCTCGATCTCGTCGCAGGCGCGGAATTGCAGATCCTTGCTGAGGCAGATGCGGACCTCGGAGAGCCGTGTCCGGTTGCAGGTGACCGACACGGCGGCACTGCTGAGACCCGGATTGGCCTTGATGAAGGCCTCCTCGACCTCTGCCGGCGCCACGGTCTTGGCCTGCGACAGATCGAGATATTCGGGCGGGATCTTGATCGCGGCGCGCGCCTTGCGGATCGTCTCGAAATAGCTGCGGCCCTCGAGCCCCGAGCAGGTGCCATGCTTGTCCCACTCGTTGAAGATCAGGCCCGGCGCCGGCATCAGGTCGAGCATCGAGGAGACGATGCCGCGATTCAGCCGCGGTGCCGGCCGCTGGCAGTATTCCGGAAAACCGTTCTCATATTGCGGCCAGAGCCCATGCACCACAAAGGCGTAGGGGCGTCCACCGCACTGGATCTGGGAGCGGCCGCCGCGCTCGGCTGTCTCCTCGCAGAACGAGGGCGACCACGACAGCGACAGCACATAGAAGTCGAACTCGCCCGGCGCGTTCTGCCGCTTGTCCTGGGCCTTGGCGCCACCGGCGAGCGACGCCACCCCGGCGGCAAGGGTGAGTGAGATCACAAGACGGGAGAACGAACGCAATCTGGAATGAAACATGGCGACGCCCCTCAACTAGACTGTGCAAGCGAGCCTAGCAGGCGACGTGAACATTTCAAGAACAAATTTCGGGCGCCGGTCGTTCGGCCGCTTGACCGGGCCGAACCAGGGCTCTCCAATCAGGGCTTTCCAATCAGGGCTTGGCGGCGCGGCAGGCCGGGTTGTAGGCCCAGTTGCGATCGAGCCCGACCACGCACCATTCGACGCCATCGCCATAGCCGGCGAAGCCAGCATCCTCGGCGATCGAGAAGTGCACTTTGCGCACCTTGCCGTCATTGAGCATGGCGTCGCCGGTGCAATAGCGGCGCGGAATGTTGTCGGACTGCCAGGGCCGGAACGCGACCTCGCGAACGGCGGAGAAGCCGGTGATCTTCAACGAGGAATTCCAGAACGAGCTTTCTTTCTCCCAGAACTGGGTGGCGATCGTCGGCAGTGCCTTGTCGCAATCGACAACATTGCCGTCATAGCGCGGCCCGCTCAGCCAGAAATTCATCTCAAGCGGATTGGCGGCCCTGGCCTCTCCAAGCGACAGCGCCCCGAACATGAGGCCGAGCACGGCGGCAAAGCGAAGCGATTTCGGGGAGGGGGCGCGCATGGTCAATCCAGACAGCTAGGTCTTGCGAAGGTCGGACCGTGCCGCGAAGGCCGGAAGAGGTCAAGTGCAACGCGGCAACACTTCGCCGGGAGTTGAGCATGAGGTCGCGGCCGGCGGGGCTTCCGTTCTTTTCACATCCATCCCGGCACCGTAGACTGGAGCCAACCAATTGGAGTGACGGGAATGCGAATCATTGCGGCCGCGGGCCTTCTGGCCCTGGGTATGATGGCGAGCCAGTCGGCGCGCGCCGATATCCTTCCGGTACCGCCGTTCAAGGGCAACGACACCGGCGGCATCATCGCCTATTCGATGGCGTCCCAGGTCGACGCGCGTCAGGTCGCGGTCGATCACTGCGCACGCTATGGCAAAGTCGTGAAGTTTCTTGGAGTGCAGGCCTATGAGGGCGGTTACATCTCGTTCTCCTGCCGCTGGGTGCCCTACGGCGCCGCCGGGCGGCCGATCCGCACGCTCTACTGAGACGCTGTCGTAACGCCGCGACTCTCGGCCGGGAGCCTCCCACATGACGCGCAAGCTCGCTTTGCTCGGCTCGACGCTTTGCCTTTCGTTGTCGGCAGGCAGCGCCGGCGCCGACGACCTGCCGGTGCGCAAGGCTGGTCTTTGGGAAATGAAGCTGGTCACATCAGGCTCGCCCATGCCTGAGATGACCATGCAGCACTGCACCGACGAGACCGTCGACAGGGAGATGAGCAACAACGTCTCCCCGATGGCCAAGCAGATCTGCGCCAAGCAGGATATCAAGAAGACCGCGACCGGCTATGTCAGCGACTCCGAGTGCAACGTCGCCGGCGTAAACACGACGTCGCATGCCGAGATATCAGGCGATTTCAACTCGGCCTATACGGTTAAGACCACCTCGCATGCGCAAGGCGGCGTCGCCGGCGCGGCCGGCCGCGATACCACCATGACGCTGCAAGCCAGGTGGTTAGGGGCCTGCAAGCCGGACCAGAAGCCCGGCGACATCGTGATGCCCGGCGGCTTCAAGATGAACATGCGCGACATGGACAAGCTGAAGGCGCTCCTGCCGAAGTAGGCGCCAGAGTTTGTTGCGGTAGATTCCGCTACACTGGAATCCTCACGCTCGCCCTCAATCCACCCATCGGGCTGTCGCCCAGCGTGATGTCGCCGCCGTGGGAGCGGGCGATGTCGCGGGCGATGGCAAGGCCAAGGCCGGTGCCGCCTTCGTCCTGGTTGCGCGCGTTGTCCAGCCGCAGGAACGGCTTGAACACTTCTTCGCGCAAGTGAGCGGGAATGCCCGGGCCGTCGTCGTCGATGGTGACGGTCAAATAACGGTGATCGCGCTGGCCGGTGATGGCGATGTTCCTGCCGTAGCGCGCCGCGTTGGTGATGAGGTTGGCGAGGCAGCGCTTGAACGAGGCCGGCTTCACCGTCACCACGGGCAGGCCGTGGAATGCGACGGTCGCGTTGTGGCCGTGGCGTTCGGCATCGCTGCGCAACTCTTCGAGGGCCTGGGCCATGTCGGTCGGCTGCGACTGCTCGCCGGAATCGCCGCGGGCGAAGGCGAGGTAATCCTCCAGCATCATCGACATCTCGTCGACATCCTTGCGCATGCCCTCGAGCTCGGGGCTGTCGCCGATCAGCGCGAGCTCGAGCTTGAAGCGGGTCAGGATGGTGCGCAGATCGTGGCTGACGCCGGCGAGCATCGCGGTGCGCTGCTCCATTGTGCGCTCGATGCGCGATTTCATCTCGAGGAAGGCGACCGCCGCGCGCCGCACCTCGCGCGCGCCGCGCGGCCTGAAGTTCGGCGCCTCGCGGCCCTTGCCGAAGCTTTCGGCGGCGTCAGCAAGGCGCAGGATCGGCTTGATCTGGTTGCGCAGGAACAGCACCGCGACGATCAAGAGGATGGAGGACGTGCCGACCATCCAGAACAGGAAGATCTCCGAATTGGAGGCATAGGCGGCGCTGCGCTGCGCGAACACGCGCATCACGGCATCGTCGAGCTGGATGCGGATCTCGACGAGATTGGAACGGCCGACGGTATCGATCCAGAACGAGCGCCCGATCTGGCGGCCGAGCTGTACCGACAGCGTCTGGTCGAGCAGCGAGAAGAACGGCTTCGGTCCCGGCGGCGGCATGTCACCGGCGGGCAGGAAGTCGACGACGAGGCCGAGGCGCTGCTGGGCGATGCGGCGGATCTGGTCGCGATCCTTGTCTTGCGGATAGCCCTTGTAGACGTCGATCAGCGCGGCGATGTCCTGCACCACCGCGGCGGACAACCGGCGCGTCACCGTGTTCCAGTGCCGCTCCATGAAGACGAAGGCCACGACCGATTGCAGCACCACCATCGGCACGATCATGATGAGGAGCGCGCGGGCGTAGAGGCCGGTCGGCATCCAGCCCTTGAACGCGTTGCCCATCCAGCCATTGGCGGCGGAGACGCGCCCGGCGGCGCTCTTCAGAAGCGTCAGGCCGGTATCGATCGTGCTCATCGGTCGCGCTTCACTGATCTATGGCGAGGCCACCAGCCGGTAGCCGATGCCGCGCACCGCCTGGAGGAACAGCGGATTGGCGGGGTCGGTCTCAATCTTGCGCCTGAGGCGGTTGATCTGCACGTCGACGGCGCGCTCGTTGACGCTGCCGTTGCCGGTGAGTGCGCTGCGCGGCACGGTCTCGCCCGGTGTTTCCGAGAGAATCCGCAGCATTTCGCGCTCGCGGTCGGTGAGGTGGATGACCTCCTCGCCCTGGCGCAATTCGCCGCGCTCGAGATGGTAGACGTAGGGGCCGAAGGCAATTTTCTCCACGGTCGCGGCCTGCTGCGGCGGCGCGGCGCGCTTGAGGATGTTGTTGATGCGTAGCGCAAGCTCGCGCGGCTCGAACGGCTTTGCCACGTAATCGTCGGCGCCGATCTGCAAGCCCTCGATGCGCGCCTCCGCTTCATGCCGCGCCGTCAGCATCACGATCGGCACCGAGGAAGAGGTCCGGATGAAGCGCGCAAGATCGAAGCCGGTCTCGCCGGGCATCATGACGTCGAGGATCAGGAGATCGAAATGCAGGCCCAGCAGTTTCGAGCGTGCATCGCCGGCGCTCGCCGCGGTGGTGACGCGGTAGCCTTCACTGGCGAGAAAGCGCGAGAGCAGATCGCGGATGCGGCGGTCGTCGTCGACCAGCAGCAGATGCGGGGCATCGTCGGCGGGTTGCACCGGCGGGCGGGCGAGCGTGGCAGCGAGCGGCACGGTCACTCCTTGGCGTCGTGGTTGACGGAAGCGAAGATCGTCTCGAGCACCTTGTCCGGATCGTCGCGGTCGATCATCGCGCGCAGGAAGCGCTTCACGGTCTCGGCGTCCTGCGGAGCTATCTCCGCGAGCGCCTTGGTGATCCGCGTGGTCTGGAGCCCGGCGAGCTTCTGCACCAGCGCCTCGCCCTTCGCTGTGGCGTAGAGCAGGCGCTGGCGGCGGTCATTGTCGCCGGTCTTCTGCACGATATAGCCCTCGTCCAGGAGCTGCTTGAGCACCCGGCCGAGCGACTGTTTGGTGATGCGCAGGACGTCGAGCAGGTCGGCGACCTTGAGGCCAGGATAGCGGTAGACGAAATGGATGACCCGGTGGTGGGCGCGGCCGAAGCCGAACGCCTCCAGCTCCTGATCGGGATCGCCGACGAAGTCGCGATAGGCGAAGAACAGCAGCTCGATGATATCCCAGCGCAAATTGCCTCCGCCGTCTGCGGCGGGCTTGGGCTCGGCAGCGTCGTGAGAGGAAGTTGCGAAATTTATGTCAGGCATATTGACGTATATTGGGTTCAATGTTACAAAACGATCGCCCTACACGAAATTTTAGATCGCTTCGCGTCGGGTGGATCGGAGCAAGGTGGCCGGAGAGAGCCGGACAGGCGACGACGGCCGGATCAGATCTACCGTGCGATTGTCGAGCGGCATTTCGACAAAACATACTGGACTTCCGCCTTCCGCAAAAGCATGTCCTCGATGACATGCTGGCCACGGAAACCGGCCGTAACAAGGCTGGCGGTGGTCCGGCGGAAACCAATCAAGCCAGCCGGGCCCCGAAGCGGGCAAGGCGGGCGCCAGAACAGCGCCGCCACCGGCAGCGGGAGGCAAGGAACATGAGCATGACATTCGACATCCAGCCCGCATCCAATCCGACCCCCGAGAAGGACCGCGTCGCCAAGCTGGTGGACCCCGGCTTCGGACGGGTCTTCACCGATCACATGGCGATCGTTCGCTACAACCAGGCCAGGGGCGGCTGGTATGAGGAGCGGATCGAGGCACGCGCCAACTTCCCGCTGGATCCGGCCGGCGCCGTCCTGCACTACGCCCAGGAAATCTTCGAGGGCCTGAAGGCCTACAAGCGCGACGACGGCGGGGTGAACCTGTTCCGTCCCGATGCCAACGCGCGGCGCTTCAGGGACTCGGCCGACCGCATGGCAATGGCCCAGCTTCCGGAAGACGTCTTCATCGAGGCGGTGGAGCAGGTCGTGCGCATCGACCGCGCCTGGATTCCGGGCGGCGAGGGCAGCCTTTACCTGCGCCCCTTCATGATCGCGAGCGAGACCTTTCTCGGAGTCAAGCCGTCATCGGAATACATCTTTTCCGTCATCGCCTCGCCGGTCGGCTCCTACTTCAAGGGCGGGCCAGCGCCGGTGTCGATCTGGGTGTCCGAGAACTACACGCGCGCCGCGATCGGCGGCACCGGCGCCGTCAAGTGCGGCGGCAACTACGCCGCGAGCCTGCGCGCCCAGGCCGAGGCGATCCAGCACGGCTGCGATCAGGTTGTCTTCCTCGACGCGGTCGAGCGCCGCTACATCGAGGAGCTCGGAGGCATGAACGTGTTCTTCGTGTTCGACGACGGCTCGCTTTCGACGCCGCCGCTGGGCACCATCCTGCCGGGCATCACCCGCGATTCCATCATCACGCTGGCCCGCGATGCCGGCAAGACCGTGCGTGAGGAGCCGTACTCGCTCGACCAGTGGCGCAAGGATGCGGCGAGCGGCCGGCTCAAGGAAGCCTTCGCTTGCGGCACCGCGGCCGTGATCTCGCCGATCGGCAAGGTGCGCTCGGTGAGCGGCGATTTCGAGATCTCGGGCGGCGCCGCCGGTCCCGTCGCCATGGGCCTGCGCAAGCAGCTCGTCGACATCCAGTACGGCCGCACCAACGATCCGCACAACTGGATCCGCAAGGTGTTTTGAGGCTCTCGTGTCCCGGACGCGCAAAGCGCGAGCCGGGACCCAGAGTGCCAGTGGCTGGACCCCGGATCAGCAGCGCAGCACGCCGCCAAGAGGCGGCGCGCTGCGCTGCATCCGGGGAACGCCGGCTGGGATCTGACACGATGAGAACACCCCGGTTGCCGCCCCGCGCCCCGGCTGGTAAACGCCGCGCATGGCCGAGAAACCCAAGAAATCCCAGAAACTGAAGGCGCGCCTGCCGCGCGGGCTCGAGGATCGCGATCCCGCCGCGATCCGGGCGACGCGCGAGATGGTCGAGAAGATCCGCGCCGTCTACGAGCTCTACGGCTTCGAGCCGGTGGAGACGCCGGCGATGGAATACACCGACGCGCTCGGCAAGTTCCTGCCCGACCAGGATCGTCCGAACGAGGGCGTGTTCTCGTTCCAGGACGACGACGAGCAGTGGATCAGCTTGCGCTACGACCTGACCGCGCCGCTGGCGCGCTATGTCGGCGAGCGCTACGGCACCGACGGTCTGGTCCTGCCCTACCGCAGCTACCGCGTCGGCTATGTCTTCCGCAACGAGAAGCCCGGCCCCGGCCGCTTCCGCCAGTTCATGCAGTTCGACGCCGACACGGTCGGCTCGGCAACGCCCGCGGCCGACGCCGAGATCTGCATGATGGCGGCGGACACGATGGAAGCGCTCGGCATCGCGCGCGGCCAATACGTCGTGAAGGTGAACAACCGCAAGGTGCTCGACGGAGTTCTGGAAGCCATTGGGCTCGCCGGTGACGAGAACGCAGGCCGCAGGCTGACCGTGCTGCGCGCGATCGACAAGCTCGACAAGTTCTCCACCGACGAAGTGCGCAAGCTGCTCGGTCCCGGACGATGGGACGGCGGTGAAGAAGGCAAGGGCGACTTCACGAAGGGCGCCAACCTGAGCGCGGCGGAAGCTGACGTTGTTCTCGCCATCACCAAGCCGCGCGACGATTGGAAAGAGGCCGTTGCTGCGGCAGAAACTTACCTCGCCAAGAGCGAAATTGGTCAGGCCGGCGTGAGCGAATTGGATGAGATCGCCAAGCTGGTTGCGGCCTCGGGTTACGGTGCGGATCGCATCAAGATCGATCCCTCCGTCGTCCGCGGTCTCGAATACTACACCGGCCCCGTCTACGAGGTCGAACTCCTGCTCGACACCAAGGACGAGAAGGGCCGCCCGGTGCGGTTCGGCTCGGTTGGTGGCGGCGGGCGCTACG
>NZ_AJQE01000258.1 GCF_000261685.1 Bradyrhizobium genomosp. I (2014) | reverse complement strand
CCGGGGGGAGCCGGTGCCGGCGACCGGTTTCTCGATCGGCGTGTCGCGCTTGCAGGCTGCGCTGACACTGCTCGGCAAGCTGGATACGCGGCCGGGGTTCGGCCCCGTCGTCGTCACCGTGTTCGACCGCGACCGCGTCGCCGACTACCAGAAGATGGTGGCAAGCTTGCGCACCGCCGGCATCCGCGCCGAGCTCTATCTCGGCAATCCCAGGAACATGGGCAACCAGCTCAAATATGCCGACCGCCGCAACTCGCCTTGCGTCATCATCCAGGGCTCGGATGAAAAGGCGCGCGGTGAGGTGCAGGTCAAGGATTTGATCGAGGGCGCGAAGGCGGCCGCCGCGATCGCCTCCAACCAGGAATGGCGCGAGACCCGTCCGGCGCAGTTCTCGTGCAGCGAAGCCGATCTCGTCGCCAAGGTGCGCGAGGTGCTGGCGCGCCATGACGTGAGCTGGGGCTAGCCATTCGCCCCATTCGTCATGCGTGGGCTTGACCCGCGCATCCATCTTTCAAATGATGAATGGCCGGGAAAAGCCCGGCCGTGACGGCAGCAGCAGGGAGACAACGATGCCTGAGATCACCATCAGCATGGCCGAAGGCCGCACCGACGAGCAGAAGGCCGGCATGATGCGCGACATCACCCAGGCGCTGGTGAAGAATCTCGGCGTCGATGCCGATGCCGTCGTCATCCAGATCAACGAAGCTCCGCTCCGCCACAAGATGAAGGGCGGCAAGACGTTTGTGGAACGCGCGGCGGCCGCGAAGAAGTGACGCGTTAGCGTCATTCCGGGGCAGCCCGCAGGGCTGAACCCGGAATCTCGAGCCAGAAACTTCTGGATTCCGGGTTCGCGCTTCGTGCGCCCCGGAATGACGAGCAGGCACCATGGACGCACGCGACTTCATCACAATCGGCATGAGCGCCGAGCGCACGCTGGTGGTCCCAGTGGAGCGCACGGTCGGGCATTTCGTGCCCGGCATGCCTTTTGTTTATGCGACGCCGATGATGATCCTCGAGATGGAGATGACGGCGGGCGATGCAATCCGCGCTGTGCTTCAGCCGGGCTGGGTCACGGTCGGCACCGAGGTCGACATTCGCCATCTCGCAGCGGCGCTGGTCGGCGCGACGGTGCGGACGACGGCCAAAGTGGTTGCGGTCGAGCGCCGCGTCATCCGCTTCGAGGTCGAGGCCTTCGAGGGCACGCGCAAGCTCGGCGAGGGCCGCCACGCGCGCGGGCTCGTCAATGTCGAGATGTTCAACAAGCGGCTGGGTGCGTAGCGCGCGCCACCTGTTTACTTCGCCAATTCCCTCGACCGCTGCGTCGCCGCGGCGATGGCGCGGATCATCAGATCGCGCAGGCCCGGCTCGCCCATCAGCACGCCGAGCGCCGCAGCCGTGGTGCCGCCGGGCGAGGTGACGTTCTGGCGCAGCGTGCTCGACGGAAGATCCGACTGATGTAGCAGCTCGCCCGAGCCGGCGACGGTCTCGCGGGCGAGCTTCGTCGCGAGCGACTCGGGCAATCCGGCTTCCACGCCGGCGCGGGCGAGTTCCTCGGCGAGCAGGAATACGTAGGCCGGGCCGGAGCCGGAGACGGCCGTCACTGCGTCCATCAGGCCTTCGTCCTCGACCCATTCCACCGCGCCGGTGGCGCGCAGCAATGCATCGGCCACCGCGCGCTGATCCGCGCTGACGTTCTTCGCCGCGACAGCTACGGTGATGCCACGGCCAATCGCGGCCGGCGTGTTCGGCATCGCGCGCACCACGGCACCGCCGCAGACCTCCTCGAGCGAGGCGATCGTGGTGCCCGCCATGATCGAGACCACCGAGGTCTTGTCCGACACGAACGGCTTCAGCCTGGCGCCGGCCTCGCGGAACATCTGCGGCTTCACCGCGACGACCAGGGTCTCGACGGGGCCAGCGGTCGTCACGTCGGGATTGAGCGCGACGCCCTTGGCGCTCAGGGCGGTGATCTCGGGTGAGATGAACGGATCGACCACCGCGACACGGCGCGGATCGAGCCCGCCCGCCAGCCATCCGGTCAGCATCGCGCCGCCCATCTTGCCGGCACCGGCGAGGAGGATGGTGCCTGTGATGTTTTGAAGCGTGCTGTTGTTTGCCACGGTCGTCACCACAAACTCGCTGTCGTCCCTGCGAACGCAGGGACCCATAACCACCAGCGGTCTTAACGGATGACGGTGTTGGCAACAAGCCGTGTGCCACAAGAGGCATCACGCGGTCTGGGTCCCGGATCGTCGCTGCGCTCGTCCGGGACGACATCGTGGAGAGAGCTACGGCTCCCCCATGTCATGAGAGGCCTTAGGCCTCTCCGACAGTGTCGAACATCGCAGCGTCCATGGCCTGCGCGGTGGTCTTGCCGGCCCACACCACGAATTGGAACGCCGGGAAGTAACGTTCGCAGGCGTGAATGGCGCCGGCGAGCATGACTTCGCACTGCGCGGTCGAGGCGGTGAGGCCGCCCGGAAGCACCAGGGCCTGGCGGTGCATGATCATGCCGGTGTTGGTCCACAGATCGAAATGGCCGAC
>NZ_AJQE01000257.1 GCF_000261685.1 Bradyrhizobium genomosp. I (2014) | reverse complement strand
GGCGGCGACGAGCCGCTGCACCTCGCTTCGCCGCGACAGCGGAATCTTCATGTCGAATGCGCAGGCCAGATGCAGCGCCTCGATCTCGCCCATCCAGGTGAAGGAGAGCTGGTAATCGGTCCATTGTCCCTTGGAGACAATCGTGAGTTCGTCTTCGCCGGAGCGTTCGAACGGCCAGTTGTTGCTGGCGGCGATGTCCTCGACCACCGCGAGCGGATGGCTTCTGGAATCGATAGCGCTTTCGAGCAGGGACATGCCGTCTCGACCTCTTGCCTTTTTGTTGTCCTTGATACGCACGCGGTTGGGCCCGGCGCGCGCTCCCTAAACGTCGCTACGGCGTCCCTCGGACTTGCCCTTGCGATCCCTCGGATCGGCGCGGGGCTCATCGCGGATCAAGTGATGTGATTTGCGGAATCTGCGCAACGGGGTCCCGAGTCCGTCCACAAGCCAGGACTCGTTCGTCCACAGCTGATCTCCGCCACAATTCTTAACGTTGGAGGTCACAATCCCGGATCGAGGAGAACAAACCGGAATCAGATTCACGAGGGGCTCCGTCAGATCCGCCCGGCGAGGGCCGGACCGCCAGGAGGACCTCAAACCTGGCATGGGACCATGAGCTTTGCCCATGCGGAACGCGCTTGCCGCGACTGCTCGCCGGCGGCATATTTCCCGGCAGGCCGTTCATCCCGGACGGTCGATGTTCTCAGGGCGGGGTGAAAGTCCCCACCGGCGGTAAGGGCCGAAAGGCCTAAGCCCGCGAGCGCCTTCCGTGAGGGTTATCCCGAGCGGAAGGGTCAGCAGATTCGGTGCAACTCCGAAGCCGACGGTTAAAGTCCGGATGAAAGAGAACGGTCGGTGGCAGGCGCATCGAGAGGATGCGGCTGTTTGTCGTGCCGTGTGCCCTGATTCTGGTCCTTAAACCGAGGAAAGCCATGAATCAGATGTTGCAAGATCCCCAAACCGAGACCTCCCACCCCACCCAGCCGCCGGTTCCACAGGACCCGGTGCCGGAGCATCCGCGCTTCGCCAAGCCGCAGCGGGTGGCCTTCGTGCAGGCCTGCTGGCACCACGACGTGGTCGAAGAGGCGCGCATCGCCTTCATGAAGGAGGCGGAAGCGCGGCACCTGACCCATGTTGACGTGTTCGAGGTGCCGGGATCGTTCGAGATCCCGCTGCATGCGCAGGTCCTTGCCAAGACGCGGCGCTACACCGCGATCGTTGCCGCCGGTCTCGTCGTCGACGGCGGCATCTACCGCCACGAGTTCGTCGCGGACACCGTCATCAAGGCACTGATGGACGTGCAGCTCCGCACCGAGGTGCCGGTGTTCTCGGCCGTGCTCACGCCGCAGCAATTCCACGAGACCGAGGTGCACTACGACTTCTTCCGCAAGCACTTTGCGATCAAGGGCGTCGAGGTGGCCGAGGCCTGCGCCAAAACGCTGCACGGCCTGGAGCGACTGCGCGGCCAGGTCGCGGCGGGGATCGTGGGGTAGCCCGCAAAGTCATTCCGGGGCGGCGCATGAGCGCCGAACCCGGAATCTCGAGATTCTCAGGTGCGCAAGTGCGCACCGGAGTTCTCGCTTCGCGAGCCCCGGAATGACGTCAATGGCTAGTCGAACAGGCTCGACACCGACTCTTCCGCGGCGGTGCGCGCGATTGCGTCCGAGATCAGGCTGGCGATCGGCAGCGTGCGGATGTTCGGCGCCTTGGTCACGGCATCCGTCGGCAGGATCGAGTCGGTGATCACGAGCTCCTTCAGCCGCGAGCCCGCAATGCGGGCGGCCGCACCGCCGGAGAGCACGCCGTGGGTGATGTAGGCGTAGACGTCCTTGGCGCCCTTGGCGATCAGCGCGTCGGCCGCGTTCACCAGCGTGCCGCCGGAGTCCACGATGTCGTCGACGAGGATACAGGTGTATCCGGCGACGTCACCGATCACGTTCATGACCTCGGACTCGCCCGGACGCTCGCGCCGCTTGTCGACGATCGCGAGCGGGGTGTTGATGCGCTTGGCAAGGCCGCGCGCGCGGGCCACGCCGCCGACGTCGGGCGAGATCACCATCACCTTGGAGAGATCGAACCTCTCCTTGATGTCGCGCACCATCAGCGGCGCCGCGTAGAGATTGTCGGTGGGGATGTCGAAGAAGCCCTGGATCTGTCCGGCATGCAGGTCGAGCGTCATCACGCGGTCGACGCCGGCCTGCGTGATCAGATTGGCGACGAGCTTGGCCGAGATCGGCGTGCGCGAGCCCGATTTGCGGTCCTGTCTTGCATAGCCGAAATAGGGCAGCACCGCAGTGATGCGGCGCGCCGAGGAGCGGCGCAGCGCGTCGGTGATGATCAACAGCTCCATCAGATGGTCGTTCGCCGGGAACGAGGTCGACTGGATGATGAAGGCATCCGAGCCGCGGACGTTCTCCTGGATCTCGACGAAGATTTCCATGTCGGCGAAGCGCCGCACCACCGCCTTGGTCAACGGCAGGTCGAGGCCCTGCGCGATGGCCTGTGCGAGAGCCGGATTGGAGTTGCCGGCGACGAGCTTGATGGAGCCGTTCTTGGCCGACATGGACGCTTCCTCCCGCGCTTTGCTGGATACGACGTTCAACATCAGAAAATACCCACTGGAAGCACGGTTACGACGGGCGAGGAAATATCAGGCCGGAGGCTGCAATGGCAACCCGGGATGCTACGTTTTCCCTTTGAAAATCCTGAGTCGGGCCAACGGCTTGGCCGCAACTTGAGGCCGTGGTTGAGCGGGGGTTATCGCTCGGCATAGCCGAGGGCCGAGGTCGTCATGTCGGGTCTCGGCGCGGCCGGAAACGCGCTCGCCACGGCCGGTCCCCGCAAGGTGGGAGCTGCGCCGGGCGCATCCGGCGTTCCGTTGATCATGTTGGAAAGTCCGCTGAATCCGGCCTGGGCGATCTTCCGCAACACGAGGTCGTCGGCAGCCGCCCAAGCATCACGTGTCGCGTCGCGGCCGCCCTTGGCCGAAGTCGGTTCCTCGCCCGAGAGGCGCAGCGCCCGCTGCTGGTTGGCGTCGTAGACGTCCCAGACCCAGGCGATCACGGTCTTGCCGCGCACCACCTGGGCGGAGAGATAGCTGCGCACGCGATAGGCAGCCGTCCCCTCGCGGGAGACCACGGACAGGCTGCGCAGCTTGGATTCGCTGTCGAGCACCCCGACCATGCGGTCGAACACCTGCGGCGGCGGGCCGTCGATGGATTCGAACGCCACCGTCGCGCCGCTGCCACCGCTCGGCGCCATCGCATAGGAATTGCCCGGTGCGTTGCCGCCGGCGCAGCCGGCCAGCACGGTCGCCGCCGCGAGCAGCATGACCGCCAGCACGCGCGAACCCGCGCGGCCAAAGATGAATGACGCATCCCTCATTATGAAGGGCAGCGATATCGTTAAAATCGATTAAGGTCTAGGGCAGCGGCGACACATACCGTCGTCATCGCTTCTACCCGCCCGTCATTCCGGGGCGATGCGCAAGCATCGAACCCGGAATCTCGAGATTCTCAGGTGCGCAAGTGCGCACCGGAGTTCTCGCTACGCGAGTTCCGGAATGACGATCGAAAAGGTTGCTCTTGTGTTCACCCTTCCAGCGCGATGGCGTGAACGTGCCGGCCGTAATCCGGCTCCTTGCGATGCACCGAGCGGCGATAGCTGAAGAAACGCTCATCGGCGTAGGTGTCGAGCCCGAGATCTTCGATCATCAGGATGCCGGCGGCTTCCAGCCGCTTGCGGATGAAGCCGGCGAGATCGAACATCGCATGGCCCTCGCGCACGGATGGGATGAAGAACATGGCGTTGTCGGCGTCCGCCTCGATGAAACGCGTCACGAATTCGTTGCCGACCTCGTAGCTCTCCTGCCGGATCAGGGGGCCGATCGCGGCGATGATGCCGCCGCGCGTTGCGCCGAGCTCCTCCATCGCCGAGATCGTCGCTTCCAGCACGCCGGTCAGCGCGCCCTTCCAGCCGGCATGCGCGCCGCCGATCACGCGCGCATTGGGATCGACGAACAGCACCGGCCCGCAATCGGCGGTGGAGACGCCGAGCGCGATGCCGGGCGTCTTCGTCACCAGCGCATCGCCCTTCGGCCGCGGCCCGTTCGGCCAGGGCGCATCAGCCACGCGCACGTCGGGCGAATGAACCTGGTGCAGGCTGAGGAAGCGCCCGGGCGCGACGCCGACATGCTCGGCCATGCGGCGGCGGTTCTCCGCAACGAGGGTCTGATCGTCGTTGGAGCCGAGCCCGCCGTTCAGCGCGGAATAGATGCCGCTGGAGACGCCGCCCTCGCGGGTGAAGAAGGCGTGGCGCAGGCCGGGCACGGCCGACAGCAGCGACGAAGCAAGCGTCATGAGGTCTCTCCAGCCTGTTCGAGGTCGCTGAGGCCGGCAAGGCCCGTCAGCCGCGGCTCGGAGATGCCGAGCACCTTGAACATCGAACCCATGCCGCCGCGCCCGGTATCGGTCAGGCGGTTGAGCGCGACCGAAATATCGGTGGCGACTTCGGGCGTCGCCTTCTGCATCAAGGCGGCGGCGCGGGTGTCGATGCCGATACGCTTGAGGAAGTCGCCTTGCGTCACCGGGCCGTGCACGCGGGCGCCGACATCCTCGGCCGCGCGCGCCAGCGCCTGGAAGTCGACATGGGCGGTGACATCGGCCTGACCCGGCGCCTTCAAGGGATCGGCGAAGGTGTGGCGCGCGATCGCCTGAAATGTGTCGCCGGCATCGCTGCGCAGATGGCCGTAGTCGATGATCAGGGCCGCGCCGTCCTGGTCGCGCACGCGCGTGGCGAGCTTCATGATCTCGCCGTCCGGCCGCCACTCGAATACGGCGCCGACCGGTGCGGCGCGCACCAACGGTGGCAGCAGAACCTCGAAGCGTGGCGTCGGCTCGGGTGCTGCGCCGAACTGAAGCCTGCCGTCGGTATCGATCTCGATCACGCGCTCGTGCCAGCCGTTCTCGTAGCGGACCATCTGGTGGACCGGCAGCACGTCGAAATATTCGTTGGCGAGGATGATGCTGGGGCCTTCCGGCACCTCGTCGATGCGGTCGTGCCAGGCGATGTTGCGGATGGCCGACAGCGTTGCACTCTGCCGTTCCCGCAGGACCGGATTGACCTCGACCAGGTGGATCTGGAGCGCCTGGTAGAGTGGCGGCAGCACGCGCAATGCACGCAGCGCATCTGCCATCATGGTGCCGCGGCCGGGGCCGAGTTCGATCAGCCGCAGCAATTGCGGCGAGCCCATCTGCTTCCAGACCGAGGCGGTCCACAGTCCCAGGAGTTCGCCGAACATCTGGCTGACTTCGGGGGCGGTGGTGAAGTCGCCCTCGCGCCCGAGCGGATCGCGCGAGACGTAATAGCCGTAGCGCGGATGCATCAGGCACAGTTCCATGTATCGCCAGACCGGCATCGGGCCTGAGGATTTGATCAGCGCCTTGATCTCGTTGAGGAGCGGCGTGTCGGTCACGGCTGCCTTCTCGAAATGAACTAACGAATGGTCTGGAGGCGCTTCGGCGCCCCCCGCCTGACAGCCCATACGATAAGTAGGGTGCCAACGATAAGCATCGGGATCGACAACAGCATGCCCATGGTTAATCCGCCCCAGAGGAAACCGAGCTGGACGTCCGGCTCGCGGAAATGCTCGCCGGCGATGCGGGTCAGGCCGTAGATCAGGATGAAGGCGCCGAGGATCATTCCGGGGCGCTTCAGCGCGCCGAAGCGGATCATGATGGCGAGCACCGTGAACAGCAGGATGCCCTCCATGCCCGCTTCGTAAAGTTGGCTCGGATGGCGCGGCAGCTGCGTCGGATCGTTGGGGAAGATCATCGCCCAGGGCAGGCTCGCGTCCGTGGCGCGGCCCCACAATTCGCCATTGATGAAGTTGGCGATCCGTCCGAGCAGCAGCCCGACCGGGGCGACGGCGGTGGTGATGTCGCCGAGCGACAGGATCGAGATGCCGCCCCGATAGGCGAACCACATCACCGCGACGACGCAGCCGAGGAAGCCGCCATGGAACGACATGCCGCCCTCCCACAATTTGAAGATCGCGGCGGGATGATCGATGAAGAAGGGCAGATTGTAGAACAGCACGTAGCCGGTGCGGCCGCCGAGGATGATGCCGAGCGTGACCCACAGGATGAAGTCGTCGACCTGCACCAGCGAGATCGGCGCCGGTCCGCCCCACAGGCGCTCGTTCTTCAGGAGCGAGCGCGCATAGAGCCAGCCGAACACGATGCCGCAGATATAGGCCAGCGCATACCAGCGGATCGCGAACGGACCGATCTCGATCGCGATCGGCTTGAAGGCGGGAAAGTCGATCAGCAGAAAGGGCATCGCGCCTTCTATGTCTGGACGAGATTGCGGCGAAGGAGCACCGGCAGACGCCGTGTGATTCTTCTTATGCAGGCACGTTGAATACGATTGCAAGGAAACCGGTTCATGACAAGGATACCGGCGATCGGCCCTTGAACCGTTCGATCCGGATTGCCATTGTCTTTTCGAGAGTTCGCGCAAAGTTTATCGGAGGCCGAAATGACCCAGACCAGCAACCGGTTTTTCGACGAGATCGGCCGGCTGATGAATGACGCCGCCGGTGCTGCCCAGGGTGTCAAGCGCGAGTTCGATACGGTGATGCGCACTCAGGCGGAAAAATTCCTGCGCGACATGGACCTCGTCAAGCGCGAGGAGTTCGAGGCGGTCAAGGACATGGCGCGCCTCGCGCGCGAGGAGAACGAGGCCCTGAAGGCGCGGATTGCAGCGCTGGAGGCGAAGCTGGGCGGGTAGGGCTCTTACCCTCCCCTGGAGGGGGAGGGTCGATCGCGCGTAGCGCGAGCGGGGTGGGGTGACAGTCTCTCCGCGTCGAATAGTGCCCGTGGGGAGAGATCACCCCACCCCGTCTTACATTTCGCTACGCTCAATGTGAGCCGACCCTCCCCCTCCAGGGCAGGGTAGGGCAGGAACCCGGGGCCACCAGCCCATTCTCCTTGTCATTTCCGCATCTTCCGGGTAAAAGCCCGCCACGTTCGCGGCCCCCGCACCCCTGGAGGCCTGCTGCGGATGATGCCATGGGCCGCCTTGCGGCCCATTAACTTTTGCAAAAACAAGGACTTAACGAAATGGCGACGACCGTCAAGGAATTGAAGGCGACCGCACGTCCGAAGAGCGGCAAGGGGGCCGCCCGGGCTGAGCGTCGCGCCGGCAGAGTGCCCGGAGTGATCTACGGCAACAACCAGCCCCCGGTGACGATCTCGATTGAAGATCGTGAGCTGCGCCAGCGCATCCTGGCCGGCCGGTTCCTGACCACGCTGGTCGACATCGACCTCGAGGGCAAGAAGCACCGCGTGATTCCGCGGGACTACCACCTCGATCCGGTCAAGGATTTCCCGATTCACGTCGACTTCATGCGGCTCGGCGAAGGCGCCACCATCCGCATCAGCGTGCCCTTGCACGTGGTGAAGGCCGAAGGCTCGCCCGGCGTGAAGCGTGGCGGCACCGTCAACATCGTCGCCCATGCGATCGAGCTCGAATGCGGTGTCGAGAGCATTCCGCAGTACATCGAGGCCGATGTCGGCTCGCTCGAAATCGGTCACTCGCTGCATCTGTCGGACGTGAAGCTGCCGGCCGGCGTGAAGGCGCTGACCCGCGAGGACGCGACCCTCGTCACCATCGTGCCGCCTTCCGGCTACGCCGAAGAGCA
>NZ_AJQE01000256.1 GCF_000261685.1 Bradyrhizobium genomosp. I (2014) | reverse complement strand
GGCCGCTCCGGCGGCGGCTGCCAAGGCTCCCGCCGGCGACAAGAAGAAGTAATCTCTCAAGGCTGGCGCGCGGTCCCTGATCGCGCGCCGAGCGAGGGGCGCGCCGCGTCATGCGACTCTTTGTTGGGCTCGGCAATCCCGGCGCGAAATGCGCACGTAACCGGCACAATATCGGCTTCATGGCCGTCGAAGAGATTGCGCGGCGTCATGGTTTCGCACCATGGCGCCGCCGCTTTCAGGGCGAGACCTCGGAGGGCACGCTCGGATCTGAGCGCGTGATCCTGCTCAAGCCCACGACCTACATGAACGAGTCCGGCCGCAGCGTTCAGGAAGCCGCGAGCTTCTTCAAGATCGCCGAGGGCGACGTCACCGTGTTCCATGACGAGCTCGAGCTGCCGCCGGGCAAGGTGCGGGTGAAGATCGGCGGCGGCATCGCCGGCCACAACGGCCTGCGCTCGATCTCGGCGCATATCGGCAACGATTACCGCCGGGTCCGGCTCGGCATCGGTCATCCCGGCGTCAAGGAACTGGTGCACGGCCACGTGCTGTCGGACTTCGCCAAGGCCGACAATGAATGGGTGGCGACTCTCTGCGACGCTGTTGCCGAGCACGCCGCGCTGCTTGCCAAGGGCACGGACGCGACCTTCGCCAACAGGGTGCATCTCGCCATGCAGGCGAAGGGATTTTTGACCAAGGACGACAACGGCAAGGAATAACGCTGGTGGGATTCAAATGCGGGATCGTCGGGTTGCCCAATGTCGGCAAGTCGACCTTGTTCAATGCGCTGACCGAGACGGCCGCGGCGCAGGCTGCGAACTATCCGTTCTGCACCATCGAGCCGAATGTCGGCGAGGTCGCCGTGCCCGATCCGCGGCTGGAGAAGCTCGCCGCCATCGCCAAGTCCGGTCAGATCATTCCGACGCGACTGACCTTCGTCGACATCGCGGGCCTCGTGCGCGGCGCCTCCAAGGGCGAAGGCCTCGGCAACCAGTTCCTCGCCAATATCCGCGAGGTTGACGCCATCGCCCATGTGGTGCGCTGCTTCGAGGATTCCGACATCACCCATGTCGAGGGCAAGATCGCCCCGCTCGCCGACATCGAGACCATCGAGACCGAGCTGATGCTCGCCGACCTCGACAGCCTCGAGAAGCGCGTCGACAATCTCACCAAGAAGGCCAAGGGCAACGACAAGGACGCCAAGGAGCAGCTCGACCTCGTGGGCCGCACCCTGGTGCTGCTGCGCGAGGGCAAGCCCGCGCGCCTCGTCGAGCGCAAGCCGGAGGAGGAGCGCGCCTTCGGCATGCTCGGCTTGCTGTCGTCCAAGCCCGTACTCTACGTCTGCAACGTCGAGGAAGGCTCGGCCGCGACGGGCAATTCGTTCTCGAAGGCCGTGCAGGAGCAGGCCGCCAAGGAAGGTGCCGTCGCCGTCGTCATCTCGGCAAAGATCGAATCCGAGATCGCCACCATTTCACGCGAGGAGCGTGCCGACTTCCTGGAGACGCTGGGCTTGGAGGAGGCCGGTCTCGACCGCCTGATCCGCGCAGGCTACACGCTGCTCGACCTCATCACCTACTTCACCATCGGCCCGAAGGAAGCGCGCGCCTGGACCATCCATCGCGGCACCAAGGCGCCGGCCGCGGCGGGCGTGATCCACACCGACTTCGAGAAAGGCTTCATCCGCGCCGAGACCATTGCGTATGAGGACTACGTCGCGTTCGGCGGCGAAGCCGGTGCGCGCGACGCCGGCAAGCTCCGCCTCGAAGGCAAGGAATACGTCGTCGCCGACGGCGACGTGATGCATTTCAGGTTCAATACGTAGAATTGTCATTCCGGGATGGTCCGAAGGACCAGACCCGGAATCTCGAGATTCCGGGTTCGCGCTTCGCGCGCCCCGGAATGACGGCGCTACCGCATCCCGCCGCCCTGGTCGCGGATCGCGCCAAGATGCTCGTTGATGCGGAAGACGATCAGGATCAGCTCCGCGGCGATGCGCGAGAACACGATGCCGACCACGACGCTCGCGATCGACGACAGCAGCACCAGGAAGCCGCCGAACGGGCTGATCGCCATCGCAGCTAAGCCGGAGAAGATGCCGGAGAGGCCAAACAGGCATATCAGCGCGATCACCAGCCAGTAGAAGGTCTTGATGATCGTCGGCGTGATGAAGCGGTCCCACTGAAACAGGTCGCTGAATGAAAACATTGCTCTCCCCAGGCAAGTCGGGACTTCGAATCGGGTCTCGGCTCTCGGTTCATCCGACTCAAGACCGGATCGCCGCGTCGAATGTAGCACGAGCCATGCGGGCCGGCGGGTTGAGATTGCGGTAAAGTGCGGCCACAATCTGTCATTTCCGCCAACCAATCCCCAAGATGACCCTGACCTTCGAAGATTTCCCGCCCGGCCGCTTCGGAACGTTCGGCCCGCGCCATGTCACCCGCGGCGAGATTTTGGCATTTGCCGCCGAGTTCGATCCGCAGCCGATGCACCTCGACGAGGAGGCGGCAGCCAAGAGCATGCTGCGCGGCCTGTCCGGCTCGGGCTGGCACCTGTGCTCACTGATGATGCGGATGATGGCCGACGGTTTCATCACGCGTGCCGCGTCACTGGGGTCTCCCGGTGTCGACGAGGTGCGCTGGCTCTCGCCGCTCAGGCCGGGCGACGATCTCATGCTCGACGTCGACGTCGTGGAGGCGCGCGCCTCCAAGAGTCGACCGGAGCTCGGCATCGTCAAGTTCAAATGCACCGTGCGCAACTCGGCAGGGCAGGCCCTCGCGGAGATGACCTCGCCGATCCTGATCAAGCGGCGCGAGGGAGCGGTCTGATGCGGTTCTTCCAGGACATCGAAATCGGCCAGCGCCGCGAGATCGGTGCCTATACGTTCACGGCCGAAGCCATCAAGACATTCGCCGCAAAGTTCGATCCGCAGCGTTTTCACCTCGACGAGGAGGAAGGCAAGAACTCGCTATTCGGCGGGCTCGCCGCCTCCGGCTGGCATGTCGGCTCCGCCTGCATGAGCCTGCTCGTCGCCGACGGCCAGCGTCTGGCACGGGAAGCCGCAGCCCGCGGCGAGGAGGTCGCGGTGTGGGGCCCGTCGCCGGGCTTTCGCGACCTGCGCTGGATCAGACCCGTGCTCGCCGGCGACACCGTCGCTTACGTCAATGTCGTCGTCGACAAGCGCACCTCCGCCTCGCGCCCCGGCTGGGGCATTCTGACGTCCTGCACCACCGGCACCAACCAGCGCGGTGAGGAGGTCTATTCCATCACCGCCAGCGCCTTCGTGCCGCTGCGTGCGAAGGGCGGAGCATGATCCGGAAAAATGCGCAGCGGTTTTCCCTCGCGGCAGACGCGGAACGCGTTTGCGCGGGGATCATGCTTGAACGGCAACCTGAAGCGCGATGACGATTCATCCTGATCGCATCGCGCTTTAGATCTGTTCCAAGATGAACGGGGCAAATCAGTGCGCGAGTGTTGCCCTGACGCTATGGACGCGATTCCGGCCGGCTGCCATAAGCCTGCGCAACATGGTTACCGCGAGCCGTTTTGGCGGAGCCAGGAAGTTGCTAACCAATTATGAACCTGTCGCCGTCTATTTGAAACGAATTGGCAGACGGCAGGGGACGAGGACCATGGCAGACCGCGGCGCACTCAAATTCGTAGGATTCATCTTCGCGACCGCGACGCTGGCCGTGATGCTGATCGCCGGCATGGTGGTGAAGGGCTACGCCGATGGCGCCTACACCCTGGAAGCCTCGACCGTGGAAGCCGCCTGGTAAGAGCTCGTTAACTTTCCGGGGCCGGCGTTCGGCCCTGTGTCAGCGGCTGTAGACGAACGCCAGCACCGCGATCGCACCCGCCAGCAATCCGACAAAGCGCAGCATGATCGTGCCGAGCTGATTCGGCGCAGGCCGCAGCGAGATTGGGTCCGTGTTGTCGGGCCGAATGCTTTCCATGAGATGTCCCCAGACCCGGCCGGCAACGGCCACGGGCGCTTGGCATTGGTCGCCGGGGAGGGGCGGTGGGTTCAAAAGTGGGTGCTCTTCGCCTTTCCCGGCAAGCGGGGAGAAGAAGAGAAACACCTCCACAAATCAAACCGCCGCGCCCCTTCCGGAACGCGGCGGCCGTGATGCGTGAGACGCGCGATCAGCTGTTGCGCAGGCCGTCGGCGGCGCGCTTCCACTGCGCGACGTTGTCGGCGATCATGCGGGTCGACTTCATCGCAGCCTGGCTGAGCTGGGCGTAGCCGGAGATCTCGCGCTGGACGCGCTGGCCTTCAGCATGCAGCAGGTCGCGCAGGCTCTCGAGCTCGGAGATGAGGTTCTCGATCTCGGCCAGCGAGGTGCCGGCGACGCGCTGGATCAGCGAGTTGACGTTGTTGACGGTGGCTTCCGCGCTCGGGTCGAGCGGCGGCGCGTCGGTCGTGGTCGCGGCCGGGCGGCGCAGATAGGCGATGTCGTTGCGGACGAAATCGCGGATGCCGGCTTCGACCTCGGTCACGGCGGCGAGGTTGGTGTCGACCGTCTCGGTCTCGGTGGCTTCGATCTTTTCGGGACGGGTGGCGTTCATCGTTGTTCCCCTGTTCGCGTTGAGCGCAGCGCGAGTGTCCCCCGCACGACGACGTCTGTGAGGCTCCCCATCTGTGCGTCCGAATTTGGCCGCAAATGGGCCGAGATGCGGCAAGGCCGGACCATTCGGGGGTATTGCCGTGGCGCATGGTTAGGAGAGTGTAAAGGCTGGTTCCAGCAGCGAAGTGAATGCGCGGCTCGGCCGGTGCCTCACTCCCTCGCCCCGCAGGCGGGGAGAGGCGAAGACACTACCAGCTCTTCTTGAAGCCGGCCGTCAGGCTCTTGCTGATCGCGCCTTGCGAGGTCTCGCCGACCGAGCCGGAGACGGTGACGTTGTCGAACAGCTTCTGCTCGGCTCCGACCTTGCGCAGCCATTTGTCGTCGGTGGTCGACAGCGTCTGGCCGGCGGAGATGCTGGTGCCGGTGTCGGTCAGGGTGACCTTGGCGGTCTGGTCGGTCTCGTAGTTGCGTGTGATGTGCCCGCCGATGCCGGGGACCGCGGTGGTGCCCTGCTGGTTGACGCTGTAGCCGTTCTGAAGCGTCAGCGAGGTGTCGTCCGACAGCGGCACCGATTTGGTCAGCGACGCCCCGATCCGGCTCTGCTCGGCGCCGGGATCGATCCGGGCTTCCACCGCGGTCTCGTCCCAGATCGAGCCCGCGCCCGGCGCGGTCGCCGCCGCCC
>NZ_AJQE01000255.1 GCF_000261685.1 Bradyrhizobium genomosp. I (2014) | reverse complement strand
GCCGCCATTGGCGGCCTTCTGCGCCAGCAGTTCGGACATCGTCCGCGGCTCGCTCGTCACCGTCATGTCGGCGCCGATCCGCGTATCCCAGAACGAGAACACGGATTGCTTCACGGTCACCGCCGAGGAGCCGTTTGCATTGGGGTTCGACGACCAGTCCAGGCCGTCCTTGGCGGCCCGGGCGCGCTTCTTGGCGGCCATGGGATCGATGCCGGTCCCGGCATCGACCGCGAGCTGGCTCCAGTCGAGCTTGTCGACGTCGATGCCTTTGAGCACGTCGGGGTCGTTGACGTCGGGGGTCTCTGCGGCCTCGGTCTCCGCCTCGTCCGCAGCCGTGGCCGCTGTGGGCGGAATGATCTGCGCGGAGACCGTCAGCACCGAGCTCAAAATGAATGCGGCCGCCAGCACCGGCAGCCTGGTCCAGCCAAACCCTGTCGAGAATTCCATCGTCCTGCCCGCGAGCCCCGGCGCATGCTTTCCGACAATATATATATCGGCCGTCCGCAAAGACCATGCGCCATTCCGCTCACAGGATGCTGATCCATCGTCGCGGAATTGTGGCCGCTCGCCGCGGGACGCGGACCAACGGGCCGCGCGAAAAGGCGCGCGCCCGATGACGAGCTTGTGATGCGACGGCATCCGGCGGGGCTGGAGGCCAGGACGTCGCGGTCGCCTTGTCATCGGTCCCGACGAGCGGGGCCCGTTGGCGTCCCCCCTAAAGCGCGATGATCATCATCGCGCTTCAGGTTGTTGTTTGCGCGTGATCTTTTCGGAAAACCGCTTCGCACTTTGCGCTAACGCGGCCCCTTCGGGTCCGGATCATGCGTTAGCCGACGCTGGTCATCTTCGGCAGATGAATGGCGCGGCCGAGTGCCTGCTCGACCAGGTCGAAGGTGTCGATCAGCACGCGCATGCTGGTAAGCTTGCCCGCCCTGAACTGGGCGAACTGCGCCACGCGCAGGCTGATCGGCTTGTTGGAATCCAGAGCCGTCAGCGAATAGCGCAGCATCGAGGCGGCGGTATCGACGCCGAGCATGATGCTCTCGCGGTCGAAGCGGCGAACCTGGAAATTGTCGGCGAGCTGGCGGATGACGTCGAGCACGGCGTCCTTGCCCTGGCGCGCGCCGAGAAACGGAAACATGTCGATTGGGCCGTAGAGCGCCCACTCGACGTCCTCGTCGATCAGGGCCTCGATGTCCTCGAAATGCCGGTCGTTGATCGCGCGGTGCAACGCGCGCGAGAAACGCCAGAGGCTGTGCTCTGTCATTTTGGGCAGTCCTGAAGCTGGCTTGCGAATGAAAACGGAAAACGACCCCATGCACAGTAACGGTGCCGGGGCGCTCAACTCATTTGTATGCGAACAATTTAAGCGATTTCGGCCAAAACGCAATTCACGTTTTTGCAATGCACCATTGAACGGCCTTTGTGAGATTTACAATATGACCCCGTAAAACTCCGGGTCTGGCGCGAGGCCCGACGCGGGTTCCCGGCGGGGCGAGGGCTCAATCCGCCCGCGTTCCCGTGATCAGGGGCCCGATCTCCCGTTCCAGCACCTGCTGCACCAGATCGTAGGAATCGATGATCTCGCGGATCTCGGCCACCAGCCCGCCGCGGAAGGTGTAGAACACCGCCATGTCGAACTGCACGATGCGGTCGTTGCTGCGCTTCCTGAAATAGGTGTGCATGTAGGTCGCGACCGCCTCGCCCTCGGCGAGGATGTGCGGCGCCTTGTAGCGGACCTCCGAATAGCGCGACCAGATCGTCTGCCAGAGCTCGCGCAGTTCGGCCTTGCCGTGGCGCGGCACCATGTGCGGCAGCACGTCGATCGGCGCGTGGGTGAGGAAGTCGACGTCGTCGGTGCAGCAGGACAGCGCCGTCTCGATATCACCGCGCGCGAAGGCGTCGAGCAGATGCACGACGCGTTGGCGATTCAGCTTCTCGACCGTCATCCCGCCCGTCCTCGTTTGGCCCCCTGGCGTTCCGCAACGGCAGCGCGCGGTCTCGCGCGCCGGCCATCCGCAAAATCACAGGGATGTTCCAGACAGTATGACGCCCCAGCGCAATGCCAGGTTCATGGCATGCAATTGCGGGTTGAGTTGTGGGGTGGCTGCACGAATTCCCGCCCTATGCGGCTTGGGTGGCAGCAGCAACAGCGGGGACAGATGAACGGGCAGGGGAAGCTGTAACTCTCTGTCATTCCGGGGCGCGCCACCTGGCGCGAACCCGGCAATCCATCTCGCCTCTCGTTCCAGCCCCAAAGAGGCGCGTGACCCATCTCACATCACCCCACGGGCATCGCAGCTACCGTCATCAGCATGTCATCAGGGAGATGTGCCATGGCCGCCATCGCCACCGCCAGAAAGTCCCGCCTGCACAATGCGCTCGAAGGCCTCGCACTGACCGCGACGCTGCAGAGCTTCCCGACCTTCGCCGCCGCCGCCTTCCTGCTCAAGCTCTGCGGCGACCACGACCTCGTCGGCGATCCCGGCGTCGCCATCTTCGTCGCCTTCGCCTCGCTCGCCCACGCGATGCTGGCCGTGACCCTCGGCCCGAGCTTCCCGCACCTGTTCAAGACCGTCTACGAGCCGAAATTCTTCGAGGCCCATCTGTCGCTATCCGACAAGATCGCGGCTTGGCGCACCCAGCCGATTGCCTCGCTCCAGCTCGTGACCATCGTGCTGCTGCTGTCGGTGATGGCGGTGGTGACGGCGAGCGTGGGGTGAGGGCAGCAAAATCTTTCTGCGTCATCCCGGGGCGCCGCAAAGCGGCGAGCCTGGAATCCATAGCCACCACTTGCGCGGATGCACCGCTTACCTCTTCTTCCACCCACCGCGTCGCCCCGGCATCCCACCCGTCGACTTCGGCGCCGGCCCGAACTCCGGCCCGGACTGCCGTGAATCCGTCGGCTGGATGATCCGGCTGGTGCTGCCGAACGGCTTTGACGGCAGGCTGGGGTTGGCACGATAGGGCAGCGACTCCGGGCCGTGCATTTCGTCGAGATGTGGCTTGTGCACCTTCGAGCCGCTGCCGCCGCCGCTCGCCTTCAGTGCGGAGCTGACGGTCTTCTTCTTCATCGCGCTCACCGGCAAATTCGCGGCGTCGCCGTATTTCTTCGCCCCCGCATAGGCGCCGGCCTTGCCCTGCACAGTGCGCTGTTTCGCCGTGGGATCGTCGACCACGGCAAGCTCCGTTGCGCGCAGGCGCTTGACCTCGTCGCGCAGACGCGCGGCTTCCTCGAAGTTCAGGTCGGCGGCGGCCTCGCGCATCCTTGTCTCGAGATCGGCGAGCACGGCTTCGAAATTGTGGCCGATCGAGATGACGTCGTCGGTCATGTCGTGGCCGCCGACCTCGACCAGCACGTGGTCGCGCTCGTAGACCGAGTTGAGGATGTCGCCGATCTGCTTCTTCACGCTCTCCGGCGTGATGCCGTTGGCGGTGTTGTACTCGACCTGCTTCTCGCGGCGGCGGTTGGTCTCGGCGATGGCGCGCTCCATCGATCCCGTCATCTGGTCGGCATAGAGGATCACCTTGCCGTCGACGTTGCGCGCAGCGCGGCCGATAGTCTGAATCAAGGATGTTTCGCTGCGCAAAAAACCTTCCTTGTCGGCGTCGAGGATCGCGACCAGCGCGCATTCGGGAATGTCGAGGCCTTCGCGCAACAGGTTGATGCCGACCAGCGCGTCGAACGCGCCAAGGCGCAGGTCACGGATGATCTCGATGCGCTCGATGGTGTCGATGTCGGAGTGCATGTAGCGGACGCGAATGCCCTGCTCGTGCAAATATTCGGTGAGGTCCTCCGCCATGCGCTTGGTGAGCACCGTGATCAGCGAGCGATAGCCGGCCTGCGCGGTGGCGCGGACCTCGCCGACGAGATCGTCCACCTGCGTCCGCGCCGGGCGAATGTCGACGGGCGGATCGATCAGCCCGGTCGGACGAATGACCTGCTCGACGAACACGCCGCCGCTCTCGTTCAACTCCCAGCCGCCCGGCGTCGCCGACACCGCGATGGTCTGCGGCCGCATCATGTCCCATTCCTCGAAGCGCAAGGGGCGGTTGTCCATGCAGGAGGGCAGGCGGAAGCCGTATTCGGCCAGCGTCGCCTTGCGGCGGAAGTCGCCGCGGAACATGGCGCCGATCTGCGGAATGGTGACGTGGCTCTCGTCGGCGAAGATCAGCGCGTTGTCGGGGACGTATTCGAACAGCGTCGGCGGCGGCTCGCCGGGGCGGCGGCCGGTGAGGTAGCGCGAATAGTTCTCGATGCCGGCGCAGCTTCCGGTCGCCTCCATCATCTCGAGGTCGAATGTGGTGCGCTGCTCCAGCCGCTGCGCCTCCAGCAGGCGGCCTTGGTCATGCAGCTGGTCGAGCCGCTGCTTCAGCTCGAACTTGATCGACTTGATGGCCTGCACCAGCGTCGGGCGCGGCGTCACATAGTGCGAGTTGGCATACATCTTGATGAATTCGAGCTCGTCCTGCTTGTGGCCAGTGAGCGGGTCGAATTCCTCGATGGTCTCGATGGTGTCGCCGAACAGGTTCACGCGCCAGGCGCGGTCCTCATAGTGCGCCGGGAAGATGTCGATGACGTCGCCGCGGACACGGAAGGTGCCGCGGGTGAAATCGGCCTGGGTGCGCTTGTACTGGAGCGCGACGAGGTCGGCGATGAGCTGGCGCTGGTCGATGCGCTCGCCCTTCTTCAGCGCGAAGGTCATCGCGGTGTAGGTCTCGACCGAGCCGATACCGTAGATGCAGGACACCGACGCCACGATGATGACGTCGTCGCGCTCGAGCAGCGCGCGCGTCGCCGAATGGCGCATGCGATCGATCTGCTCGTTGATCGAGGAATCCTTCTCGATATAGGTGTCGGTGCGCGGGACGTAGGCTTCCGGCTGGTAGTAGTCGTAATAGCTGACGAAATATTCGACGGCGTTGTCGGGGAAGAAATTCTTGAACTCGCCGTAGAGCTGGGCGGCAAGCGTCTTGTTCGGCGCAAGGATCAGGGCCGGGCGCTGCGTCGCCTCGATCACCTTGGCCATGGTGTAGGTCTTGCCCGAGCCGGTGACGCCGAGCAGCACTTGCGAGCGGTCGTTGCGGTTGACACCCTCGACGAGCTCGGCGATCGCGGTCGGCTGGTCGCCCCTGGGCTCGTAGGACGACTTGATCTCGAAACTGACGCCGCCTTCGGATTTCTCCGGGCGCGGCGGCCGGTGCGGCGTCCACACCTTCATGGAGCCGTCGCCCTTGCGGAACTCCGGCCGGCCTTCGCGGATCAGCGCTTCCAGCGCGTCCGCGGTCGCCTTGACGCCGAGCGCCTCCATCTTGCTGCGCGGCGGGCGGGCAAGCGCCTCTGCGTCGTCCTCCTCGGTGGGAAGCCCGAGCTGCCGGGCCAGTTCCGGATCGAGCGTCGGGATCGTGGCCGCGGTGCCGTAGTTGGCCTGCGGCGCCTCTTCCAATCCTGTCGCTGCGGAGGATTGACGCGCCCCCGGCGGCTGCGGATCGGGTCGCAGCGGCATCTGGCGCGCCGCATCCTGCGGAAACTCCTTCGGCGTCGAAGCCCGCGCGCGATGCGCGGCGGCCTCGCCCCCGGCGCGGCGGTCGCGCGAATTGTCCGGCGGCGGCTGCAGGCCGGTGCCCGATCCCAGCCCGGCATCGCCGCGATTGATCGCGGGATTGAGCAGCTCGGCCAGCGCCGGCCCGATCGGCTGCACGTCAGGCCGATGAGCTTTAGAACTTGGCGCCTTCGCGTTCGGGACCTTGGACTTGAGGGATTTGCCGGATTTTTCGGAGGATGCAGGTTTCTTCGCCATCTGGCGAATATGGGACGAGTCCGCCCCGCGATAAAGGGCGAATGCCCGCTGCCATGCAGGCTGCTGACAGCAGGTTGGCAGCAGGTCGGCCTCAGGCCACCGGCAACGGTCCGCTATCGTCCGCGGCAGTGACATACGGCTGGAGGATGTCGAGATGGATGCCGCCGCAATCGGTGCAGCGCATGGTCCAGTACTCGCATCCGGCACGGCCGCCGATCACGCGGAGCACCGCGAGGTCGCCGTCGCATTCCGGGCAGTTCGACAGCACCGCGCGGGTGTCAATCCGCGGCCGCGCTGCGTCAGTTTCGATGATGGACATGACCGGTTTCCCCCTCGCGCCGCCCCACCGCAGGTCCAGCGGCGGACCCGTTCGCCTATTCGTCGTCGCCGTCGGCCCGCCGGCGGAAGCGATCGATGTGGTGCTTGGCATCCGCAATCGCAGCATCGCGATCGGGCCAGGCGAAGCCGACTTCCATGGCAGGGAACAGCACGCCGTCGATGGCCACCGGGCTGAAATCTGCACGCCGGATCCGCGCGTGCCACAGCCCCTTGCCAGCTTCGAAGGATTCGATGTCAAAACCGTCGTAAAGGGTCGTCATGAGTGCAGGTCCCACGTTTCTTGTTCGGAGGGTCAGGGGACCACGTTTGCGGATTTCAGAATGTGAAGCCGTTCACAAGCGATCCGGCTTTTTTGCCCGCGGTTTCAGTTCCGCGCGGCGGCGCGGCCGATCCGCCGCGGGCGGGCGGCGGGTTCCGACGCGGCCCGCATGATCCAGCGGCGGAAGGCGGCAAAGTCGCGCTGCTCGGTCTGGAAGCTGCGATAGAGCAGGTACCAGCGCATGCCCTTGGGCACCGAGAGGTCGAACGGCGCCACCAGCCGGCCGGCGGCGAGATCGTCGTCGATATAGGGGCGGATGCCCATGGCGATGCCGAGCCCGTCGGCCGCGGCCTGCAGCGCCTGGCCGTAGAACTGGAACTCGGGCCCACGCGCGTTGATCCGGGCAGCGCCCGCGGCCTTCAGCCAGATCGGCCAGTCCTCGGGTGAGTGTGCGACGCGGATCAGGCTCGGTCCCTTGAGGTCGGCCGGGCGCTTCAGGCCGCCCGCCAGGCGAGGCACGCAGACGGGGGTGAGGTCGCCGGCGAACAGCGGCTCGGCGACGAGGCCGGGCCAGTCGCCGGTGCCGAGCTTGATGCCGCAGTTCCAGTCCTCGCCGAACGGCACCGCCGCGCCGCCGGTGGTGAAGCGCACCTCGATGTCGGGCTCCTCGCTGCGAAACTCCGACAGGCGCGGGATCAGCCAGCGCATCGCAAAGGTGTGGCCGACGCCGATGGTGAGCACGCGCACGCTTGCAGGCGCCGTGACCTGCGCAGTGAGGCTCGCCAGCGCATCGAAGATCGGGGTCAGCCCGCTCTGGTAGGCGCGGCCGGCCTGCGTCAGCACCAGGCGGTTGGCCTTGCGCTCGAACAGGGCGACGCCGAGCCGCTCCTCCAAC
>NZ_AJQE01000254.1 GCF_000261685.1 Bradyrhizobium genomosp. I (2014) | reverse complement strand
CGGCGGCCGCCGACACGCTCAGCTCCAGCCCGGCCGCGGCAAAGCTGCCGGTCCGCGCCGCCGCCTCGAACGCCTTGATGCCGTTGAGAAACAGCAGCCGCCGCAAATGTCCGACCCTCAGGAAAGCTGATGCCAGGCCAAGATAACTCAGTTTGCGGAGAGGGGGCAAGCGAGGCAGAGATGTCAACGCAATTCGTGCTGATTTTCGAGCACTCGGCTCTTCGCCTCTCTCCGCTTGCGGGGAGAGGAAGTGAAACAGCCCGCATCCCCTACGCCCCACAGGAGAATCTTCCGTGACGCCCATCATGATCGCGGCCCTTGGATTGCTGATGGTGGCCACCGCGTTCCTGTCGGGGCTGTTCGGCATGGCGGGCGGGCTGATCCTGATCGGCGTGCTCCTGGCCTTGATGCCGCTTCCGACCGCGATGGTGCTGCATGCGATCACGCAGATGGCCTCGAACGGCTGGCGCGCGTTCCTGTGGCGGGCGCATATCCGCTGGCGGCCGGTCGCGAACTATATGGTCGGCGCTGCCGTCGCGCTCGCGGCCTGGTCGCTCACCCGCTACGTGCCGGACAAGCCGGTCGCGCTGCTGATGCTGGGCGCCACGCCGTTCATGGCGCGGCTGCTGCCTGCGAACATCAAGCCGGATCCCGACCGTCTCTGGCAGGGCACGGTCTATGGCACGATCTGCATGGGCCTGATGCTGATGACCGGCGTCTCCGGCCCGCTGCTCGACACCTTCTTCCTCGGCGGCGATTTCGGCCGGCGCGAGAAGGTCGCGACCAAGGCGATGTGCCAGGTCGTCAGCCATTTCACCAAGCTGGTCTATTTCGGCGGCATCATCGACCAGGCCGCGAGCCTCGATCCCGTGCTCGCCGGCGTCGCGATTGCAGCCTCCATGCTCGGCACCACGCTGGCGCGGCGCATCCTCGAAGCCATGACCGACCAGCAATTCATCGCCTGGTCCAACAAGCTGATCACCACCATCGCCTGCTACTACATCGCCTATGGCGGCTGGCTCATGGTTCGCACACCAGTGCTGGCCGCCTTCGACAAGGGAGGTCTGCAATGAGCGAGACGGCCGATCCGCTGGTGCTGGACTTCGTCGAATGGGTCGCGCGCGAGCCGCGCGCCTATGCCGAGGTGATCGCGACCTGGAAGACCTCGTGCCCGCGCCTCACCATCTGGGAAGACGCCGCGGATCGCGGCTACGTCGCCCGCGAGACGCTTGCCGGCCTCGGGCCGGTCATCGCGGTGACTGAGGACGGCGAGAGGCTGCTGCGCACGAACGGCCGCTGATACGCACTTCCGTCTCCACATCGTCATTGCGAGCGTCAGCGAAGCAATCCAGAATGTCTCTGCGGCGGCAGTCCGGATTGCTTCGCGTCGCTCGCAATGACGGAATACTCGGAGGCCCCTTGCATGTCACTCAGACTTTACGAACTCGTCGGCATCGACGCTTCGCGTCCTTTCAGTCCGTATTGCTGGCGCACGCGGATGGCGCTGGCGCACAAGGGACTGTCGGCGGAGTCGCTGCCCTGGCGCTTCACCGAGAAGAGCACGCTTCAGCCGCACGGCTCGGACAAGGTTCCGGTGCTGTTGCACGATGACAGGCCCGTGGTCGATTCCTGGACGATCGCGAATTATCTGGAAGACAATTTTCCGGATCGTCCGTCGCTGTTCGGCGGCGAGGGCGGCCGCGCCATGGCGCGCATGATCAATGCCTTCGGCGACATCGCCATCGTCGGCGGCATCTTTCCGCTGATCGTCGCCGACATCCCGAAGAACCTTGCCGAGGTCGACGCCGCCTATTTCCGCAAGTCGCGCGAGGCACGCTTCGGCGGCAAGAGCCTGGAAGATGTCATGGCGAGCCGCGACACCGGCGTCGTCGCGTTCCGCAAGTCGCTGGAGGTGATGCGGCAGACCTTGAAGAAGCAGCCCTATATCGGCGGCAGCGCGCCGAACTATGCCGACTACATCGTGTTCGGCGGTTTTCAGTGGGCGCGCGTGGTCAGCCCGTTCAAGCTGCTGGAGGCGGACGATCCGATCCATGGCTGGTGCGAGAAGCTGCTCGACGCGTTCGACGGCATGGCGCGGAAGTCGCCGGGATTTGCGGTGTAGCTTCGTAGGGTGAGCAAAGGCGCAAAGCGCCGTGCCCACCATCTCGCTCGATCGCCAAAAAAAAGCGTGGGCACGCTTCGCTTTGCCCACCCTACGACACGGCCTCCGCCGCCGCTTTCCTCAAACATTCCCGGCACAAGCAATCCTCACCCGCGAGCGGCATCGGCAGCTTTGCCGTCTCCTCCGCGCACCAGCACGTGCCCGAGAGGTCGCAGCCGAACTCGGTGCCGCAGCGGGAGCAGGCGAGGCGGCGTGGTTCCTGCAATGCGGATTGTTTCGGATTTGTCATGATCTCCGCCGAAGCTTCGCCGTCATTTTCATGTCGGGTTCATCTGTCGCTGCGGTATATTACGCGCCGCGCACGTATCAGCAAAGCGGCTCCAACGCGCGAAGGACAGACCGATGGCCCGCGATACGCAAGCCGCTCTCGTCGCGCTCAACCGCTTTGGCTTCGGCGCCCGCGGCGGCGCTTCGGGCGATCTCATCAACGCAAGCTCCGACCCGCGCGGCTTCGTGAAGGCGGAGCTTGCGCGTCCCAACGGCGTGCTGCTGGAAGCGCCCGGACTGCAATCGACGCCGCAACTCGGCCAGGCCGTCTTTGCCTATCAGGACCAGGTCAAACAGGCCCGCGAGGCTGCGAAGGAGATCGCGAGCGAGATGGCGGAGGCGAAGCCCGCGGACAAGACGGCAAGGCCGGACGCCATGCAGCCCAACGCGGCAACACCGCCGGCCGCAAAGCCGTCAGGGCAGCCGCTCAACGTGATTCAAAAGACGTTTCGCGCCGAAGCGCTGGCGCGGTTGCAGCGCGCGACGCTGACCGAGTGCGGCTTCACCGAGCGGCTCGTCGCGTTCTGGTCCAACCATTTCTGCATCTCCGCCGGCAAGGGCGAGTTGGTGCGGATCTGGGCCGGCGCGTTCGAGCGCGAGGCGATCAGGCCGCATGTGCTCGGGCGCTTCGCCGACATGCTGAAGGCGGTGGAGCAGCATCCAGCGATGCTGTTCTTTCTCGACAACCAGCAATCGCTCGGCCCGGATTCGCGCGCGGGGCAAAACCGCAAGCGCGGGCTGAACGAAAACCTCGCGCGCGAGATCATGGAGCTGCATACGCTCGGCGTCGGCGGCGGCTACACCCAAGGCGACGTCACCTCGCTCGCGCGCATCATCACCGGCTGGACCTTTGCCGGCCGGAAGGGGCAGCTAGGGCCCCCCGGCTCCTTCGTCTTCAACGTCAATGCGCATCAGCCCGGGCCGCAAGCCCTGCTCGGCAAGACCTACGAGGCCGCCGGGCTCGCGCAGGGCGAAGCCGCGCTCGCGGACCTCGCGCGGCATCCGTCGACCGCGAATTTCATCGCCGCCAAATTCGTCCGTCACTTCGTCGCAGATGATCCGCCGCCCGCGCTCGTTGTGCGCCTGCGCGACGCCTTCGTCAAGACCGACGGCGATCTCAAGGTGATGGCGACCACGCTGGTCGATTCCGACGAGGCCTGGAAGGCGCCGCTGACCAAGATGCGCTCGCCCTACGATTTCCTGGTTGCGAGCGGCCGGCTGCTCGCGCGCGTGCCGGAAGACCCGAGCCGCTATCTCAACGGCCTCAACCTGCTTGGCCAGCCGCTATGGTCGCCGCCGGGCCCCAACGGCTTTCCCGACACCAATGCGGCCTGGGCCGCGCCTGAAGGCATCAAGCTCAGGCTCGACATCGCGGCGCAGATCGGCGCGCGGCTCGGCAACAACATCGATCCGCTCGACTTGCTGGAATTTGCCGCTGCCGACGCGGCCTCGATCGAAACGCGCAAAACCATCGAACGCGCGGAGTCGCGACAGCAGGCGCTGGCGCTGCTGTTGATGTCGCCGGAAATGCAGAGGAGATGATGATGATCGACTGCGTCGAGAACCGGCTCCTCACCTCGCGCCGCGGCCTGCTGCTCGGTGGCGCCTCCTTTGCAGCCTGGGCCTACCTGCCGAAATTCGCCCGCGCCGCCGATGGACGCGATCCGCGACTGATCGTGGTGATCCTGCGCGGCGCGCTGGACGGGCTCTCGACCGTCGCGCCGATCGGCGACCCTGACTATGCCGGCCTGCACGGATCTATCGCGCTCGCCGCGGATGGCGCGCATCCCGCGATCATGCTCGATTCCTTCTTCGCGCTGCATCCGGCGATGCCGGAATTTGCGCGCATGTACAGGGACAGGCATGCCGCAGTGATCCATGCGGTGGCGACACCCTATCGCGATCGCTCGCATTTCGATGGGCAGGACGTGCTTGAAAGCGGTTATGCCGGCCCGGGCCGCGTGCAGTCCGGCTGGCTCAACCGCGCGCTGGAGGCGCTGCCGCGTGGCGAGCGCGTGTCGAGCGGCCTTGCGGTCGGCCCCACCACGCCGCTGGTGCTGCGCGGCAGCGCGCCCACCGTCGGCTGGGCGCCGGTGGCGCTGCCACAGGCGGATGACGACACCGCGATGCGCCTCGCCGAGCTCTACCGCCACCGCGATCCCGCGCTGGCGACGGCGTTGTCGCAAGGCCTCCAGCTCGACAAGGCCGCAGCCGGCGACGACATGAAAGCGAAGCGCGGCAACGCCGTCGCACAGATGCGCCAAGCGGGGCGCGGCGCCGCAAAACTGATGGCGGCCGATGACGGCCCGCGCATCGCCGCGCTCGCCTTCGACGGCTGGGACACGCATGCCAACGAAGGCGGCCCTGTGGGGCGTCTCGCCTTCCTGCTCGGCGGCCTCGACGGCGCGCTCGCCGAGTTCGAAACCGGCCTCGGCGACCGCTGGCGCTACACCGTCGTCGTCATCGCCACCGAATTCGGCCGCACCGTGCGGATCAACGGCACCGACGGCACCGATCACGGCACGGGAACGATCGCGCTGCTCGCCGGCGGCGCGGTGAAAGGCGGCCGCGTCATCGCCGACTGGCCTGGCCTCAAGCTCGCCAACCTCCACGATGCCCGCGATCTCAAGCCGACGACCGACCTGCGCTCGGTCATCAAGGGCGTGCTGCAGGACCAGTTCGGCCTGTCCGATCGCGTGCTGGCGGAGACGGTGTTTCCGGATAGTGCAGGCGCCAGGCCGTTGAATGGACTGGTGGCTTAGTTAGCCGTCATTGGGGCGCGCGAAGCGAACTCTTATGCGCAAATTGCGCCTGGCCTTGCGGCGCATCCCGCAATGACGAGATAATGGTGCAAGCATCAGGAGAGACCCCCCATGTACATCGCCATGAACCGCTTCCGCGTCGCCAAGGGCTCCGAGGCCGCTTTCGAGCAGGTCTGGCTTTCGCGCGATACCCATCTCGACAAGGTGCCGGGCTTCGTCGAATTCCATCTGCTGCGGGGACCCGAGCTCGAGGACCACACGCTGTACGCTTCGCACACCGTGTGGGCGAACCATGCCGCGTTCGAGGCCTGGACCAAATCGGAGGCGTTTCGCGCGGCGCATCACCGGGCCGGGGACAACAAGCCGCTTTATCTCGGCCATCCCCAGTTCGAGGGCTTCGAGGTGGTGCAGACGGTCGGTCGCGGCGCGAAGTAGCGCGCCGCAGAGGTCAGCCCAGAGTGATCCTGTCGATCTCCGCCATCTCATCCGCGCTGAGCTTCCAGGTGATCGCCTTGATACTTGCGGGCGCGCGGCCAGCCAGGAGAAGGCGAGTTCCAGCATCGAATGGCCGTGCGCCTTGGCGAAGGCCTGGAGCTGCTCGACCATGTCCTCGTTGCGCGGCGTGACGTAGCGGTCGCGCAGCGCCGGCGCCTTGGCAAAGCGAGTGTCCGCGGGCGCCACCGCGCCGCGCTGATACTTGCCTGTGAGCAGGCCGCTCGCGAGCGGGAAGAATGGCAACAGGCCGAGCTTGTACTCCTGCGCCGCCGGCAGCAGGTCCTTCTCGATGTCGCGAACCAGCAATGAGTATTCGTCCTGGCAGGAGACGAAGCGGCTGACGTTCATCGCGCGTGCGGTGAATTCGGCTTCCGCGATGCGCCAGGCCGGGAAGTTGGAATTGCCGATGTAGCGCACCTTGCCCTGCCGGATCAGATCGTCGAGCGCGCGCAGCGTCTCCTCCATCGGAGTCAACGGGTCGTAATCGTGCTGCTGGTAGAGGTCGATGTAGTCGGTCTTGAGCCGCTTCAAGCTGGCCTCGACGGCGTCCATGATGTAGCGGCGCGAGGCGCCCTGCCTGGTGCCGTCGGTCGCCATCGGCTTGGCATATTTGGTGGCGAGCACGATGTCCTTGCGGCGGTCGCCGAGCACGGTGCCGAGCACCGTCTCCGAGCCGCCCATGCCGGCATAGATGTCCGCGGTGTCGAACAGCGTGATGCCGAGATCGAGCGCGCGATGGATCACCTTGCGCGAGGTCTCCAGATCCGTGCGCTGGCCGAAATTGTTGCAGCCGAGCCCGACCGCAGACACGCGAAGGCCGGAGGCGCCGAGATTGCGAATTTCCATGGGAGATCCCGTCACATGAGCAGCGGCATATTGTGACCAGCGTGCGCCGCATCAGCAAGCTGATGCATGCGCTGCTGCCATGCAGACAATCGCGGACAAAAAAATGCGGCCCCTGTCAGACGCGGCGACTGACGGGGACCGCTTTGGGGCGCTTGATCGGTGACGGGGGCCTGACCAGACGCAGGTGCAGCGTAGCCTTGCCATGTTACGCGCGGATGACAGGCGGAGTTATCCACAGGACTCCGGGGTGCAGGACTCAGAAGATCTTGCGATAGACGATGAAGCCGGACCGTTCTGCGACCTTGTCGTACAGGCGCTGCGCCGTGAGATTGGTCTCATGCGTCTGCCAGTACACCCGCGGCGATCCCGCGAGCCTTGCCCGCTCATAGACGCCATGGATCAGCGCCGAGGCGACGCCCTTGCCGCGCGCGGCCTCGCGCGTGAACAGGTCCTGCAGATAGCAGGACGGCTCGATCGCGGTGGTGCTGCGATGAAACAGATAGTGCGTCAGCCCGAGCAGGCGGCCGTCGTCCTCGGCCACCAGCGCATGCATCGGTTCATAGGCATCGAAGAAGCGCTGCCACGTCATGCGCGTGATCTCGCCCGCGAGCGCGGTCGGACCGGAGCGGCCGTAGAAGGCGTTATAGCCGTCCCAAAGCGGCAGCCATTGATCGTAGTCCTGCCTGGTGACAGCGCGAATGGTGAGTGACATGTGAGCTTCCGGAATCGGTGAAGCGCCCTTCATACGTGATGAAGGGCGCACCGATCAATTGCGATGCCGGCATGTCTGGAGAATGTCTTCGTGCGGCCCCTTCGAGCCGCCCGCCTTTGGCGAACTCCTCAGGAAGGTCTCGCTGCGCGAAATCCTGGACCCTCGTGGCGAGGAGCGCCGCTCGCGGCGCGTCTCGAACCACAGGGCCGGACCGGTCACTCCGCGACGCGCAGATACCGGCTCAGCTTGCGGTTGGTCGTGTCGCGCAGCGAGCGGTAGTAATCGGCGCGTGACGGCGCGTCGGTGTGGCGCACGAGGTCGGTCACCGGGGTGTAGCTCAGCATGCGCCCACCGTCGGGCAGCGCGGTGCAGACGAAGCGCAGCACCTCGCCGTTGCGCAATTTGATATTGATCGGCGTCGCATCGCCGACCCGCACCATCTCCATGCGTTGCGCGATGAAGGTGCCAAGCTCGTCCTCCGGCAGTTCGAACGCGCCTGTGTCGCGGCCGTGATACATCAGCGCGATGAAGGGCGGCTTGCTTTCGGCAATCTCGTCCGGCACAGCGAAATAATCGCGGAACGCGCGGTTGATGAACTCGGCCCGGGTCTCGGCATCCAGCAGCACGATGCCGATATCGACCTGGTCGAGGGCGGCCGACAGCCGCGTTGCCGTGGCGTGGCTCCGGCGCTCGGCTGCGAATGTGTCGAGCAGCCGCTCGCGCATCAGGCCGGTGATGCCCGCGGTGCCCGCGGCGGTCATCGCGAGCAGGCCGAGCCGGACGAGGTCCGCAGCGCCATAGCCTGAGACGCCATGGCGATCGAGGAACAGCAGCGCCGCGCCGGTGACCGCGACGGCGGCGCTGGTCATGGCGGAGGCGAGACCCGACAGCGCACCGGCCAGCGCCACGATGCAGACCAGCAGCGGCGCGGGGGAGGGAGTAGGGATGAAGCGATCGAACAGCATCGCCAGCAGCAAGGTCGCCGCCGTCAGCACCGGTCCGGAGATCGCACGCCATCCGAGCCGCATGAGCCAGTCTCGCTCCTCCCGAACGTGGCAACGCCGCAACACTGACTGATCGTTGCGCCAATACAATGCGATTTCGCGCGGAGCGCTTAATGGGCGGTTGCGGCGAAGCGCAAACCTTTCGGATGATTTTAGACCATGTGCGCGTGCTCGACGCGCTGTTCCGAAGTGGGCGCATTCATCGTTGACGTTCCCGCGCCCTTGCGCGTGCCGACGATGATCAGCAGCGACGCCGCGACCAGGATGGCCGCAGCCAGGGTGATTGCAACGACGACCACAGGTGACTTCATCGACGTCCTGTCGCAATGCCGGTTGGCGCGGGCCGCGCGCCTTGAAGGCTGGTCGAGGATGAAGCGGGAATCAGATCGGCAGGCCCATCGCCATGGTCGCCCTGGTCGACAGTACCGTCAGGGTGACGATCAGGCACAGCGAGAGCGCGGCGACAGCGAGCGAGGCCGCGACCGCGTTGGTCAGCCGGGAAGACGCGACGGTGGCGGGTTGGCCCTGAAAGCCTGCCGTGCCGGACGCCCGAATCATGGGTCTAAATCCCTCAACACGCGGGCGAATCACCCGCGACGCGGGACAATTTCCCCGTTTCAACGGGCAACATTGCGGCGGCCGTCGCGCCTAAAGCGGCAAGATTGCGGCAAGGACGACCCTTATGCCCGCTATTTGCTGGAGCGGGACCGTCCAGTCAGGCGCCCGCCGCGATGCTGGCGGGGTCGTCGATATCGGCCGGGCGCCAGTCCATCGCCACGAAGCCGGGCGCAGCTTCCACGCGCTTGAGCCAGTCGCGGATCGCCGGGAAGGTCGAAAGGTCGAAATCGCAGCGTTCGGCGAGGTGAGTGTAGCCGTATAGCGCGATGTCGGCGACCGTGAGCTGGCGCGCGGCGAAATAGGCGTTGGTCTTGAGATGGTTCTCCATGACCTGGAGCGCGCCATAGCCGCGCTCCATCCAGTCCTCCAGCGAATGGGTCTGGAGATCGCGGCCGCCCTTGACCAGCGACAGCCAGAAATAGGCGGCGCCGATGTTCGGCTCGAGCGCGTGCTGCTCGAAGAACATCCATTGCAGCGCCTCGGCGCGGTCGATGCGGTTCTCCGGCGCGAGCGGCGTGCCGACGGCGACGTACCAGAGGATGGCATTGGATTCGGCGAGATAGCGGTCCGCGCCGACCTCGAGCAGCGGCACCTGCCCGGACGGGTTCTTGCTCAGAAAGTCCGGCGTGCGGCTCTCGCCACGCAGAATGTCCACCTCCACCGCTTCGTAAGGCAGGTTGAGCAGCGCCAGCGCAAGGCGGACCTTGTAGCTGTTGCCCGAGCGTTGCATCGAATAGAGCTTGTACATTCTGCAGTTCGAATCCGAGGACGGGAAGACGCGGCGTTCGTTGCCCCACAAGGCGGCTAAACAATGATGCCGATGCGAATCCGCCGCAAGAGCCGGCCAATAGAAAAACTCGAAAACCCTACCGCACTGCAATGCTGCGGAAGATCATTTCCGCGCGACGATGCAATTCAGTTCACACTTGCGTCAACGCGCGGACGCATCGCGCTGCGCATCGGTGTGAAACGGTTCGGCGATTTAGGTTGGGCACCGAAGCTTCGGCATCGTCGTGGCCGGGCTTCGTTCCGGCCATCCCGTCTTGCCACGTGGTGCGAAGGACGCGGATGCCGGGACCTGGCTGCGCCGAGCTTTGCCGGGGCTGCCCAGTGTCGAGCCGGCGAAGCGTCGGCGGAGGCGGCAAGCCCGGGCATGACGGACCGCCCGTCGAGCAACCAGAATTGCTCCGAGGACAAGCCTTGCCGGATATGAGGGGTTTTGGGCGGCAAAGTTGCGGAATATTGCGGTGAATCATGCCCTCGAACCGCGCGATACCGTAAACTTTTCCGAGATCGGGCTGAAGTTTCTTGCGGCGCAGCGGCACACGTTTTAGGGTGCCTCATTCCCACAAATGGAGTCGTGAGGCGAAAGGCTTCACGACGCTCGCCAGGAGATGATGATGTCCTTCCTTGCCGCTGCGCTCGACCGTGTGAAGCCGTCCGCGACCATCGCGGTCACGGATAAAGCACGCGCGCTGAAAGCGGCGGGGCGCAACGTCATTGGCCTCGGTGCCGGCGAGCCCGACTTCGACACGCCCGCCAACATCAAGCTGGCGGCGATCCGCGCCATCGAGGCCGGCAAGACCAAGTACACCGCGGTGGACGGCATCCCCGAGCTGAAGGAAGCCATCATCGCCAAGTTTCAGCGCGAGAACGGCGTCGCCTACAAGCCGAACCAGATCATCGTCGGCACCGGCGGCAAGCAGGTGCTCTACAACGCGCTGATGGCGACCATCAATCCGGGCGACGAGGTGATCATTCCCGCGCCCTATTGGGTCAGCTACCCTG
>NZ_AJQE01000253.1 GCF_000261685.1 Bradyrhizobium genomosp. I (2014) | reverse complement strand
GGGGGGAGCCGGTGCCGGTGGTCTGCACCGCAGCGACCGGCTTCAAGCTCCAGGCAGAAGCGCTCGAGCGCGCGATCACGCCGAAGACCAAATGGGTCATCCTGTGCTCGCCGTCGAACCCGACGGGGGCCGCCTACACGCGTTCGGAACTGAAGGCGCTCACCGAGGTGCTGGTGAAGCATCCACATGTCTGGGTGATGACCGACGACATGTACGAGCATCTCGTCTATGACGACTTCCAGTTCACCACCGTCGCGCAGGTCGAGCCTGGTCTCTACGACCGCACACTCACGGTGAACGGCGTCTCCAAGGCCTATTGCATGACCGGCTGGCGTATCGGCTATGCCGGCGGTCCGGCGCATCTCGTCAAGGCGATGGCGACGATCCAGTCGCAATCGACCTCGAACCCGTGCTCGATCGCGCAGTGGGCCTCGGTCGAGGCGCTGAACGGTCCGCAGGAGTTCATTCCCGCCAACAACAAGGTCTTCAAGGAGCGCCGCGACCTCGTCGTCTCCATGCTCAACCAGGCAAGTGGCATCGAGTGCCCCCGCCCCGAGGGCGCGTTCTACGTCTATCCGTCCTGCGCCGGCACCATCGGCAAGAAAGCGCCGTCCGGCAACGTGATCTCGAACGACGAGCAGTTCGTCACCGAGCTGCTGGAGACCGAAGGTGTCGCCGTGGTGCAGGGATCGGCCTTCGGCCTGGGACCTGCTTTCCGCATCTCCTATGCGACCAAGACCTCGGACCTCGAAGACGCCTGCAAGCGCATCCAGCGCTTCTGCGGCAATCTGCGCTGAGGCTCTGTCGCGACAAGACATCGAAAAGGCCCGTCTCTGGCGGGCCTTTTTCATTGTTTGCACGCTTATCCTCGTGCGCGATCTGGCACCACCACGGCTGTTGTGGCATAGACCGTCACGCAACACGGGTGGGGCGCTCCCTCTGCTCGCATCACATCATCGCCGGAGATATTTCATGCGCCGTTCGTTCCTCTTCGCCGGGCTCACCGGCGTCAGCCTTATTGCCTCGGTCGTTGCTGCCGACGCGCAGCAGCGGATGACTCGGATCGGCGTGCTCGAATGCCGCGGCGGCGCCAGTGTCGGCTTCATCGTGGGATCGGTGACCCATCTCGGCTGCGTGCTGCGCGCTGACGGCTTGCCCGATGACCGCTACGTCGCGACCATCCGCAAGGTCGGCCTCGACATCGGCATCACCCAGGAAACCGCGCTCGCCTGGGGCGTGTTCGCGCCAGTCGACCGGCTCGGCCCCGGCGACCTCTCCGGCAATTACGCGGGCGCGCAGGGCAGCGCCTCGGTCGGCGTCGGTCTCGGCGGCAACGTCCTGGTCGGAGGCTCCCACAATTCGATCGCGCTCCAGCCGCTCAGCGTGCAGGGCCAGGTCGGCCTCAACGTCGCCGCCGGCCTCGAGAGCCTGGAGCTGCGTCCGGGGCGATAACACTTTCGCGTGTGATCGCGCCGCGCGAAGCGGCGCGATTTTGCTGACGACGCACCGCAGCGATATTTGCTGCTTGCCAAATCTCGGGGACGGGCAGAGCATCGACGCTTGCCGACCCAATCATGGGCCGAGCTCCACACCAAGGAGGCGGCGAATGGGACAAGACGTCAGAAGTCCCCGAGGTCCACGGTGCATCGCGCTGGTGGGCCCTTTCCAAAGCGGTAAAACCACACTTTTGGAAGCAATCCTGGCGCGAACGGGCGCAATCCCGCGTGCCGGCAGCGTCGATGCCGGAACCTCCGTCGGCGACGCCACAGCAGAGGCCCGTCATCACAAGATGACCGTCGGGCTGACTGCCGCGACCACGAGTTTCATGGGTGACAGCTACACCTTCCTCGATTGTCCCGGTTCCGTCGAGTTTGCCCACGACATGCGCACCGCGCTGCCCGCGGTCGACGCCGCAATCGTGGTCTGTGAGGCCGACGAGAAGAAGCTGCCGCAGCTTCAGATCATCCTGCGCGAGCTGGAGGAGCTGAAGATCCCGCGTTTCCTGTTCCTGAACAAGATCGATCGGGCCAGCCAGCGTATCCGCGAGACGCTCGCAATGCTGCAGCCCGCCTCGCGCGTGCCGCTGGTGCTGCGCCAGATCCCGATCTGGAAGGACGAGCTGATCGAGGGCTTCGTCGATCTCGCGCTGGAGCGCGCCTTCGTCTATCGCGAGCACAAGGCCTCCGAGGTGGTCGCGCTCGAAGGCGGCGATCTCGATCGCGAGAAGGAAGCCCGCTTCTCGATGCTGGAGAAGCTCGCCGATCACGACGATGCGCTGATGGAGCAGCTGCTCGAGGACATCCAGCCGCCGCGCGATGCCGTGTTCGACGATCTCGCCCGCGAATTGCGCGAGGGACTGATTTGCCCGGTGCTGCTGGGTTCGGCCGCGCGCGAGAACGGCGTGCTGCGCCTGATGAAGGCATTGCGTCACGAGGCGCCCGGCATCGCGGAGACGGTAAAACGTCTCGGCGTTCCCGAGACCAAGGACGCACTCGGCTACGTCTTCAAGACACTGCATTCGCAGCATGGCGGAAAACTGTCGCTGACGCGGCTGCTTGCCGGCCATCTCGACGACGGAGCGACGCTGCAATCCGCCTCCGGAGGCCTGGGGCGCATCTCCGGCATCCTCGCCGTCAACGGCGCCTACGACACCAAGCGTGCCTCGGCTGAGGCCGGCGACACGGTGGCGCTCGCCAAGCTCGATCCGATCAAGACCGGGGACACTGTGTCGAACGGCAAGACGCCGCCCGCTGCATTGATCGCCATCGAGCCGACACCGCCGGTGCTCGCGATCTCGATCGCTGCCATCGATCGCAAGGATGACGTCAAGCTCGGCCAGGCGATGGCGCGGCTGCACGAGGAGGATCCGTCACTCGTCGTCGTGCAGAACGCCAAGACCCACGACACCGTGCTGTGGGGGCAGGGCGAGATGCACCTGCGCGTCGCGGGCGAGCGGCTGCGCGATCGCTTCGGCGTCAAGGTCACCTCGCATCCGCCCGGGATCGGCTACCAGGAAACCATCCGCAAGCCGATCATCCAGCGCGGGCGGCACAAGAAGCAGTCCGGCGGCCACGGCCAGTTCGGCGACGTCGTGCTCGACATCAGGCCGCTGCCGCGCGGCGACGGCTTCAAGTTCGCCGAGAAGGTGGTCGGCGGTGCGGTGCCGCGCAACTACATCCCCGCGGTGGAAGAAGGCGTCGTCGACGGATTGGCGCGCGGCCCGCTCGGCTTTCCCGTCACCGACGTCGAGGTGACGCTGACCGACGGCTCCTATCACAGCGTCGACTCCTCCGACCTCGCCTTCCGCACGGCGGCGCGGATGGGGCTGAACGAAGGCCTTCCGCAATGCCAGCCGGTCTTGCTGGAGCCGATCCACGTGGTCGAGATCGTCTGCCCCACCGACGCCACCGCCAGGATCAACGCGATCCTGTCGGCGCGGCGCGGCCAGATTCTCGGCTTCGACACCCGCGAGGGCTGGAGCGGCTGGGACTGCGTCCGCGCCATGATGCCCGAAGCCGAGATCGGAGAGCTGATCGTGGAGCTGCGCTCCGCCACCGCCGGCGCCGGCAGCTTCACACGCCAGTTCGACCACATGGCCGAGGTCACGGGCCGCGCCGCCGACCAGATCATCGCCGCGCATCAACACGCGGCGTGATTGGTCTCGCGCGTTGACGAATGCGCACTCTCTCCCACCCTCTCTCCGCTCTGCTGTTCAGACCGGGAGAGGGTGGGATGAGGGGCTGCTTCCGCGGGCGCGGCAAAAGCTGGACTCTTATTCTCCTACCACCGTCATCGCGAGCGCAGCGAAGCAACTGGAATCCCTCCGGGGAAGGACTCTGGATGGCTTCGCTCCGCTTGCAATGACGATGTGGATGCGGATTTGCCTCAGGCAGACGTGAGGATTCGCAGAACCTCTCCTCGCGGAACGGGGAGAAGTTGGCTCTTGTGTTCGGCTCTTTTTGATGTATTTTACATCATTGTATATGTTATAGATATCATTCATAAGGTCTAGTGAGTGAGGCTGAGGTGATCACGTCGTTCCAGATGCGCGCAGCCCGGGCGCTGCTCGGCATTGACCAAAAAACCCTGGCCGAGCTCGCCGGCGTGTCGCTGCCGACCATCCAGCGGATGGAGGCCAGCACCGGCAATGTTCGCGGCGTGGTCGAGACCCTGATCAAGGTGGTCGAGGCGTTCGACCGGGCCGGCATCGAGCTGATCGGCGAACAGGCCCGCAGCGACAGCGGCGGGCGTGGCGTTCGCTTAAAGGAGCCGGGGCCGCCGCGCCGCGTCGGAGCATGATCGGGCGTTGATCGGGCTCGGGATCAGGATGGGTAAGCGCATCGTCGCACCTCGGCAACACGGGACGCACGATGCTTCGGAGCATTGTGGATGAGCATCACGACGGATCAGGCGGCCAGGCTGCATCAGCTTCGTCGTCCGACTTTTGCCGAACTGTATTTGCCGAAACTCGTCACCGTCTGGCGTGAAGGCTACGACGGCGCGGATTTCCGTGCCGACGTCTTCGCCGGCCTGACGGTTGCGATCGTCGCGTTGCCGCTGTCGATGGCGATCGCGATCGCCTCGGGCGTGACGCCGGACCGCGGTCTCTATACGGCCGTCGTCGGCGGCTTCATCGCCTCCCTGCTCGGCGGCAGCCGGTTCCAGATCGGCGGACCTGCGGGCGCGTTCATCGTCCTGGTCGCAGCGACCGCGGAGCGGCACGGCGTCGATGGTGTCATCCTCGCGACCATGATGGCGGGTCTGTTCCTGATCGCCGCAGGGCTGTTGCGGGTCGGTACCTACATCAAGTTCATTCCCTATCCGGTGACGGTCGGCTTCACCGCCGGCATCGCCGTGATCATCTTCGCCAGTCAGCTCCGCGATCTCTCGGGCATCACGCTCGCAGGGAAGGAGCCCAGCGAGTTCGTGCCGAAACTCGCCGCGCTCGCCGGCGGCCTCGACACCGTGAATCCGTCCGCCGTCGCGGTCGCCATCGTCAGCATCGCCATCATCGCCGGCTTACGCCGCTGGCGGCCGTCCTGGCCCGGCATCCTGATTGCGGTCGTGTTTGCGGCGGTCGCGAGCGCGGTGCTCTCGCTCCCGGTCGAGACCATCGGCTCGCGCTTCGGCGGTATTCCGCGCGAACTGCCCTCGCCCGCGCTGCCCGCGTTCTCGCTGGAGAAGGCAAAGGCTGTGCTGCCGGATGCGATCGCCTTCGCGCTGCTGGCTGCCATCGAATCGTTGCTGTCGGCGGTGGTCGCCGACGGCATGACCGGCCGCCGTCACCGCTCCAATTGCGAGCTGGTGG
>NZ_AJQE01000252.1 GCF_000261685.1 Bradyrhizobium genomosp. I (2014) | reverse complement strand
CTCGGCGCTGTTCGGCGGCATCTGCGTCACCGGCCTGATCGCACGCACCGCCACCAACATCCGCGCCGGCGCGCGCGGGCCGCTCGCGGGCATGCTGCATTCCGTGTTTCTGCTGCTGTTCATGCTGATCGCGGCGCCGCTGGCGAGCTATATTCCGCTGGCCGCGCTCGCCTCGGTGCTGGTCGTGGTGGCCTGGACCATGGCGGAGAAGCACGAATTCGCCACGCTCGTGCGCTCGTCGTGGGGCGATGCCGTCGTGCTGCTCGCGACCTTCCTGCTCACGATCTTCCGCGATCTCACCGAAGGCATCCTGGTCGGCTTCGCGCTCGGCGCGGTGCTGTTCATCCACCGCATGGCGGAGATGACGGGCATCGAGGAACGCGCGCCGCTGGTGGCCGCCGATCGCGCCGACGACGGCAATGGCGATCGCGTTCCCTACGATCCCGCGCTTGCGGTCGACCGCGACGTGCTGGTCTATCGCATCACCGGCGCGTTCTTCTTCGGCGCGGCCTCGGCGATCGGCGGCGTGCTCGACGGCATCGCCGACCGGCGCAAGGCTTTCGTCGTCGATTTCGCCGCGGTGCCGTTCCTGGATTCGACCGCGGCCAACGTGCTCGGCCGCGTCGCCGCCAAGGCGCACCGCCAGGGCATCCGGCTGTTCATCACGGGGGCCTCGCCCACGGTCCGCCGCGCGCTGCTCACCCATGGCGTCACGCCGCCGCGCGCGCGTTATCGCCAGAGCCTCGAACGCGCCATCGCCGACATCAAGGGCCCGGCCGCCGACGAGGCCACTGCGAGCTGACGACGCTGTTATCGCGCCGGCGTCCGCACCTTGACAGCGCCTGCTGGACGGGAAATGGATCGCCTTCCACGCTTCCAGAGGGACGGATGACCCTGACCAAGGCTCCTGCAGCCTGTCTGATCGGATGGCCGGCCGCGCATTCGCGCTCGCCGCTGATCCATCATTACTGGCTGCGCACGCTCGGCATCGAAGGAGGCTACGTCATCGAGGCGGTGCCGCCCGAGAACCTGCGCGATTTCGTGCTGCGGCTGTCGCTGCGCGGCTTCGTCGGCGCCAACGTCACCATCCCGCACAAGGAAGGCGTGCTGGCGCTGTCGACGCCCGACGCCCGCGCGAAGGCGGTCGGCGCTGCGAACACGCTCTGGTTTGCCGACGGTGAGCTGCGTTCGACCAACACCGATGTCGAAGGTTTCATTGGCAATCTCGACGCCAGCGCGCCCGGCTGGGGAGCGGCCGAGGAAGCGCTGGTGCTGGGCGCCGGCGGCTCCGCGCGCGCGGTCGTGTTCGGCCTGCTCGAACGCGGCATCAAGTGCGTGCATGTCGCCAATCGCACCGTTGCGCGGGCCGAGGTGCTGGCAAGGCAGTTCGGGCCGAACGTGCGTCCGCTGCCGTGGGACGCGATCAACGACGTGCTGCCGCGCGCAAGGCTTCTCGTCAACACGACCTCGCTCGGCATGCACGGGCAGCCGTCGCTCGATGTTGATGTCGCACGCCTGCCGCAAGCGGCGGTCGTCGCCGACCTCGTCTATGCTCCACTGGTGACGCCGCTGCTGGCCGCGGCGACGGCGCGCGGCCTGAAGACCGCCGACGGGCTCGGCATGCTGCTGCATCAGGCTGTGCGCGGCTTCGAGCTGTGGTTCGGCCGGCGGCCCGAGGTCACGGCCGAGCTGCGCGCACTGGTCGAGGCCGATCTCACAAAGTCTTGAGAGAATAGCGCGCGGCCTTCCGGAGTTCTCCATCCCATGGGGGCAATCGGAGACCGTCATGTCTGTTCAACGTGCAACTTTCACACGTCCACTGATCGCCGTCGCGATGGTGGCCGTCTCAACTTACTGCGCCTTTGCCCAGAGGGCGCCGGTGCCGACGCGCGTGCGCGGCACGATCGAGAGCGTCAATGGCGACACCATGCAGGTCAAGTCGCGCAGCGGTGAAGACGTCAGGCTTCACATCGCCTCCGACGTGAACGTGTCGGGCATTACCAGGATTTCACTCGCCGACGTCAAGCCGGGTTCGTTCATCGGTGCGACCACCGTGCCGGGACCGGACGGCAGCCAGAACGCGGTCGAGGTCCACGTGTTTCCGGAAAGCATGCGCGGCACCGGCGAGGGCTCCCGGCCCTGGGACCTCAAGCCGAACTCCAGCATGACCAATGCGACCGTGGCCGAAAGCGTCGTCGGCAATGACGGCCATACGCTGCTCGTCAAGTACAAGGACGGCGAGAAGAAGGTGTTCGTCGCCGACAGCACGCCGGTGGTGACCTTCGTGCCGAGCGACAAATCCGAGTTGAAGCCGGGTGCCAAGGTCATCGCCTTCATGAAGCAATTGCCCGACGGCTCCTTCGAGACCAGCCGTGTCAGCATCGGCCGCGACGGCCTGACGCCGCCGATGTGAGACGACGTGTCATTCCGGGGCGCGCACAGCGCGAACCCGGAATCTCGAGGTTCCGGGTCTGGTCCTTCGGACCATCCCGGAACGACGAGGGTTACATCGCAATGATATGATCGTCGATTTCGTCGATCCGGTTGACGCCGCAAAGGCCCATGGTCGTGAGCAGCTCCTTCTGGATGATGTCGATCGCCTTGGCGACGCCGGCCTGGCCGCCGGCGCCCAGCCCGTATGCATAGGCCCGGCCGATCATGCAGGATTTCGCGCCGAGGGCGAGGGCGCGCATCACGTCCTGGCCGGAGCGGATGCCGCCGTCGAACATGATCTCCATCTTGTCACCAACCGCGTCGACGATCTCGGGCAGCACCTCGATCGAGGACGGCGCGCCGTCGAGCTGGCGGCCGCCATGGTTGGAGACCACGATCGCCTGCGCACCGGTCCTGGCGGCGAGCTCGGCGTCCTCGACGTCGAGGATGCCCTTCAGGACCAGCTTGCCCGGCCAGATCGAACGGATCCACTCGATGTCGCTCCAGTTCAGCGAGGTGTCGAACTGCGAGCTGATCCAGGTCGAGAGCGAGGTGATGTCGTCGCTGACCTTCAGATGGCCGGCGAGATTGCCGAACGTGCGGCGCTTGCCTTGCAGCACGCCCGACACCCAGGCCGGCTTGGTGGCGAAATCGATCAGCTTCGACAGCGACCATTCCGGCGGCACCGTCATGCCGTTCTTGATGTCCTGATGGCGCTGTCCGATCACCTGGAGATCGACGGTCAGCACCAGCGCCGAGCATTTCGCCGCGATCGCGCGCTCGATCAGCGCCTTGATGAAGCCGCGGTCCTTCATGACGTAGAGCTGGAACCAGAACGGCTTCTCGACATTGGCGGCGATGTCCTCGATCGAGCAGATCGACATCGTCGACTGCGTGAACGGGATACCGGCGGCCTGCGCTGCGCGGCAGGCCAGGATCTCGCCGTCGCCGTGCTGCATGCCGAGCAGGCCGACCGGCGCGAGGATCAGCGGCATGGTCGAGGGCTCGCCGAGGATCGTGGTCGAGGTATCGCGCTTGGAGACGTCGACCAGGATGCGCTGGCGGAACTTGATCGCCTGCATGTCCTCGCGGTTGGCGCGCAGCGTTTCCTCGGCATAGGAGCCGCGGTCGCAATAGTCGAAGAACGCCTTCGGCACGCGGCGCTTATGCAGCGTGCGAAGATCGTCGATACAGGTGATGTGCTTCATGATGTCGTTTCCCCGGCCCGTCTTACTCGGAAGTCTTGCATCGGAAGATTTTGGGGTCATCTACCATGGTTGGATGCACAGCCAAATCGTTTACAGAACGTTTTGCAGGAGGGTGCCATGACGAGGCCGCACGCTGGACCGTCACCGGAAGAGGTCAAGGAAAAGCATGATCTCGAGAAGGCGCTGGAGGAGGGACTGGAAGAGACCTTTCCGGGCTCCGACCCGGTCAACGTCACCCAGCCGGCGCCGAGCCGCGAGGACGGCCATGTGAAGCGCTCCGGCTAGGGGCGGTTCCGCTCCGAACCGGCGCTCGGGCGGGAAACATAGGGTTAACAAGACCTTATCGAGCCGGCGGCGTCGCCGATTCAGTAACGATTGATCATATTTTTTGAAGCCAAGTTGGCCATGATGGCATTATAACAAGCCAGCAAATCAGGGATGCGGGGCCCCGCTCGGGCAGCCCGCGATTCTAGAGGGGATTCCCTGGTTGTTGCCTGGGGGACGATATGAGCCGCAAATATTTCGGGACGGACGGGATTCGGGGCCGCGCCAACGGACTGATCACGCCGGAGCTCGCGCTCAAGGTCGGCCAGGCCGCAGGCCTTGCGTTTCAGCGCGGTGAGCACCGCCACCGGGTCGTGATCGGCAAGGACACCCGTCTGTCCGGCTACATGATCGAATACGCGATGGTCGCAGGCTTCACCTCGGTCGGCATGGACGTGCTGCTGGTCGGCCCGATGCCGACGCCGGCGGTCGCGATGCTGACCAAGTCGATGCGCGCCGATCTCGGCGTGATGATCTCGGCCTCGCACAATCTGTTCGAGGACAACGGCATCAAGCTGTTCGGCCCGCAGGGCTTCAAGCTTTCAGACGACGTCGAGAGGCAGATCGAGCAGCTCCTCGACGAATCTCTCGACAAGAGGCTGGCGCAAAGTGCGAGCCTGGGCCGCGCCCGCCGTATCGACGGCGTGCACGACCGCTACATCGAATTCGCCAAGCGCACGCTGCCGCGAGATCTGTCGCTCGACGGCCTGCGCGTCGTGATCGATTGCGCCAACGGTGCCGCCTACAAGGTGGTGCCCGAAGCCCTGTGGGAGCTGGGCGCCGACGTGGTGCCGATCGGCGTCGAACCCGACGGTTTCAACATCAACAAGGAATGCGGCTCGACCTCGCCGGAAGCGCTGTCGAAGAAGGTGCGCGAGATGCGCGCCGATATCGGAATCGCCCTGGACGGCGACGCCGATCGCGTCATCCTGGTCGACGAGCGCGGCCACCTCGTCGACGGCGATCAGCTGCTCGCGGTGATCGCGCAGAGCTGGAAGGAAGACGGACGCCTGTCGCGCCCGGGCATCGTCGCCACCGTGATGTCCAATCTCGGGCTCGAGCGCTTCCTGAAAGGGCAGGGGCTCGATCTCGTGCGCACACCGGTCGGCGACCGCTACGTGCTCGAGCAGATGCTGAACGGCGGCTACAATCTCGGCGGCGAGCAGTCCGGTCACATCATTCTGTCCGACTACGCCACCACCGGCGACGGTTTCGTGGCTGCCTTGCAGGTGCTGGCCGTGGTGCAGAAGCTGCGCCGGCCGGTCTCGGAAGTCTGCCACCGCTTCGATCCGCTGCCGCAGATCCTCAAGAACGTCCGTCACAAGGGCGGCAAGCCGCTCGACGATTCCGACGTCAAGTCGGCGATCTCCGACGGCGAGAGGCGCCTCAACGGCCACGGCCGACTGCTGATCCGTTCCTCCGGCACCGAGCCCGTGATCCGCGTCATGGGCGAAGGCGAGGACCGCATCCTGGTCGAGGACGTCGTCGACACCATCGTCCTGGCGCTCGGCCAGGCGGCGGCTTGATGTTTTTCTTACCCTCCCCTGGAGGGGGAGGGTCGATCGCGCGAAGCGCGAGCGGGGTGGGGTGATCTCTCCGCTCGTGCACTGTTGGATGCGGAGAGACCGTCACCCCACCCCGTCTCATGTCTCGCTTCGCTCAACATGGGCCGACCCTCCCCTCCAGGGGGGTAAGCGACGAGAACACCCACGCATCCCAGCCATAAGCGATTGACGGTGGTTCCACCGCCGCTTGCATCGTAATGAGCCGATGCGGCGGTTCGCCGCGCCAGCCGGGGCCGCCCCCTTGAACAAGCCTGTCGTCGTCCCTGAGAAAACGCTGACCGAGCCCGTCGTCGTCAGCGACGTGACCCCCGCCGCCGCCAAAGCGGCAGGGCCGGCTTACATCGTGCTCGCCGGCATCAGCTTCTCGCACTTTCTCAACGACACCATGCAGTCGCTGATCGCTTCGGTCTATCCGATCCTGAAGGACACCTACGCGCTCGACTTCGCGCAGATCGGCATGATCACCCTGGCCTTCCAGTTCACGGCCTCGCTGCTCCAGCCTGTGGTCGGGCACTACACCGACAGGAAGGCACAGCCCTATTCGCTGGCGATCGGCATGGCCTCGACCTTCTTCGGCCTGCTGCTGCTCAGCGCCGCGCAGCAATATCTCGTCATCCTCGTCGCCGCCGCACTGGTCGGCCTCGGCTCGGCGGTGTTTCATCCGGAATCGGCGCGCATCGCGCGGCTCGCTTCCGGCGGTCGCTACGGTTTTGCGCAATCGGTGTTCCAGCTCGGCGGCAGTTTCGGCACCTCGATGGGACCGGTGCTGGCGGCGTTGATCGTGGTGCCGTTCGGTCAGGGCAGCATCGCCTGGTTTTCCTCGATCGCGTTCCTCGCGATCCTCATCCTCTGGCGCATCGGCCGCTGGTATGCGCCGCAGATCAAGGCGAAGAAGGCGGCCGCGGCTCAGGCCCATCCTGACGCGCCGAGCTCGCGCCGGGTCGCGGTGGCGCTGCTCGTACTGGTCGCGCTGTTGTTCTCAAAACAGCTCTACGTATCGAGCCTGTCGAGCTACTACATCTTCTACCTGATCGATCGTTTCGGCGTGTCGACGCAGGCAGCCCAGATCTATCTCTTCATCTTCCTCGCCGCGAACGCCGTGGGTGCGTTTCTCGGTGGTCCGTTGGGGGACCGCTTCGGCCGCAAGATCGTGATCTGGATATCGATCCTGGGCGCGCTGCCGTTCACGCTGGCGCTGCCCTATGCCGGCCTCTACACCAGCGCCGTGCTCAGCGTTGCCATCGGTCTGATCATCTCCTCGACGACGTCGTCGATCATCGTCTTCGCGCAGGAGCTGGTGCCGCACCGCTTCGGCATGATCTCCGGCGTGTTCTTCGGCGTCGCCTTCGGCATCGGCGGCCTCGGGGCCGCCGTGCTCGGCAAGCTCGCCGACCAAACCTCGATCGAGTTCGTCTACCAGGTCTGCGCGTATCTCCCGGCGATCGGGCTGCTCGCGGTGTTCCTCCCCAGGCTGCCGCAGCACGCGCGTTAACGCATTCTCACTCGCTGCGTTGCGGCTTCACACATCGTTAGGAAATGCGGCGAAGGCGCCGCATTTGGCGCTGCATTTCTGCAACGCCGGCGCCGCATCCGCGTGTGCGGTGAGAAAAAATCAACCTTAAAAATTAGGGTTAAGTGGCGCTTAAACATTTGCTGCCATCGTCCCGGTCGTGAGTTTCCAGAACGTGGGGCGCCCGTCTTTGCCTCACCGGCCAAAAGGACGAAGCAATGCGTAGCGTTAAGTCTCTCCTTGCCGCGGGTGCGGCAACCCTGATCTCGTCGATGGCGTTCGCCGCCGACATGCCGATCGCCGCGCCCCCTCCCATGTACGCGCCGCCCGCTCCGCCCGCCGACTTCGGCGGCTGGTATCTGCGCGGCGACATCGGCATGACCAACCAGAGTGCCAAGAGCATCGAAAGCGCCCTGCCGGCCGGGTATTCGAAGACGACGGAGGGCCTCGGCTTCGACTCCTCGCCGCTGTTCGACCTCGGCGTCGGCTATCGCTTCAACAACTGGTTCCGTGCCGACGTGATCGGCCAGTATCGCGGCAAGGCGAACCTGCACGGCAGCGACAACGTGGTTGGACCCGGCTTCGTCGGCGTCAACAACTACACCGGCAGCAAGTCCGAGTGGGTCGTGATGGCCAACGCCTATGTCGACCTCGGCACCTGGTGGTGCATTACCCCGTTCATCGGTGCCGGTGTTGGCGGTTCCTACAACAAGATCAGCGGCTTCCGCGACGACGGCGTGTCATACAGCCCGGGCCTCAACAACAGCGTCGCCTACTTCGCCGACAACGGGAAGTGGAACTTCGCCTGGGCGGCCCACGCCGGTCTCGCCTACAAGGTCAATCCCGGGTTCACCGTCGAACTGGCCTACAGCTACATGAATCTCGGCGATGCGGCGCCCGGCAACTACCGTTTGTTCGACAACAGCGCCTCCGGCCCGACCTCGATCAAGATCAAGGAGCTCACCTCGCACGACGTCAAGCTTGGCGTGCGCTGGGATCTCAACAGCCCGCCGGCCTACATGCCGCCGCCGCTCGTCACCAAGGGCTGATCGGCAGCCTCATCGCTTAACGTCTCCTGACGGCGCGGGATCATCCCGCGCCGTTTTGCTTTGCGGATTTTTCATGGCCCGACAGGGACGAACACGTCTGACGCAACCATTGGTTAAGGTTAACAGGCCATGATCATCGCAACAGTTCGAGTCCGATGGAGCGTTGCGATGCGTAAGCTGATGGTTGCGGCGGCGATGTTGGGGACGGTGTCTGCCGCGCACGCGGCCGACATGCCGGACCTGCCCGTGCTGCGCGGCGGCTTTACCGACGGCCTGTCGAAGACGACCCGCAACTGGGATGGCGCTTATGTCGGCGGCAGCGCCGGCTACACGACCGACGCCACCGATTTCAGCCAAAGCGTGGTCGGCCTGACAAACTACATCTTCCGCGACAGCGTTCTGCAGCAACCGACCGCGAACTGGTCGCTCATGAACAAGACCAACACGCAAGGCGTCAATTTCGGCGGTTTCGTCGGCCGCAACTGGCAATGGTACGATGCCATTCTCAGTCTTGAGGGCACCTACAGCTACTTCAACAATCTCCACACGCAGACGAGCGGTCACAACGCGCTCGTCATCACCAACCCGCCCGGCGATAATCCGCCCGCCGGCACGACCGACAACTATAACGTGACTTTGACCGGCACCGCCGCGGCGCAGGTCAAGGACATGATTTCGCTCCGTGGCCGCGTGGGGTGGGATGGCGGCGATTTTATGCCGTATGCCTTCTTCGGCGCTGCGGTTGGGCGGATGGACGTCTCCCGCACGGTGACGAGCGATGTGACGCTCACGCAGATCGTGACGGACGCAGGCGGTACGACCACGGCCACTACGTACGCTGTTCCGGCGCAGTCGCAGACTCAGAGCCAGCACAGGACCAACGCCTTCGCTGTGGGTTGGACTGCGGGCCTCGGGCTCGAATATTGCATTTGGGACGGGTTGTTCGCGCGCGTTGAATACGAATATGTGAGATTCTCGCCCGTCATGAACACGCAGGTCACGCTGAACAACGCGCGCGTCGGGCTCGGCTACAAGTTCTGAGCCGTCCGCTTCCTGTTGACAGCCTCCTCGCCTCCTGATGCTCTGTCGACCGAAGACGGGGCGGCGGCGATGAAGATCTACGGCGACAGCAATTCCGGAAACTGTCTGAAGGTGAAATGGGTCTGCGACAAGCTCGCAGTGCCCTACCGGTGGATCGAGATCGACACAAGCAAGGGCGAGACGCGCACACCGCAGTTCCTCAGGATGAACGGTGCCGGCCAGGTGCCGACCGTCGAGTTCGACGACGGCCGCACGCTGGCACAGTCCAACGCCATCATCCGCTATCTCGCCCGTGACAGTGCGCTCATTCCGCGCGACGCCTTTGCTGCGGCCAAGATGGACGAATGGCTGTTCTGGGAACAGTACAGCCACGAGCCCTATATTGCGGTGTGCCGCTTCCTCCTCATCTACCTGGGCAAGGGGGTATCCGAGCTCGATCCCGAGAAGGTCAAGCGCGGATATGCGGCGCTCGATCGTATGGAGCAGCATCTCTCCGGCAGCCGCTTCTTCGCCGGCGATGAGGTTTCGCTCGCGGACGTGTCGCTGCTCGCCTATACGCGCCTCGCGCATGAAGGTGGCTTCGATCTCGGCCGCCATGCGTCCGTCCGCCGCTGGATCGGCGAAGTCGAAGCGTTTCTCGGCCTTTCGCCGGCGCGCTGAGTCCGGAGTTGTATGACATGAATGCCGAAACCGTCTCCATCCGTCCAGCGCGCCGCGAGGACGTCGCCGCGATCGTTGCGATGCTCGCCGACGATCATCTCGGCCGCGCGCGCGAACGCGTGGAAGATCCGTTGCCCGCCTCCTATTACGACGCATTCGCACGGGTCGAGCGCGATCCGAATCTCACGCTCGTGGTTGCTGAGAGCGCGGGCAGGGTGGTCGGCTGCCTGCAGCTCGCGATCCTGCCGGGGTTGAGTTCGCAAGGCGGCGTGCGCGGCCTGCTCGAGGACGTTCGCGTTGCTTCCGATTGTCGCAGCCGCGGCATCGGCGAGCAATTGGTGCAATGGGCGGTCGCGGAAGCGAAGGCGCGCGGCTGCAATCTCGTCGAACTGTTGACGCATCAGACGCGCGTCGATGCGCAGCGCTTCTACAAGCGGCTCGGGTTCGCTGCGAGCCATGTGGGCATGACTGTCCGCTTTTGAGGCAGCGGAAGCGTTTTCGAGCGAAGTGGATAACGGTTCGCGCAAAGAAAACCCGTCAATACACGAATCCGGAGTCCCGTTCCGATTGTATCGAAATGGGGCTCTGGCCGCGAGCCTTGCGCGATCAGCAAATTCGGATTGCGCATTCGTTCATCTTAATGGGCGGTAAACTACTCAGCCGTCGTTCACGTTGAATCGGGAACGAACGGTGCTACGGCAGCTTCTGGCACCGAGCTCGGTCGGTTCGGGGATTTCGATGACAAGCTATTCAATGATCAAGGTCGGCAACGACTACGTCGTGCAGGCCAATGACAAATGCATTTTGAAGGTCGGTAGCCGCCGCAGGGCCGCGCAATTGATCAGCGATGCCACGGACTTGCTCAATGCGCTCGCCGTCGCCCAATCTCCGAAGATCGCACCCGAGGAGCCATCACTCGCCCGTGAGGCCCCGGAACTTCCTTGACTGGCCTACCCGTTTCCCGTATCAGCCGCGGCGGGACACCTCCCCCCAACGGGAGGCTTACTATCTGGAAGGGTAGATCATGACTGTAGCGAAGCCCGCTTCGCGGCCGACCGTGCCGCATTTCTCCTCCGGCCCCTGCGCCAAGCGCCCCGGCTGGAACGCCCAAAATCTCAAGGACGCAGCGCTCGGCCGTTCGCATCGCGCGAAGGTCGGCAAGACCAAGCTCAAGCTCGCGATCGACCTGACGCGCGAAGTGCTCGAGGTGCCCGCCGATTACCGCATCGGCATCGTGCCGGCCTCCGATACCGGCGCGGTCGAGATGGCGCTGTGGTCACTGCTCGGTGCACGGCCCGTCACCACGCTCGCCTGGGAATCCTTCGGCGAGGGCTGGGTCAGCGACATCGTCAAGGAATTGAAGCTCAAGGACGTCACCAAGCTCAATGCAGCCTATGGTGAGATTCCCGACCTCTCCAAGGTCGATCCGAAGAGCGACGTCGTCTTCACCTGGAACGGCACCACCTCGGGCGTGCGCGTGCCGAACGCCGACTGGATCAGCGCGACCCGCGAAGGCCTGACCATCTGCGACGCGACCTCCGCAGCGTTCGCGCAGCCGCTCGACTGGGCCAAGCTCGATGTCGTCACCTTCTCCTGGCAGAAGGCGCTCGGCGGCGAGGCCGCGCACGGCATGCTGATCCTGTCGCCCCGCGCGGTGGAGCGGCTCGAGACCTACAAGCCGGCCTGGCCGCTGCCGAAGATCTTCCGCATGACCAAGGGCGGCAAGCTCAACGAAGGCATCTTCGTCGGCGAGACCATCAACACGCCGTCGATGCTCTGCGTCGAAGACTATCTCGACGCGCTGAACTGGGCCAAGTCGATCGGCGGCCTCAAGGCGCTGATCGCGCGTGCCGATGCCAACACCAAGGTGCTCGCCGACTGGAAGGCGAAGACGCCGTGGATCGACTTCCTCGCCAAGGACGCTTCGATCCGCTCCAACACCTCGGTGTGCCTGAAGTTCACCGATCCCGCGATCACCTCGCTCTCGGACGACGCGCAGGCCGACTTCTCCAAGAAGCTGGTTGCCCTCGTCGAGAAGGAAGGCGCCGGCTACGACTTCGCGTACTACCGCGATGCGCCGGCCGGCCTGCGCATCTGGTGCGGCGCCACCGTCGAGGCGAAGGACGTCGAGCTCTTGACGCAGTGGATCGACTGGGCGTTCGCCGAGACCAAGGCCACGCTCGCCAAGGCGGCGTAAGTTTCTTACCCTCCCCTGGAGGGGGAGGGTCGACGCACCGCCAGGTGCGGCGGGGTGGGGTGATCTCTCCACACGGCGCACCGGCAGTTTTCTTTGTTGCAGCTTCACCCCACCCCGGCGCTTCGCGCCGACCCTCCCCCTCCAGGGGAGGGTGTGAAGGACACATCCCCATGACCAAACCCAAAGTTCTCATTTCCGACGCACTCTCGCCCGCCGCCGTTCAGATCTTCAAGGATCGCGGTGTCGAGGTCGACTTCCAGCCCAACCTCGGCAAGGACAAGGACAAGCTCGCCGAGATCATCGGCAACTACGACGGCCTTGCGATCCGCTCCGCGACCAAGGCCACCGCCAAGATCCTCGAGAAGGCGGCGAAGCTGAAGGTGATCGGCCGCGCCGGCATCGGCGTCGACAATGTCGAGATTCCCGCCGCCACGGCCAAGGGCATCATCGTGATGAACACGCCGTTCGGCAATTCGATCACGACCGCCGAGCACGCCATCACCCTGATGCTGGCGCTGGCCCGCGAGATCCCGCAGGCGGACGCCTCGACCCAGGCCGGCAAGTGGGAGAAGAACCGCTTCATGGGCGTCGAGATCACCGGCAAGGTGCTCGGTGTCGTCGGCTGCGGCAACATCGGCTCGATCGTCGCCGATCGCGCGCTCGGCCTGCGCATGAAGGTGATCGCGTTCGATCCGTTCCTGTCGCCGGAGCGTGCCAAGGACATCGGCGTCGAGAAGGTCGAGCTCGACGATCTCCTGAAGCGCTCCGATTTCATCACGCTGCACACCCCGCTCACCGACAGGACCAGGAACATCATCGATGCAGCCGCAATCGCCAAGATGAAGAAGGGCGTGCGCCTGATCAACTGCGCCCGCGGCGGCCTCGTCGACGAGCAGGCGGTGGTCGATGCGCTCAATTCCAGGCACATCGCGGGCGCCGCCTTCGACGTGTTCGTCGAGGAGCCCGCGACCAGGAACGTGCTGTTCGGCCATCCCAACGTGATCTGCACGCCGCATCTCGGCGCTTCCACCACCGAAGCCCAGGAGAACGTCGCGCTCCAGGTCGCCGAGCAGATGTCGGATTACCTCCTGACCGGCGCGATCTCGAACGCCGTGAACTTCCCCTCGATCACGGCCGAAGAGGCGCCGAAGCTGAAGCCGTTCATCGCGCTGGCCGAGAAGCTCGGCTCCTTCGCCGGCCAGCTCACCGAGACCGGCATCCTCAAGGTCGAGATCACCTATGAGGGCCACGTCGCCGAGATGAAGATCAAGGCGATCACCTCCGCCGTGCTGTCCGGCCTGCTGCGGCCGATGCTGGGCGAGATCAACGTGGTGTCCGCGCCCGTGATCGCCAAGGAGCGCGGCATGGTGGTCGACGAGATCGTGCGCGCGGCCCAGAGCGACTATGAGAGCCTGATCACCGTCGCGGTCACCACCGAGCGGCAGGAGCGATCGGTCTCGGGCACCGTCTATGCCGACGGCAAGCCGCGCCTCGTCGACATCAAGGGCATCCGCGTCGATGCCGAGTTCGGCAAGTCTATGATCTATGTGACCAACGAGGACAAGCCCGGCTTCATCGGCAAGTTCGCCAGCCTTTTGGGTGACGCCAAGATCAACATCGCCACCTTCCATCTCGGCCGCGCCGCGCCCGGCAGCGATGCCATCGCGCTGGTCGAGGTCGACGGTGCGGTGCCGGCGGACCTGCTCGCCAAGGTGCAGGGCCTGCCGCAGGTCAAGCAGGCCAAGGCGCTGACGTTCTGAGAGGCCGTCATTCCGGGGCGATGCGGAGCATCGAATCCGGAAGTTCGAGCTTCCGGGTTCGGCTCTTTCGAGCCGCCCCGGAATGACGAGCATCATATTCCGACCCGCGGAACAACGCCGCTTCCATCACCTGGAGGCGGCGTTTTTATTCCCGCATCCGCCAAACATTGTGTACCAATGGCGCCCAGAACGCGTCGTAACTACGCTCCGTTCAAATCGTTCGACAAGGGAGAAACACATGCGTGAAGCCGTCATCGTTTCCTATGCGCGCACGGGCCTCGCCAAATCCGGCCGCGGCGGGTTCAACATCACGCCGCCGATGTCGCTCGCGGCGCACGCCATCCAGCACGCTGTGAGCCGCGCCGGCGTGGAGAAGGATTATGTCGAGGACTGCTATCTCGGCAATTGCGCCCACGGCGCGCCGAACATCGGCCGCCAGGCCGCGCTGCTCGCCGGCCTGCCGAAGACCACCGCCGGCGTGTCGGTGAACCGCTTCTGCTCCTCGGGGCTTCAGACCATCGCGATGGCCGCCAACTCGATCCGCTCCGACGGTGCCGACTGCATCGTCGCCGGCGGCGTCGAGAGCATTTCGATTCCGGGCGGCGGCACGCCGAAGGAATCGATCGATCCGGAACTGCTCAAGGTCGCCCCCGACATCTTCATGGCCATGATCGACACCGCCGACATCGTCGCCGAGCGCTACAAGCTCAGCCGCGAATATCAGGACGAGTTCTCGCTGGAATCGCAGCGCCGCATGGCCTCGGCGCAGCAGGCCGGCAAGTTCAAGGACGAGATCGTCCCGATGAAGACGAGGATGAAGGTCGTCGACAAGCAGACCAAGGCCGAGAGCATCGTCGACTACGTCGTCGATCGCGACGAGTGCAACCGGCCGGAGACCACGCTGGAAGGTCTCGCCAAGCTCGAGCCGGTGAAGGGCCCCGGCAAGTTCGTCACCGCCGGCAATGCCAGCCAGCTCTCGGACGGCGCCGCCGCCGTGGTGCTGATGGAAGCCAAGGACGCCGAGAAGCGCGGCCTGAAGCCGCTCGGCCGCTTCGTCGCCTGGGCGACCGCCGGCTGCGAGCCCGACGAGATGGGCATCGGCCCGGTGTTCGCGATCCCGAAGCTCCTGAAGCGCACCGGGCTCAAGATCGACGACATCGATCTGTGGGAGCTCAACGAGGCCTTCGCCAGCCAGTGCCTGTATTGCCGCGACAAGCTCGAGATCGATCCGGCCAAATACAACGTCAATGGCGGCTCGATCGCGATCGGCCATCCTTTCGGCATGACCGGCGCGCGGCTCACCGGCCATCTGCTGCAGGAAGGCGCGCGTCGCAAGGCCAAGTGGGGCGTCGTGACCATGTGCATCGGCGGCGGCCAGGGCGGCGCGGGCCTGTTCGAGATCTACAGCTGATCCGGACTGCCGCCGTCACTTCAATCCAGGCAAGCACGGCGCCACCGGCGCCGTGTTTTTTTGACCGTACGCGTGTATCTCACCGTGCATAGGGTAGTTCTTGGAAACTGTTCGTGCGGCGTGACGGCTACGCATGGACGGGCCAATCGCGGCCCCGCGCCGGCCCACGACAACCTCGCCGAAGCTTATTCGCGATGCGCCGGAAATCTTTGCCTCGCCGGGCGTTAAAGCGCGACGGAGTAATGGAGGAGAAAGCTCATGCGCTCAACAATGGCAGCAATCCTTACGACGATCCCGCTCCTGGCGGTGCCGGCGATCGCACAGCAGACAACACCGAACCAGAACCTGCAGAGTGAGGCGGACAAGGGCATCAAAACGGAGAACTCCGGCGCCTCGGGGTATGTCAGAGAGCAGGATAAGCCGGGCGCGGCGGCAACCATGCCGGGCGATCGAACCGGTGCCGATGCCACCGGTAGTGTTGCCAGCTCCCCCAGCGCGCAGAATTCAGGCGCAGGCATCCCGGGAGAACCCGGCAGCAAGAGCGGTCCGCCCGCCAAGAAGGGAATAGTCGGCTCAGCTTCCCATAATCTTTCGGTCCAGGAGCAGGACCCCGCGCACATCAAGGGTCTGCCGGGCAACAAGAGCGGTCCGCCGGCGAAGCAATAGGTGATCGCAGCAGAGGCCGGCTCTGGAACTAGCTCCTGCGCAGCAGCTTTGCTTCACCTCTCGCGAAGGCAGAGGTCGGACCGGAGGACGCGCTCTACGCCTTCGCCAGCGCCGGCGCGAACACGACTTCGATCAGCGTGCCGGAATTGGCAGCGCTCCTGATGTTGAACTGGGCGCGGTTGGCTACGACCAGCGCCTTGGTCAGCGACAGGCTGAGCGCCGCATTGTCCGCGGCGTCCCCCGGCGGCGGGGTGCGGAACGGCTCCATCGCGGCGGCGACCTCGCGCTCGCTGAGGCCGTGGCCGGTGTCGCGGATACGAAGCGCGATCTCGCCGCGGTCGGTCAGCGCAGTGGAGACGATGACCTGGCCGCCGGCGCTGGCCAGCCGGATCGAGTTCGAGATCAAATTCATGGTGATCTGCCGCATCGCGCGCGCGTCCACGCTCACCTGCGGCAGCGCATGCGCGAGCGAGGTGCGGATGATGATGCGCTCGCGATTGGCCTGCGGCTGCATCACCGCGACGCAGGCCTCGACCAGGTCGTTGAGATTGAGGTTGGCGAAGGTGAGGTCGAGCTTGCCGGTCTCGATCCGCGACAGTTCGAGGAGGTCGTCGATGATGGCGATGACCCGCTCGCCGGAGGCGCGGATGTCCTTCATGTATTCGCCATAGCGCTCGTTGCCGAGCGCGCCGAAGCGTTCGGAGATCATCACCTCGGCGAAGCCGATGATGGCGTTGAGCGGCGTGCGGATCTCGTGGCTGATCCGCGCCAGCATGTCGGCCTTGGCGTTGGCCGCGCCGTCGACGAGGCGGCGCGCCTGCGTCAGCTCGCTCTCGCCCTTCTTGCTCTGCGAGAGATCGCGGAACACGGCGAAGAAGTTCGGGCCGTCCGGCCGCGTGCGGCCCATGATCATCGCGAGCGGAATGACGCCGCCCTTCTTCTCGCGTCCCAGCACCTCGCGGCCGTGGTCGAGCAGGCTCGCGATGTCCTGGCTCTTCAGGCTTTCGAGATAATCGGCGACGATCTGCTGGCTCTCGGGCGCGAACAGCGTCATCAGGTTCTGCGCGAGCAGCGCTTGCCCGTCATAGCCGAACAGCGCTTCCGCGCTGCGGTTGCAGGCGTGGATGTTGCCTTCGGCATCGAACATGACGATGCCCTCGGCCGTGGTGTCGAGGATGGCGGCGAGATCCTCCGCCTCGGCTTCGCCGGCGGAGGGCTCGGGCTCGGGCTCGGGCGCGTAGGAGAAAGACTCGGCGACGATGGTCTCGGCGACAACGGTCTCTGCGATGACAGGCACAGCCTGCGGCGGCGCGCAGATCAGCGCATGCGCGCTCTCGCCGTCCCAGTCGATCGTGTGCAGATGCGCGTCGGTCGTCGCAAGCGGCTCCTCGCCGTTCGCAACCGTCGCGCTGATCGTGACGGGCGTGCCGCCTTGCGACGTGCTGCTGGCCGACGACACGCCCGGCTCGACATAGAGCGCGTCCAGTCCGCCGGCATCCTCCAACGCACTGAGGCTGGCATGGCCCATGCGCGCGAGGAAGGCGGGATTGGCGTAGAGCAGGCGGTCGAGCCGATAGATCAGGATGCCGGTCGGCAAGAGATCGAGCAGCGTGCGGTCGCGCCTGGGTTCGGCGCGCGGCGGCGGGGTGGGCTCGGTCAGCCATTCGACTGCGGCTTGCGGCGCCTCCGGCTCGGGCAATGGCGGCTCGGGCGCGACCTCCGCGGCGGGCGGCTCGACCGCATCGGCCGCGATCGTCTCGCGCTCGCGTTCGAGCCGTTCGGACAATTGCCGCGCGAGTTCGTTGAACGCGCTGTTCTCGACAGGCGTCAGCGTCGGGAAGCGCGTATCGCCGGGCGGGCGGAACGGCACGACATTGGGAGGCGTTTCCACGGGCGTGTCCAGATCGGTTGGGTGTGAATTCGCGTCGCTTGCGGGCTCTGACAGTTCAGGCTCGGATGTTGGCTCGGGCTCGGGCGGCGGCTCGATCGGCGGAGGCGCTGCCGCTGCTTCGGGCTTCTCTTCGGGCTCGGTCGCGGCTTTGGCCTCCGGCTCCGGATCGGGCTCGACGGCGTCGGCGGACAGGCCCTGCTGCGCCGGCGGCGCGACGAGCAATTCGAAGCGGCGCAGCGCCTCGAGCCGGTTGAGGCCGTCGAGATCGCGGCAGACGCCGAAACCCTTGAAGCCGGCAAAGTTGCGCATCCGGTCGTAGACCGGCACGCCCGCAAGCTCGACCGCAAGATGCGCGCCGCCGTCGGCCGGCCAGTCCACGGTGATGCCGGCCCAGGTGTCGTGGCTGGCCAGCGCCTGCGCGACGCGCCCCTCCGGATCGAGCGGGAATTTTTCGGCGATCTCGCGCCAGGGGCGGCCGAAGCCGGCGGCCGTGTGCGCGCCGATCAGGCGGATGAACTCGTCGGAGAGAAGCACAAAGCGGCCCTCTGCATCCATCTGCCAGAGAAAGCGCAGCGGATGCTGACGCGGTGCGGGCGGCTCTTGCTGGCCCGAGGACTCCTGGTCCGACTGCGGCTCGACCATGCCTGGTTTGATCGCTTCGGCCTGCGGCGACACAATGGCTTGGGAGGGGTTTTCAACCGGAGTGTTTTCAGCCGGCGTGTTTTCAACCGGAGTATTTTCAACCGGGGTGTTTTCAACCGGAGTCTTGGGCGCGGCTGGTCCAGCCGTTTCGGCCGGGTCGTTGAAGGCGTCGAACAGCGTGATCGCGGGCGGAGCCTCGTTCGGCAGCGCAGGCCGTGCGTCCTCCGGCACTGCGGCCGGAGGCTCGGCGGCGGCGAGCTCGGGCGCGGCATCGCGCGCAGTCGCCGTCTGGGCTCCAGGCTCGATCAGCGCGACCAGGCCGATATCGGTACCCGCGCCGACCCGTTGCAGCACCATCTGGCCGATGCCGATCGGCGTCGCGGCGCGGCCGGTTGCCAGCGCATCGCTCCGCGCCCGGTCGAGGCCGGCCGCGCCGAGATCGCGGAAACCGAGCAGGGCGCGGGCGGCCTCGCTCGCCCCGACGAACAGTCCGTCCGGCGCGAACGCCGCCATCGGCACCTTGGCACCCGCGACCAGGCGAGACAGCCGCTCGACCAGCGGCATCGGGCGCGAGGTTGGATCCATCGCGGTGACGAGCATGGCGTGGCCGCCATCGGCAAAATCGAGCCGCGCGCAGGCGCAGGTCATCAGCGTGCCGAACCGGGCGCCGAAGCCGCGCAGCCGTTCGAGCCGCACCGTGCCGTTCGCCGGCAGCTGGCGGGCCAGCCGGGCGACCTGGCGGCGATGGCTGTCCGCCGGGCCGAACACCTTGTCCGCGAGTGCTGCGCCATTCGCCGCGCCGAACAGGTTTGCGCCGACCGGATTGGCCCACAGCACGCGCGAGCCGTCGAGCGACCACAGCCAGGTCGCCAGCGGCGAGGTCGCATGCACGGCCAGCCGCGGATCGCCCACACCTCGCAACTGGAAATCCGAATGCTTCATAGGGCCGGCTTGTCACTCACGCATCAGGTGTGGCGGCTGCCGGGAATGACAGCCTTAAGAAAGAGTTATCGCCCGAGAGGCGCGGGCAGGTCCACGGCCGCAAGCCCGGAAGGGCCACCCTAAGCGCGATAACCTTAATGTGCCCAAACCCGCAAGCCGCAGCCCGGTTCGTCCAAGGGATTCACGGGTGGGGGGCGGGTTCAAAGCCCGGTGCCGTACAAAAAGTGCCCATCCTCCCCTGGAGGGGTCCGGGACGAGCGTAGCTCGCCCGTAGATCGGTTCGCATGCAGCGAAGCGGAATGCGAACCGAGGTGGGGTGATCTCTCCACGCAGGCGGTGCCCGAGTGGAAAGATCACCCCACCCCGCTCGCGCTGCGCGCGATCGACCCTCCCCCTCCAGGGGAGGGTAAGAAAGTCGCCGCGGCGCCCCGCACCCCATTACCTCAACCCCCGGTTCCTCCGACCGGGAACCTCACCCTTACCTAGATTAAATTTCGCGGCGCACCCTTGTGGCGCGTTGCGATGCACAATGTTGACATGATAGGCAGTCATGGTGCTGGGCGCCGGGCGAGCCACTCATTCGTTTTGCGTTTCCAGTCGTCGTACCCGCTGAATGCGAAGGCCCAGAATTGGGGCCGGCGGGCGCGCCAGAAGGCTCACTCGATTTTTTCATTAGCGTGAGGGACAACCATGACAGGTGCGACTGATCCGTTTTCTGCCTCGATCATCCCGTTCGAGGTTCCCGAGCAGATGCGTGCGTTCGCCGAGAAGGGCGTGTCGCAGGCCCGCGAGAACTACGCAAAGTTCAAGGACGCCGCCGAAACCCACAACGGCACCGTCGAGGCCGTGTTCACCTGCGCGTCCAAGGGCGCGAGCGAATACACCGCCAAGCTGGTCGAATTCATGAAGGCCAATTCCAGCGCCCAGCTCGACTTCGCCCAGCAGCTGTTCGGCGCCAAGTCGCCGTCGGAAGCGATGGAGCTGTGGACCGGCCACGCCCGCAAGCAGCTCGAGACCTTCCAGTCCCAGGCCAAGGAGCTGGTCGAGCTCACCCAGCGCGTCGCCAGTGAGACCGCCGAGCCGATCAAGGCGAGCGCCTCGAAGTACTATCCGTCCGCCGCCTGAGCGGTGAGGCCGGTTTGAACTGAGAAACCCGGGCCGAAAGGCCCGGGTTTTTCTTCGCCTCTTCCGTTGTCAGGAAGGTCGTCATGCCCGGGCTTGTCCCGGGCATCCACGTTCTGGGTGCCGCGGGGAAGGCGTGGATGGCCGGGACAAGCCCGGCCATGACGATGTGGAAGCTAAGCGCCCGATCCGCGAGCGGTCATAAGCGATGGCCCTGCCCGCAAGCGGAATAAGGGAGCGCAACTCCCTCATCATCCCCATCGAGCCCGATTTCATCGCACTGACGGTGAATTCCGCAAGTTTTCCACCCCATTGCGGCCTTGCCAAAAACCCCCGTTGCACCTAGTTTCCGCCCCGTCCAGCCCCCTCGGCACCGGCCCTATTCAAGGGCGTCCCAAGGCGCGGCTCGCCAGGATGCAGTTGTAGCTCAGTTGGTTAGAGCGCCTGTCTGTGGAACAGGAGGTCGGTGGTTCGAGCCCACCCAACTGTACCAACGACTTCAATACCTTAGCTCGAAATCGTGGAATGCATCGAACACGCTTAGCGGAGGCTATAGCGGAGACCGCTGTATGTGCATCTCTTCCTCAAGCCTGCTTGATGAGTCTGAAAAGCAGGCTTGTGACGCGTACGTAAAGGAGAAGAGAAGCAACGCCTGTCACGAACCACACGATGGAAAACCAAACCTGTGGCTGGTTTTCTGGAAGAAAGAAGCCGACGACGGCGACGGCCAGAAAAATTATCGCGCTGAACAGAGCTTCGGCGAGATAGTGATAGAGCAAGTTAGCGTAGCCGGCGCTTCTGAGCTTCTTGTAGACAGCTGAGTTGGTGAGGCCGAGTACGATGGCTTTCGCCGTCCCCAGAAAGCCGACAAACACTGCAGCGACCGTGCCGGATGCACCCATCAAAGCATCAGGCTTAGCCGGAATCGGATGCCCCAGCCCGAACCACCAGATGAGTACGACAACGATGGTGGCGAGATAGGGCCAGCCGCGCTCGATCATAAGCGGGGTCATGCCAAGACTCCGGCGTCTAACCATTCCCTAAGAGCTTGTGAGAGCGCTTGCCATCGATCTGGACGTGAGTAGCGCCTATTCGGCCCCAACTGCAGAGGCACGTCGGCTTTAGAATGGTAAGCAGAACCTGCACCTGAAGGCATGCGGCCCGTGACCCAAGGCGACATCGGTGGACTTGGAGACCCGCACGAGGAGGCTCATACCGGACCTTCCGGTGTGCTCGTTTGAGCGGTACGATGCTCGTTCCCGAGCCCGGTGCAGTTGAGGCCTGAGTTAGGCGTTAGGGGGAACGATGACGGTGTTATTGACTGGCGGGTGCGCCTGCGAAGATATTCGCTACGAATGCACAGAAGAACCGATTGTTCAGTTGATCTGCCATTGTCGCGATTGCCAACGCGCTACCGGAAGCGCTCTTGCGCCGGGAATGTTCATTGCGGGCGACAAGTTTCGATATTTGAAGTCCATACCGACTTTTCATGAAGTCGTCGCCCACAGTGGACGCAAAATCCAAAGGGGTTTCTGCGGAAAATGCGGCAGCTTCATTGGCGCGCGTTGGCCAGCAAATCCACATATGGTCGTTGTATCACCAATCAGTCTTGACGATCCGTCCGACTTTCAACCGACAGTCGAAGTCTGGCTGTCACGTGCGGAGCCATGGCATCCAGTTCATCCCGAGACCATGAAATTCGAGGGGCCGCCACTGAGTGGTGTGAAAGACAAGATTGATGCGTACTTCGCCAAACGCGCTGGTTCTCGGGCTGCGACATCCTGATGTCACTGTCTTAAACCGCTGACGGCATTACGGTGACAGTGCACTAATCTCTCCACGACGCGCTATCTGGCGCGCAGGTCCGGGCCACTTACACCGTCATCGCACTTCGTCAGGAGATCACCGCCTTGATCTGCGCGGTATCCGCAAACTCGATCAACTCAGCGATCTTGCCATCCTGAAATCTGAACAGGTCCAGGATCTCGGTGCTGAAAGTCTTTCCGCTTGGATTGTATCGAACGAGAACCCGGGAATGGACTGCGACGCGATCCCCGTCGACCACCTCAGCCAGGATCTCGCGGCTTTCGAAGCCGAAGGTGGCAGTGAACTGAGTGAAAGCCCCGCGCAGGGACGGGTGCCCCTCCATGCGCCCCGTCAGTTCGAGCGCGCTCTTGTCGCCCATCAACGTGAAGTGGCCCTCGGGATGAAAAGCCGTCACCAAACCCTCGACGTCGCCCTTGCCGCGCGCGGCGTAAGCGGTCCTGATCAATGCGAGCATGTCTTCACGCTGTGCCATGTTACCCTCCCTGCAACACGTATCAGGCCAGTCTAGCCACCTTTGCGTGCAAAGGCAAAATGATCGCGGGATCGTGTCGGCCGAAGCAGGATCGTTCGGTTTCGTTCCCCGGTCTTGGAAGAAAACGGCGGGCGCACCGGCGAACCTTTTCATGACGCCGGGTGTTTGTAGCTGCGGCAGGACAGACAACGCTGAGGGAGTCGAGCTATGAACGGTATCATCTATATCATCGGGCTTGTCGTTGTGATTGCTGCGGTGCTCTCGTTCTTCGGCCTGCGCTGATCGGCTGTTGGCCCTGGCGAGGCCGTTCGGCGTCGACGTAAAACCCCGGACGCCTCACCGCGCCACCATCAACACCACCACCGGCAGCGTCACCGCCGCCAGCAGCGTCCCCAGCGCCACCGCGCCCGACACCGGGTTCACCAGCCGCTGATACTGCACCGCGAAGATGTACGCATTCGCGCCGGTCGGCATCGCCGCGAACAGCACGACGACGCCGGCGGCGACCGGCGGCAGGTCGAGAAGTCTTGCCAGCACGAAGGCGGCCGCCGGCATCGCCGCGAGCTTGAGCGCGCACATCACCAGGATGCTCAGCTTCTCGCCCTTCACCTCGAAGCGGAACAGGTTGATGCCGAGTGCGATCAGCGCCGTCGGCGATCCCGCCTGCGCGAGCAGCTCGATGGTGCGGTCGACGACGGGAGTGAGGCCGAGTCCGGTGAAGCGCCAGATCACGCCGAAGCCGATAGCCAGCATCAAGGGGTTGCGCGCGAGATCGGCGAGCACGGGCCAGATGATCGTCAGCATCGAGCCGCTGTGCTTGCGGCTGACGAACTCCATCTGCAGCGTGCCGCAGAGCCACAGCAGCGGCGTGTTCACCGACAGGATCAGCGCCATCGGGCCCGCCGCCTCGTTGCCGAGCGCCGAGAGCACGAGCGGAATGCCGAGCATCACGATGTTGCCGTAGACCGAGCCGATCGCGAACACGACGCCGTCCTCGCTGCCGCCGCGCTGGCGGCGCAGCAGCGCCGCGATCACGAGCGCCGCGCTCCAGGTGATCGCAAGCGCGCCGTAATAGGCGCCCCACATCAGGTAGGGGCTGACGTCGGGGAATTCCGAGACGACGATGGTGCGAAAGAGCAGGGCAGGGATCGCGATGCTGAAGGCGAATTCGCTGATGCCCTTGTGCGCGCTCTCCGAGACGAAGCGAAACAGCACCGACGCATAGCCGGCCGCGATCAGCGCGAATACCGGCGCGACGATCAGCAACGTGGCCATGCGCGCTTAAGACCCCAGCTCGATGATCCTGCGCGCCATCCGCACATTGGCATAGTCGATCATCTTGCCGTCCAGCGTCACCGCACCCTGTCCTTTCGCCTCGGCTTGCTCCATCGCCTCGACCACGCGCCGCGCCTGGGCCAGTTCCTCGGCCGACGGCGTGAACGCGCGCAGCGTCGGGTCGATCTGGTCGGGGTGGATGACCTGCTTGCCGTCGAAGCCCATCGCCGCCGCCTTCTGCGCGCTGGCCTCAGTCAGCCTGGCATCGCGGAACGCACCGCAGGGGCCGTCGATGGCGCGCAGGCCGAACGCGCGCGCGGCGGCCAGGAGGCGCATCATCGGATAGGCGAACAGGTCGAGCGGCGCGGAGGCGTAGCCGCTTTGCGCCGATCCGACGTGGCGATAGCCGTCCGGCGAAATTCCGATGTCCGAGGTGCGGGCGCCGAGCGAGGCGGCGAGGTCGCCGACGCCGAGATGCAGCGCGGCCACGCTGTCGTGCGCGGCGGCGAGCGCGTCGACATTGACGAGGCCGAGCGCGGTCTCGATCAGCAGTTCGAGTGTAACAGGCGCAGCGCGATCCGGGGCGGCGGCGCGCAGCTGATCGGCGATGGCGGCGATGTCGCTGGCGCGCTCCGCCTTCGGCACGATCACCGCATCCAGCCGCGGAAGCGCCGCCAGCGTGCGGATCTCCTCGCCGACGGAGGGGCTGTCGACGGCGTTGAGCCTGACCGCGACGCGCTTGCTGCCCCAGTCGAGCGACGACAGCGACCGGACCGCTTCCTCCAGCGCGACGCCCTTCTCGGCAGGCGGCACCGCGTCCTCGAGATCCATGAACACCGCGTCCGCAGCCGAGGCGGAGGCCTTGGCGACCAGGCGGGCGCGATGCGCGGGGACGGCCAGGTAGGCCCGGCTCGGTTGCAGCGAGACCATCGTCACGTCTCCTTGGCCAGTCCGAGTTCACCGAGGATGGACTCATTGTGCTCGCCGACATCGGGCACAGGATCCATCCGCGGCGACAGGCCGGGAATCGTGAGCGCCGGCAGGAAGCTCATCACGGGCCCGCTGGGCGAGCCGACTGTCTGCACCCGCGCGCGCGCATGAAGTTGCTCATGCTGCAGGAAGGCCTCGACCGAATTCAGATGGGCGTTGGCAATCGCGGCTTCGTCCAGCAGCCGCAGCACCTCTTCGCTGGTCATGGATGCAAAGCGCTGCTCGATATGCGCCTGCAGATCGTCGCGGTTCTGCATGCGCAGCGGATTGGTGCGGAAGCGCAGGTGATCGGCAAAGCCGGCATCGCCGAGAACGATGCGGCACAGCGACCGCCATTCCCGGTCGTTCTGGATGCCGAAGAAGATGGTGTTGCCGTCGCCGACGCGGAACGGCCCGTAGGGCGCGATCGTCGCATGCTTCGCGCCGGTGCGCGGCAGCGGCCGGCCCGTGCTCTCGGTGTAGAACGCGGGATAACTCATCCAGTCCGTGATGGAATCGAACAGCGAGGCCTGGAAGGCCGTGCCCTTGCCGGTCCGCTCGCGGCGATACAGCGCCATCAAGACGCCGTTGAGGATGTACATGCCGGTGGCGATATCGACCACGGAAAGGCCCACTTTCGCAGGCTCCGCCTCGGTGCCGTTGATCGCGAGCACGCCGGCCTCGCACTGCACCAGCAGATCATAGGCCTTCTTGTCGCTGTAGGGCCCGCCGGTGCCATAGCCCGAAACGTCGCAGGCGATGAGGCGCGGAAATCGTCGCACGAGCGATGCCGCATCGAGGCCGAGCCGCTTCGCCGCGCCGGGCGCGAGATTCTGGATGAACACATCCGCCCGCGGCAGCAGGGCATCGAGCACCTTGCGGCCCTCAGGGCTCTTGATGTCGATGGCGAGGCTTTCCTTGGAACGGTTGGTCCAGACGAACTGGCTCGACATGCCGTTCATGACGTGATCGTAGTCCCGGCAGAAATCCCCAGTGCCCGGCCGCTCGATCTTGATGACCCGCGCGCCCCAGTCCGCCAGATGCCGGCTGGCCAGCGGCGCCGCGATCGCCTGCTCGAGCGAGACCACCGTAACTCCCGAGAGCGGAAGTTCCGCCTCATTCCCATCCATGCGATCGCCTCCACTCCGACGCTATTGATCAGCGCAGGAGACAGGCCGAGCACCCCACGCGCATCTTCTTGACGATGCCATCATGCCACTGTTTTGCCCGACGGGTCAAACCCGGTTTCGTGAAATCCTAAGATATGGGATGCTGAGTGTTTGCAGTGGCTTGGCTACTGTGCATGGGGTTGTTTTCGCGGTTTTTGTGTTTGGCGCTTCCCCACCCACAACTTTCATCCCCCGCCTTGTGCGCAAGTGCGCACTGGGGCGGGGGATGACAGCGGAAGAAGACGGCGCTGCTCGCGTCCCTGTTGCCGAGACCGCACACGTCGCGGCTTTCGCTTCCCCCCTCGGTTGCCAACGAACAGCCGTTCACCCACTATCCCTCTGACTCGACATGTGGGGGAATCGATGCCGGCATTTCGCTCGAAGACGTCATTGGCCGTTGCAGGCCTTTCGCTTGCCCTCGCCGTCCTGGCCCTGCCGCGCGCCGGTTTCGCCTACACCCAGGAGGAGCAGCAGGCCTGCTCGCCGGATGCGATGCGGCTGTGCAGCGAGTTCGTTCCGAACGTCGATGCCATCACCGCCTGCATGATCAAGAAGAAGGCGCAGCTCTCGCCGCAATGCCGGGTGTTCTTCCGCTCCGGCCCCGAGCCGGGCGAGGCCCGCGCCGGCAAGCCGACCAATATCGCGCCCAAGGCTGCGAAGAAGACCACCAAGCCGGCACCGAAAGTGGCCAGAAAGAAATCCAGCGAAGGCTGAGCGCGCGGGCGCCGCGTTCCCGGTTTGAAACCCTAACGTCGTGCCGGGAAGGCGGGCGCGATCGTGCCAGGCCCCCCGCATTCCGCCTCGCTCCGTGTTGCGACATCAGCTCCACGACAGCCTCCGGACTCGTTTTGTTCGCATGCATGGTGCGCAGGCTTGCGGCAATTACGGCCTGCGCAGGACGGAAAGGAGTCGGGGCAGGTTTTGCGCGGGCAGGTTGTGAGCCGCATTTTCCCGCTTCCATTGCTCAAGGAATGCACGATTGCCCCTGCCGCGCCGCTTCATGGAGCCTGTGTGTGTGACGTCACACGGCGCAGTGTGACTCAAAAGCCAACACGCCTTGTTATTTCGTGGCCATAACGCAACCCTCGATAAATTTTTCTTTCCCGAATCAGCGCGCTGATTCATTTTCGCGGCCTGGGGTCAATCTGGAGGCGGAAGGTATGAACGTTATTGTTTTTGCATCGCGTAAGGGCGGCTCGGGCAAGAGTACCCTGGCCGCACATCTCGCCGCGCAGATCAAGGCGAGCAAGCAGGTCATGCTCGTGGATGCGGATCCGCAGGGCTCGCTCACGCTGTGGCACAAGCTGCGTGGCACCAACGAGCCGCCGATCAAGGCCGCCGTGAACTCCGTCAGCGGCATCGTCTCCGCTGCCAAGCGCGACGGCTATGAATGGGTGCTGATCGACACGCCGCCGAACCTGTCGGCCGTCGTCGACGACGCGATCCGCAACGCGACGATGGTGATCATTCCGGCGCGTCCCGGCGTGTTCGACGTCAACGCGGTGCAGGAAACCATCCAGATGTGCCGCGCCGCGCGCAAGCCCTACGCGGTCGTGCTCAACGGTGCGCCGGCGCGTCGCGACGAAGCCGAGAGCCCGATCGTGACCATCGCCCGCGAAGCGCTGGCGAAATTCCGTGCTCCGGTGTGGGGCGGCCAGATCACCAACCGTTCGGACCTGCTGATGGCGCTGAGCCACGGCGAAGGTGCGCGCGAGTATCAGGCCGAGAGCCGCGCGGCTCAGGAAATCGCAAGGCTGTGGGCAGCGATCGAGCGTTCGGTCAAGGCTATTCGCGGCACGGCGTCGGCGTCCGGCGCAATGCACAAGCAGGCGGCTTGATTTTCATTGGTCATTTTCGAGAGGGCGAAAAACGCGCGGACGAGCCGCGCGTTTTTGCGTTTCTGCTTCCACGCGTCATTCCGGGATGGCGCGCTGGTGCCAGACCCGGCTACGCCACCAACAGCAAGTAGAACACGATGACCGGCGACAGGGTCAGGATCACCGACCAGATGCCGGCAGCCCAGAGAATGTCCTCGGTGGTAAAGCCCGGCTGTCCGGCGTCGTAATGCGCCGCCATTTCATTCTGACTATTCACGAACGCCTCCGCGATTTCTTCGCTTATGGGCGTCAGTGCTATCAGGGATGTTTTAAGATCCGGATCGCGGCTGCCAGTGCATTTTGAACACAGGTGCTACCGCGGATTAACCATTCCGGCGCCGCCGGTCAGCCGACCAGCCAAACGCGAAACAGCAGCACCGGCATCAGGCCGAGCATCACCGCCCAGAACCCGAACGACGACACCACCAGAATGCCCTGCAAGAGATCGGCCGGCGCGAATTGCCGCGCGGCCGTCGGCCGGATGCGATGTCCCATGGTCATTTCCCCTCTGTAGATCCTGAAGGATAGGCGCCATTGCGTAAACGAGCCGTGGATGCGCCATGCCGCAACGGCGAAGGCCGTTGGGGCGCGGTTAACCAAGGCCGCACTGCGCCGCACACCGCCGCCGCCATTCCGGGGCGCGGGCAGCGCGAACCCGGAATGACGGCGTGAGGTCAAGCTGAGGAGGGCGGTTACGCCGCGACCTTCGTCCGTCGCTCGATCTCGCGATCGATCGCCGCCGCGAGCTCGCTGCTCACCTCGACCATCGGCAGGCGCATTTCGGGGCTGTCGATCAGGCCGCTGCGCCACAGCCAGTACTTCGCCGGCGCGGGGCTCGGCTCGGCAAACAGCAGCCGCGTCAGCCCGGCGACCTCGTTCCAGCGCGCCTGCGCCGCGTCACGGTCGCCGCGCTTCAACTCGGCATGGATGGCTGCGAACGTCGCGGTCTCGACATGGGCTGACAGCACGATGCCCCCGTCGGCGCCGTCGCTGAGCGCCTCGAAATAATTCGCGTCCTCGCCGGTGAGCACGCGAAATGCCCTGGGACGGTCGCGCAGCAGCGCGATCGACTGCTCGCGGCTGGCGCCGCAATCCTTCAGGCCGACGATGTTCCTGTGCTGGGCAAGCCGCAGCAGCGTCTGGTTGGTGATGTTGACCGAGGTCCGATAGGGAATGTTGTACAGCGCCAGCGGCCAGGCGGCATGATCGGCGAGCGCCTCGAAATGCGCCAGCAGCCCGCGCTGCGACGGCCGCACGTAATGGGGGCTCGCGATCAGGTAGCCGTCGATCGGCCAGTCCGCGGTCTCGTCGAGGCGCTCCTTCAGCCGCGAGGTGTCCGCGCCCGAGAGCCCGAGACAGATCGGCACGGTACGGCTGCTCGCCGTCATCTCCTCGCGCACCACGGCGACGAGACGTTCGAGCTCGGCCTCGCGCAGCGTCATGCCTTCGCCCGAGGTCGCCCCCAGGATGAAGCCGTCGACGGCGCCAGCGCCGTAGTGTCGCGTCAGCCGCCGCAGCGACCTCTCGTCGAGAGCGCCGCCCTGAAACGGCGTCACCAGCGGCAGCCACAGCCCGTGCAAGTGATCCTCAAGACCGGTCATGTTCCATCTCCTTCTCGGGAAAAAACCTGAGACGGAGGCACATGAAAAAACCCCGTCCAGGCGGCGGGGTTTTCGGGATTTGCTGCGATGACGAAGTCAGCCTAGTGCGCGCAAAAATCCGAGGTCCCCGGATGGGGGCCTTTTTTCGAGATGACTGCGCACGACTTCGTGATCATTTGCAAATGATGCGGGGTATGCCTGGAACTGTCAACACACGCGGAGGGCGAAAGTCCATTTCGACGAAAAAAAGCCGGACCCGAGGGCCCGGCTTAGGTATTGGCCACGTGAGGCCGACACAATCACCTTCCAAGAGGGATTACTGAACTCCCGCGCCACTGGAGGAGGGGGACAAATGCGCAACGCGAAGGCTCAGCGTGCAAACATTATGGGCTTGCTGAGTGCCCTGCAGCAACAGCTGAGGCCGCATGTCAGTCATGCGGAAATCAGGACGGCCAGCGTTGCGCCTTGCTCACCACGAAGTCGCGGAACACCTGCACGCGCGCGACCGTCTTCAACTCCTCGGGATAGACGAAGTAGGTGTCGAGCTGGATCGAATCCGACTCGCCGAACAGCTGCACGAGCTTGCTCTGCTCCTCGACGAGATAGTCGGGCAGGGCGGCGATGCCGAGCCCCTGCTGACAGGCACGCACGAGGCCGAGGATGTTGTTCACTCTGAAATAGGCTTCGCGCGGACCGGAGCCGTTGCGCCCGGCTTCGACCAGCCAATTGCGGTTCTGCAAATGCGGCGCGAAGTTGCCGTCGCTGAGCGTGATGATGCGGTGGGAGTCGAGCTCCTCCAGCGTGCGCGGCGTGCCGAAGCGCTTGATGTATTCCGGCGAGCAATAGGCGTGGAAGCCCATCGCGAACAGCTTGCGCTGGATAAGATCCGGCTGCGTCGGCTTGCGGGTGCGGATCGCGACGTCGGCCTCGCGCATCGACAGATCGAGCTCCTCGTCGGTGACGATCAGCGAGATGCGGATCTCGGGATAGAGCGCAGTGAACTCGCCGAGCCGCGGGATCAGCCAGTTGATCCCGACGCCGGGCGTGGTGGTGATCTTGAGGTCGCCGCTCGGCCGCTCGCGGCTGTCGGTCAGCTTGGCGCGCGCGGCCTGCAACTGCATGAACACGTCATGCGCGGTGCGGAAGAGCAGGTCGCCCTGCTCGGTGAGGATCAGGCCGCGGGCGTGGCGGTGGAACAGCGAGACCGAAAGCTCCTGCTCCAGCGCCGAGACCTGGCGCGACACCGCCGATTGCGACAGGCCGAGCTGCTCGCCGGCATGCGTGAAGCTGCCCGCTTCCGCCGCTGCGTGAAACACCTTCAGCTTGTCCCAGTCCATATCCGTAAATCCGTCGCGTGTTCGAGGCATGATTCTATTCCGCTGCCGCGCGCTCGCTGGCGCGAAGGGCCAAGAAACGTTCGGCTTCGAGT